>NZ_JBQFPJ010000009.1:0-163908 GCF_056534475.1 Ruegeria sp. D4
GCGTCCAAGTCACCGGCGATTTCCGCGCCGGCGACATTCGCTATGCTCTGGCCGATATCTCGAAGGCACGCCGCCTGCTGAACTGGTCCCCACAGGTCTCCGTCAGGGACGGCCTCAACCAATTCAGCACATGGGCAAAAAAGGAGCAGGGGTGATTTGGCAGCGGAGACGAGGATGAGTAACGTCGTTCTTTATGACTACTGGCGGTCATCGGCCAGCTACCGGGTTCGGATCGCCCTTAATCTGGCTGGCATCCCCTATCGGTCGGAAGTCGTCGATCTGGTTGCGGGCGAACATAAATCCAAAGCCCACCTGGCCCGGAATCCACAGGGTTTCGTTCCTGTTCTGGAGATTGACGGCCTGCGGCTGACCCAGTCTCTGGCAATCCTTGAATATCTGGATCAAACGCGAAATCTGGGGCTGCTGCCAGCTGACGCAGGCAAACGTGCCAAAGTTCAGGCTCTGGCGCATTCCATTGCCGTTGACCTGCATCCCGTCTGCAATCTTTCCGTCGCGCGCCATGCCACCACGCTGAGCGGCGGGGCCGGTGACATGCCCGGGGACTGGATGCGTCACTTCATTCGCCCCGGTCTGCTGGCGTTTGAAGACCTGCTGGGCGGGTTCGATCAATCCCCGTATTGCACCGGAGACGCGCCCGGTCTGGCCGATCTGTGCCTGATGCCGCAGATGTACAATGCGCGCCGCTGGCAGGTCGACCTGAGCGGAATGCCCCGAATCCTGCAAGTTGAGGCCGCGTGCACCAAACACCCGGCGTTTGCAGCAGCACATCCTGACGCGCACGCCCCAACCTGATTCAGCGCACAGTCTCTGTGTGTTTGGCAAGGATGGCTAGGAAGCCGTGCAGCCGGTACACTTTGGCCAATGAATGATGATCGAGGCCCTATATGACTGAAATTACCGGCTATCACGCCCATGTCTATTTTGACGCAGATACACAGGAAACCGCCCGGCTTGTCTGTGAAGAAGCCGCGCGCCTGTTTCCCGTTCAGGTGGGCCGAATGCATGCGCGCAATGTCGGCCCCCACCCCCGGTGGAGTTGCCAATTGGGCTTTGCGCCGGAGGCATTCGACCGGGTCATTCCCTGGCTTATGATAAACCGCAGGGGTTTGACCGTATTTACCCACCCCGAGACCGGCGACCATCTGAGCGATCACCGTGACCGCGCGATCTGGATGGGAGAGATGCTGCCTCTCGATCTGTCAATATTCGATGACGCCAGGACCTAAGAAAGCCCTCGCGCCTGATCACGCAGCTTGAATTTCTGTATCTTGCCGGTCGAAGTCTTGGGCAATGCGCCGAAAACTACCGTTTTGGGCGTTTTGAAATGGGCCATGTTGTCCCGGCAGAAAGTGATAATTTCAGCCTCAGTTGCTTCCCTGCCCGGCTTCAGTTCGACAAATGCACAGGGTGTTTCGCCCCACTTGTCATCCGGGCGCGCGACCACTGCCGCCTCCATCACGGCGGGATGCTTGTAAAGGATCCCCTCAACCTCGACGGATGAGATGTTTTCGCCCCCCGAAATGATGATGTCCTTGGATCGGTCCTTCAGCGCGACATAGCCGTCGGGATGCATCACCCCAAGATCGCCCGAAGCGAACCAACCACCCCGGAACGCCTTGTCCGTGGCATCCGGGTTTTTCAGGTACCCTTTCATCACGACGTTGCCCTGCATGAAAATCTCACCCATGGTTTCGCCATCGGCCGGAACAGGTTCCAGTGTTTCCGGATCCGCGACCATCAGGCCGGACAGCGCCGTGTATTTCACACCCTGCCGCACCTTCAGCGCAGCGCGTTCATCCGCGCCCCTCTCATTCCATTTCTCTTTCCACGCACAGACAACCGAAGGGCCATATGTCTCGGTCAGCCCGTAAACATGGGTCACTTCAACGCCCATGGCCTCCATCTTTTCGATGACGGCGGCGGGCGGCGGCGCACCGGCGGTCATCACCTTGATGGGATGATCAAAAACCTTGAGGTGGTCCGGGGCATTGGCCAGCATGTTCAGAACAATGGGGGCACCGCAGAAATGGGTTACTTTCTCCTCTCGGAACGCGGCATAGATCGGCTCATCCCGCACTGCACGCAGGCAGACCGAAACCCCGGCATTGGCCGCCATGGCCCAAGGAAAACACCACCCGTTGCAGTGAAACATCGGCAGGGTCCACAGATACACCGAGTGTTTCGGCATGTCCCAGTCCAGAATATCCGATTGCGCGTTCAGGGCGGCACCCCTGTGGTGGTAGACGACGCCCTTCGGGTTTCCGGTCGTACCGGAGGTATAGTTCAGCGTGATGGCGTCCCATTCATCTGCCGGCAACGACCAATTGTAATGCGGGTCACCTGTGGCCAGAAAATCATCATAGGTCACTGATCCGATCTTTTCGCCACCGGCAAAACTTGGGTCTTCAATGTCGATGACCAGAACCTCGTGATCGACCTGTTTCAACGCCTCGTTGACCACGCCCGAAAACTCGGGATCCACCAGCAGAACCTTGGCTTCGGCATGGTTCAGGATGAACGCAACGATCGGAGCATCCAGCCGGGTGTTGATCGCGTTCAGCACTGCCCCTGCCATTGGCACGCCAAAATGCGCCTCGTACATTTCAGGCAGATTGGCCGCAATGATCGACACCGTATCCCCCTGCCCGATTCCGTGCGCCGCAAGCGCCCCGGCAAGCTGGCGGCAACGCGAGTAGGTTTCCTCCCACGTATACCTGCGATCACCGTAAACCACGGACGGATAATCCGGATAAACCTGAGCCGTCCTTTCGATAAAGCTGAGCGGAGACAACGGTGTGTAGTTCGCGCCGCTTTTATCCAGATGGCGGGTATAGATGTTGGTGCCTGACATCCGCTGGTCCTCCCAATTCGTGCCGGTAGACTTCACCACAAAGACAGGGCTGTGCAAATCCGTAAAAATACTCTGGCGTATGCTCTGGAGATACGGGATGATGCGATCTGGCCCTATCTACAAAGCACCTTTCAAGGTGATCTGGGCCATCGGAAACACTTCCCGGGACAGGGCTGATTTCGCCGCCGGGCACTGCATTTTGGAAAGGACATGTCATGGACGGCACGTTCAACGAAAACGATCTTTCGCGCGTAGTCGAAGCCGACCGCGCCCATATCTGGCACCATCTGCTGCAGCATAAACCTTTTGAAACCAGTGACCCGCGCATCATTGTCGAAGGCAAGGGCATGCGCGTCTGGGACCAGAAAGGCAAAGAGCATCTGGATGCCGTATCCGGCGGGGTCTGGACGGTCAACGTAGGCTATGGCCGCGAATCGATCTGCAAGGCGGTGTACGACCAGCTGATGAAGCTGTGCTATTTCGCCAATACCGCAGGTTCGATTCCCGGTTCGATCTTTGCTGAAAACCTGATCGAAAAGATGCCGGGGATGAGCCGCGTCTACTACACCAACTCGGGCTCGGAAGCGAACGAGAAAGCGTTCAAGATGGTCCGGCAGATCGCGCATAAGCGCTATGGCGGCAAGAAGACCAAGATCCTGTATCGCGACCGCGACTATCACGGCTCGACGCTGGCGACCATGTCGGCAGGCGGTCAGGACGAGCGCACCGCGCAGTATGGTCCGTTTGCGCCTGATTTCGTACGCGTTCCGCACTGCATGGAATACCGCAAGCACGAGCTGGACGGCGCGCCCGAGGAAAACTTCGGTGAATGGGCCGCAAACCAGATCGAAGAAGTGATCCTGCGCGAAGGTCCCGACACCGTTGGCGCGCTGTGCCTTGAGCCCGTGACCGCCGGTGGTGGCGTGATCGAAGCCCCCGAGGGATACTGGCAGAGGGTGCAGGAGATCTGCAAGAAGTACGACGTGCTGCTGCATATCGACGAGGTCGTCTGCGGCGTCGGCCGGACCGGCACATGGTTCGGCTATCAGCAATACGGAATCAAGCCGGACTTCGTGACCATGGCCAAAGGCGTTGCCTCGGGCTATGCGGCGATTGCCGTGATGGTCACCACCGAGGAAGTCTTTGACCTGTTCAAGGACGACGCATCCGATCCGCTGAACTACTTCCGCGACATCTCGACCTTTGGCGGCTGCACCGCAGGTCCGGCGGCCGCGATCGAGAACATGCGCATCATCGAAGACGAGAACCTGCTGGGCAACTGCACCGATATGGGCAACCGCATGATGGGCAACCTGCAGGCGCTGATGGAAAAGCACAAGGTTATCGGCGACGTGCGCGGCAAGGGCCTGTTCCTGGGTGCCGAACTGGTAACCGACCGCGCCACCAAGGACCCGATGGACGAGAAAAGAGTTCAGGCGGTCGTGGCCGACTGTATGGCACAGGGCGTCATCATCGGGGCCACCAACCGCTCGATCCCCAGCCGCAACAACACGTTGTGCTTCTCACCCGCGCTGATCGCAACGGCAGATGACATTGACCAGATCACCGACGCCGTTGACGGCGCGCTGGGGCGTGTGTTCGGGTAAACAGACCTGAGGTGATACGCAAATTGAGCCGGCGCTTTTAGCGCCGGTTTTTTTTGACCACTATCTGGTTTCTTGTCAGCAAAAACCGCAGGGCCAGCCATTATTCGGAAAGCGCATCCAGATTGATTTTCATGAGAACAGCGTTTGCCGAGTTTCCAGCATCCCTTGCGCGATCATCTAACTGGAACCCGCTCGCCCGATAAAGGGCCAGAGCTTCGTGGTGGCGCGGCAGGGCGCTCAGCGTCATGGTTCTGAAGCCCATTTCCCGTGCCCGCCGTTTGAGTTCCTGGACCAGAGCCCGGCCTACCCCCAGCCCCCGCGCGGTTTCGCGAACGAACATCCTGTTCATTTCGCAAGTCCCCTCTCCGAGATCCTTCAACATCAGAATTCCGATCGCTTGCCCATTATTGACGGCAAGCAGGCATTCCCCTTTTGGCGGGCTGAAATGGATCAGCACATCTCGGATCTGCTCATCAAACTTCTGGTGTTTGAGGTAAACATCAATATCTGCCGCCATTTCCGGATAGCGTTCGCGCAGCCAGTCCGTGAACTCGTATGCCAACGAATAAACGGCATCTGCTTGTGTTTGGGTTCTGACAGCCTGAATTTCCAGCATCGCTCCCTCCAGAGCCCCAGCTTCAGCCCAGCATAAGACAAGAATTTCCCTGTCAGAAGGAGTTACTTTCTGGAGATGCCGAAAATGCACTGCAACGAGAAAAAAAGCCGCCCCAATGGGACGGCCCTTTATTCACTGTCTCTTTTCAGAGGATCAGGCAGTCAGAGCAGCCTGAGCTTTGGCTACGATCGCGCCGAACGCTTCCGGTTCGTGCACGGCCAGGTCGGCCAGAACTTTGCGGTCCACTTCGATACCGGCCAGGTTCAGGCCGTTGATGAAGCGGGAATATGTCAGTGCTTCGTCATGCGAACGGACAGCAGCGTTGATACGCTGGATCCACAGCGCGCGGAAGTTGCGCTTGCGGTTCTTACGGTCGCGGGTTGCGTACTGGTTGGCCTTGTCGACGGCCTGACGGGCAACCTTGAAGGTGCTCTTGCGGCGGCCATAGTAACCTTTGGCGGCCTTGATAACCTTCTTGTGACGGGCGTGAGTTACGGTTCCACCTTTAACGCGGGACATCTCTTAATCTCCTCTTAGCGGTCGTAGGGCATGTAGCCCTTGACGATCTTGGCGTCGGGGGCGGACAGGGTGGTGTTGCCACGGGCGTCGCGGATGAATTTCTTGGTCCGCTTGATCATGCCGTGCCGTTTGCCGGCCTGGCCAGCAAGGACCTTACCGGTCGCAGTCACCTTGAAGCGCTTCTTGGCGCTCGCTTTTGTCTTCATCTTAGGCATTTCCGTCTCCTTTTCCGGGTTCGGTTTCAAACGCGACTCGGCATGCCATCTCGGCCGGTCACGCGATCAGAAGCGCCGTTTACGCAAGTTCCGCCATACTGGCAAGGGGGTTTCGACCAGAATCTTCGCTTTTCCGGCCCGGCTCAGGCACCCCGGCGACATGCCGGGGCATCGTTATGTCTTCAACCGGGGTCAGTGTTGTAGATCAGCCGTTCGTCACAAGGGGCAATGCGCAGGATATTGGTGGTGCCCGGCACGTTGAACGGCACCCCTGCGGTAACCACGATCTGATCGGACTCGGACGCAAACCCACCGGCGCGGGCAGCACGGGCCGCGTTGACCACCGCACCTTTGAACCGCTCAAGCTCGGGCGTCATGACACAATGGCAGCCCCAGCTCAGGCACAGGCGCCGTGCCGTGCCTCGGGCCGGCGTCATGGCGATGATCGGAACACCGGGGCGCTCACGGGCGGTCAGCAAGGCTGTTGTGCCGCTTTGGGTAAAGCAGCAGATGGCCTTGATATCCGTCTTTTCAGCAATCTCGCGGGCGGCGGCAACGATACCATCGGCGATCGTCGTCCCCTTGGCCGAACGCGAGGCCGCGATGATCTGCGTGTAAGTCGGGTCGGCCTCGACCTCGATGGCAACCTTGTTCATGGTCTGAACCGCCTCGACGGGGTAATCCCCGGCAGCGGATTCCGCGCTGAGCATGATGGCATCGGTACCCTCATAGATCGCCGTGGCCACGTCCGAAACTTCGGCGCGCGTCGGCATCGGGCTTTCGATCATGCTTTCCAGCATCTGCGTGGCCACAATCACCGGCTTGGCCGCGGCCCGGCATCTGCGTACCAGTCGTTTCTGGATCGGGGGCACAGCCGACACCGGCAATTCAACGCCCAGATCGCCGCGTGCGACCATGATCCCATCAGACGCATCAAGAATGTCCTCGAATGCCTCGACAGCGGCGGGCTTTTCGATCTTGGACAGGATCGCGGCACGGCCATCGGCCAGCGTGCGCGCCTCATAAACGTCCCGTGCCCGCTGCACGAAGCTGAGCGCCAGCCAGTCCACGCCCAGTTGGCAGACAAATTCCAGATCGTCACGGTCCTTGGCCGAAAGGGCCGCCAGTGGAAGCACCACGTCCGGCACGTTCACCCCCTTGCGGTTCGAGATCGTACCGCCGACCTCGACCGTGCAATTGGCGAAATCCTGACCGCAATCGGCAACGATCAGGCGAATTTTGCCATCGTTGACCAACAGGCGCGCACCGGGTTCCAGTGCGGCGAAAATCTCGGGATGCGGCAGGCAGACACGCTCAGCGTCACCAGGCGCCGGATCCAGGTCCAACCGGAACGCGGCCCCTTCCTGCAATTCCTCTTCGCCATTGCCGAAAACACCGACCCGCAGCTTCGGGCCCTGAAGATCGGCCAGAATCGCGATCGGGCTTTCCAGATCCTTTTCCACCTGCCGGATGATCCGGTGCCGTTCGCGGATTTCGTCATGGCTGCCGTGGCTCATGTTCAGGCGGAAGACATCCGCTCCGGCTTCGTGCAGGGCGCGAATGGTGTCATAGTCGTTGGACGCCGGCCCCAGCGTCGCCACGATTTTCACATTTCTCAGGCGTCGCATCGGTCTTGCTCTCCTCGATGACTCAATGTTACCGCAAACAGTGCTTGGATGTGCTTATTGCGCAATTCCCTTTCCGAAGCAACTGCCCTACACCTGCGACAAACTTGATGACAGGCTCATGACGTACACTCCGTTTTTCATTCACGGCGAGGATCGCCCGTCCCGCTGGCTGATCACCTGCGACCATGCAGCCAACACTGTACCGCCCGAAATCAACGGCGGAGACCTCGGCCTGCCGCGCGAGGATATGGAGCGTCACATCGCCTATGACGTAGGTGCCTACGAGGTGTCGAAACATCTGGGCGAAATTCTCAACGCTCCGGTGATCGCCGCCAATTTCTCGCGTCTGGTGATCGACCCGAACCGTGGCGAGGACGACCCGACGCTACTGATGAAGCTCTATGACGGTTCGATCATCCCCGGCAACCGCCACGCGGACGCGGTCGAAAAGGAACGCCGCCTGAACATGTGCTACCGCCCCTATCACGAGGCGCTGGCGCAGTTGGCGGCCCTGCCGCACGCGGTGATCGTGTCGATGCATTCGTTTACGCGTCAGTTGCGGGGCCGCGAACCGCGCCCCTGGCATATCGGAATCCTGCACACGCCGGATGAACGTTTCTCACGTCCGCTGATCAACCGGCTTGAGGCAGGGGGCGATTTGTGTGTTGGCGTTAACGAACCCTATACCGGGGTTCTTCCCGGCGATGCGATCGATAAGCACTGCACCAACTTCGGTCGCCCGAACGCGCTGATCGAACTGCGCAATGACCTGATCGCAGACCATGCCGGACAGCGTGAATGGGCCGAACGTCTGGCCCCGATCTTGCAAAGCGCCTTGGAAGACAGCGACCTGTGACGTCGGGTCACCTCGGGCCGTTTCCCGACCTCACGTTATTGTGAGCATACCCCGCGAACCCCATATATTTCGGGAAAGGAGACGACCATGACTCAGGAAACCCTGACGACCGTCTTCGGCTGGATGACGGTCCTGAACATCGCCCTTTTGGGCTTTACCACATTGATGATCATAGTCCTTCAGGACTGGATCGCGGGGATTCACGGCCGGATGTTCCAGATGGAACGCGCCGACGTGAAAAGGGCATATTTCAGGTATCTCGCCAACTACAAGATCCTGACAATCGTATTCTGCCTGATGCCCTGGCTGGCACTGAAACTGGCATGAATTCGATTTCAAAGGCTGGGAGGGGTCCGTTGGGCCCTTCCTGTTTGTTGTAACAAAGCCGTCGGATTGTTAGGTCAGGCTCGGAACACAAGGCAATCACTCGGAGCCATCTCATGGACAAGCAAACCGAAATCGAACTTCAGGCCGCGGCCTTCCGCCGGTTGCAGAAGCACCTGATGGAAGACCGCACCGATGTGCAGAACATCGACATGATGAACCTTGCCGGATTCTGCCGCAACTGCCTGTCGCGTTGGTATCAAGAAGCGGCCAATGAAAAGGGCATCGAGATGGGCAAGAAAGAAGCCCGCGAAGTTTTTTACGGCATGACCATGGATGAGTGGAAAGCCAACTTCCAGACCGAAGCCAGCCCCGAGAAGCAAGCCGCCTTCAAGGTCGCCTTCGAAGAGAATGTCACCAAGAAAGGCTGACGCCTGAAAAAAAGGCCCGCCAATGCAGCGGGCTTTTTCTTTAGATCGCGGTCTTGCGGCTTTCGTCCAGATAGATCTCGCGCAAACGCTTGGCAATCGGACCCGGCGTTCCGTCGCCAAGCGCCACACCGTCAATCTCGACGACGGGCATGACAAATGCACTGGCCGAAGTCGTGAAGGCTTCATCCGCCTCTTTGGCTTCGTCGATGGTGAACAGCCGCTCTTCGATTTCCATCTGCGCTTCTGCCGCCATGCGCAGCACGGCCTTGCGGGTAATGCCGTGCAGAATGTCGTTGGACAGCGGACGGGTGACGATCTTGCCGTTCCTGACGAAATAGGCGTTGTTGCTGGTGCCTTCGGTCACATAGCCGTCCTCGACCAGCCACGCATCGTCACAGCCCGCTTTCTTGGCCATCATCTTGCCCATCGACGGATACAGCAACTGCACGGTCTTGATGTCGCGACGGCCCCAGCGGATATCCTCGATCGAAATGATCTTGGCACCCTTTTTGGCGGCCGGGCTGTCGGCCAGACCCGGCTTGTTCTGAGTGAACAGAACAATGCTGGGTTTGGTATCCGCAGAGGGGAACACAAAGTCCCGGTCGCCGTCCGATCCGCGGCTCACCTGAAGGTAAATCAGACCCTCATCAATGCCATTCAGCTCCACCAGCTTTCGGTGGATATCAAGCAGTTCTTCCTTGGTGCAGGGCTCGGCCATCTCCAACTCGTCCAACGAACGTTTGAGGCGCACGGCATGACCTTCGAAATCAATCAGCTTGCCGTCCAGAACGCTGGTGACTTCGTAAACGGCGTCTGCAAACAGAAAGCCTCGGTCAAAAATGGATACCTTGGCCTCGGTCTCCGGCAGGTACTCGCCATTCACGTAAACGGTACGGGTCATGTATGTCTCCTCAGCCCCAAAGTGCCGCCACGGGCGGGTGCACTCCCGCGTCATCAAAAATCAGCGGGTTGTCGCGGTCTTCAGCCAACAGAAGCGGACCGTCAAGGTCTGTTACCATCGCACCCTGCGCCAGCAATGTCGCAGGCGCCATCGCCAGCGAACTGCCGACCATGCAGCCAACCATAACGCGATAACCTTCGGCCAGTGCGTGTTCGCGCAACGCCAGCGCCTCTGTCAGACCTCCGGTTTTGTCGAGCTTGATGTTGACCACGTCATATTTGCCCTTCAGCGCAGACAGACTGGCCCGGTCATGACAGGATTCATCCGCGCACACAGGCACCGGGCGGTCCATCCCGATCAGCGCCTCATCATCACTTGCAGGCAACGGCTGTTCGACCAGCGCCACACCCAGACGCACCAGATGCGGGGCAAGATCAGCATATACCTCTGCAGACCACCCTTCGTTGGCGTCCACGATGATTTTTGCGTCAGGCGCGCCAGCGCGAACGGCTTCAAGCCGCGGCATGTCGTCCGGAGTTCCCAGCTTGATCTTCAACAGCGGCCGGTTCGCGTTTTCGGCCGCCTGCTTTCGCATCGCCTCAGGCGTGTCCAGCGACAGCGTGTATGCCGTGATTTCAGGTCCCGGAATCGGCAAACCGGCCATTTCCCACACACGCTTGCCCGCGCGTTTTGCCTCCAGATCCCAAAGCGCGCAATCAACCGCATTCCGCGCGGCACCAGCGGGCAGCAAACCAGTCAGCGCCTCCCGGGAAATATTCGCAGGCAAACCCGCGATCTCGGCCTCAACCGAATCCAGCGTTTCGCCATACCGGGCATATGGCACGCATTCGCCCCACCCCTGATGCGTCCCGTCTGAAATCCGAACCGTCAGCACCCTCGCCTCGGTTCGCGACCCGCGCGAGATGGTGAAGACCTGCGCCAGCCGAAACACATCGCGAGAAACTTCAATCTGCACGAACACGCTCCTTCATCTTTTTCCAAATACTCCCGCCGGAGGCAGAACAGCGGCTGCCGCCGGCGAAACGTTCAGATCACAACGCAGCCAGCGCGTCCACCAGCTTGCCCGACCCAAATCGGAACGGGTCCGTTGCCGGCAGGCCCATGTCGGCTTCGATTCTGGCCAGATAAGCGGTCGCATCTTCCTCGGACATGTGCTGAGTGTTGACCGATACGCCTACAACCTGACAGTCTGGGTTCGCCACTTTCGCAAGTGCCAGCGCCGTGTCGCGCAGGTCTTCCAGACTCGGCAGCTGGTAAGTCGGCAAGCCGCGCATATGCTCGCGCGTCGGTTCATGGCTCAGGATCAGCGCGTCAGGCTGGCCGCCGTGGATCAAGGCCATGGTCACACCCGAATAGGACACGTGGAACAAGGATCCCTGCCCTTCGATCAGGTCCCAGTGATCCTCGTCATTGTCAGGTGTCAGCCATTCGACAGAGCCCGCCATGAAATCCGCAATGACGGCGTCCAGCGGCACACCGTCACCAGTGATGAGGATCCCTGTCTGACCGGTTGCGCGGAAGGTGGATTTCATGCCGCGCTTGCGCATTTCAGCATCCATCGCCATCGCCGTGTACATTTTGCCCACCGAACAATCCGTCCCCACGGCCAAGCAGCGCTTGCCCTTGCGCTTGATGCCGTTGGCAATCGGGTAGTCCACCTCGGGCACCCGGACATCATGCAGCGTGCGCCCGGTGGCTTCTGCCACGGCAACCAGATCGGGCTCATCCCGCAACAGGTTGTGCAGACCCGAAGCCAGGTCAAACCCTTCCTCCAACGCCATGACCAGAACTTTTTTCCATTCCTGGCTGATCACACCGCCACGGTTTGCGACCCCGATCACAAGTGTCTTGGCACCAGCCTCACGCGCTTCGACCAGCGACATGTCGGTCAGACCCAGATCGGCCTTGCAGCCTTCCATCCGATACTGGCCCACGGCATTCTCCGGTCGCCAGTCCTTGATGCCAACAGCCACTTTGGCCGCCAATTGGTCGGGCGCATCGCCCAAAAACAGCAGATACGGTGTTTCGATCATCGCCATGCACTCCTTTGATTCCGGCGCAGGCTAAAGAACGCAGCAAACGAGCGTTTCGCATTTTCGCCCGGACGCACCCCACGCAATAGGATTATCTTGCATTAACCCGCAGAATTTCGGGACAATCTTGCAAGTTTTCAAACTGATTAAACTTTAGTCACCGTCAACGCACCGATTTTCGGCGAATGCTGCAACAGCATTGCCGCAGCTGCACAAAGGTGCTTGCGCCTGACCGCGCAATTTAATACCTCATTGAGCAAGAATACCGCAATTTCCTTTCTCGCACGAGGTCCCGATGAGCTTTCGCATCCAACCCGCCGCCCCTGCACGCCCGAACCGCTGCCAATTGTTCGGGCCGGGATCGAACACCAAGCTGTTCCCGAAAATGGCCGCTTCGTCTGCGGATGTCATCAATCTGGATCTTGAGGACTCGGTTGCCCCGTCCGACAAGGATGCAGCCCGTGCCAACGTGATCGAGGCGCTGAACATCGTCGAATGGGGTTCCAAATACATGTCCGTGCGGATCAACGGGCTGGATACACCCTATTGGTATCGTGATGTCGTGGACGTGCTGGAACAGGCCGGGGACCGCCTGGATCAGATCATGATCCCCAAAGTGGGCTGCGCCGAGGACGTCTATGCCGTGGATGCCCTTGTCACCGCCATCGAACGGGCCAAAGGGCGCACCAAGCCGATCAGTTTCGAAGTCATCATCGAATCCGCTGCCGGTATCGCGCATGTCGAGGCCATTGCCGCGTCCTCTCCTCGTTTGCAGGCGATGAGTCTTGGTGCTGCTGATTTTGCAGCCTCAATGGGCATGCAGACAACCGGCATCGGCGGAACGCAGGAAAACTACTACATGCTGCGCGAGGGCGAAAAGCACTGGTCCGACCCGTGGCACTGGGCACAAGCCGCCATCGTCGCCGCCTGCCGGACCCATGGGATTCTGCCGGTGGACGGGCCGTTCGGCGATTTCTCGGATGACGAAGGCTATATCGCGCAGGCGAAACGTTCGGCCACATTGGGCATGGTCGGCAAATGGGCAATCCACCCCAAGCAGATCGCTCTGGCCAACCAGGTGTTCACCCCGTCAGACGAAGCTGTGTCCGAAGCGCGTGAGATTCTGGCGGCGATGGAACAGGCCAAAGCCAATGGTGAAGGTGCAACGGTCTACAATGGCCGCCTGGTCGACATCGCCTCAATCAAACAGGCCGAAGTTATCGTCGCACAGTCCGAACTGATCGCCGCGAACGGCTGAACGCCATCTCTTTTTCGATGTAGTCTTTTGATAATGCACCTCCCATCAAAGGAGGTGCATTTTTTGCTCCCTCGCCAAGCCTTCGGACCACGCGCCCGCCTACCCGTTGTCGGATACCGCTCCGTTGTCTATCGCCTCGGGATACCGGCCGCCGCGCAACAATGTCAGGCGCTTGGCGGCCTTCCTGACATTTTCCTCGATGATGCTCTGATGCGCCTCGGTCGCCCGAACGGCGGGCAGAGCCACGGCCACGGCCCCGCACACCTTGTTGCTGGGGCCAAAATACGGGGCCGCTATCCCGATCACACCTTCCTCAAACGTGCCGCTTGAAATCGAAAGGCCTGTCTGACGGATCTGATCCAGTTGCTGCCGGATTACAGCCGCATCGGTTTGGGTTTGCGTCGTATGCGACTGCAAGGCGCCCCCTTCAATAAACGGCTCGACAAAGGCAGGGGCCGCGAAAGCCAGATAGGCCAGCCCCGAGGCCGTCGCGTGCAACGGCAGCGACTCGCCTGATCCTATGATAACCCGGTTCATGCTTTTGCTTTCGATCGTGGCAATATTGGCCAGCGTTTGGCCCGCGATGCGCGACGCATGCGCCGTTTCGCCCGTGATCGCATTCAGATCCCGCAACACGATCTTTACCGCATCGACAAGCGGAAAACTGGCCTCGCGCAATTGGGAAAACCGCAGAAACGCGGGGCCCAGATTGAACAAACGTGTTTCCTCGTCCTGTTCGACAAAGCCCTTGGATTCCAGCGCGGCTAAAAACCGCATCGTCGTCGCTTTGTTGTAACCGGACAATTTCGAAAGCTCGCTCAGGCCGATACGGTGGCGTCTTTCATCAAAAAACTCCAGCAGGGACAGCGCCTTATGTACTGTTGATGGGCCTTCCGCCATGTCACCTCGCAAACCAGACCTGATGATCCTTACCCCATGCATGAATAGCTTGACAGAGCAGAAGGTCAAAGCAATATTTGATCCATCGGCTCAATATTTGAATTGACGCGCAGCGCAAGAAGAAGCAAATAGACGTCAGCGGACGTGTCGGTCTGTGTCAGATCAAGGCGGCAGAACCCGTCGTTGGCGTATTCGCATGTCAGGGCGAAGGCAGCACAGGCTGACCGCCCGGATCGAAACTTATGGGACCTACCCGCCGCGCTGCGGTTATTGCTGTGCGGATGACAGAACGTCAAAGGAACAGGAAATGGCCAAGGCATTCGCCTCGCAGGGCGATCTGAGCGAAAAGAAAATCACCTTCGATGAAATCGGCGACGGACTGTACGCTTTTACCGCCGAAGGGGACCCGAATTCCGGCGTCATCGTCGGCGATGACAGCGTGATGATCGTCGAGGCACAGGCCACACCGCGTCTGGCAAACAAGGTGATCGAATGTGTCCGATCCATTACTGACAAGCCGATCAGCCACGTGGTGCTGACGCATTATCACGCCGTGCGCGTTCTGGGTGCCAGCGCCTTTGACGCCGGGCAGGTGATCATGTCGAACGCAGCCTACAACATGGTTCTGGAACGCGGGCAGGAAGATTGGGACAGTGAATTTCAACGCTTTCCGCGCCTGTTCGAAGGACATGAGAGCATTCCGGGCCTGACCTTCCCGACAACGACCTTCTCGGACAGCATGACCGTGTTTCTGGGCAAACGCCGCGTCGACATCAAACAGATCGGCCGCGCCCATACGGCAGGCGACGCCATCATTCACGTGCCGGATCAGAACGTGATGTTCACCGGCGATATCGTCGAATATCACTCGGCCTGCTATTGCGGCGACGGGCATTTCGCCGACTGGGGTCAGACCCTGGACAACATCAAGGCCTATGACGTGGACGCCATCGCACCGGGGCGCGGCGATGCGCTGGTTGGAAAGGAGATGGTGGAAAAGGCCATCGAAAACACCCGCGACTTTGTAGACAGCACCTACCGGCCTGTTCGCAGGATTGCTGCCCGCGGCGGATCGCTGAAAGAGGCATGGGATGCCGTGCGCGCCGAATGCGACCCGAAATTTTCCGATTACGCGATCTATGAACACTGCCTGCCCTTCAACGTCGCCCGCGCCTATGACGAAGCCCGCGGTATCGCCCATCCCCGCATCTGGACCGCCCAGCGCGATCTTGAAATGTGGGAAGCCCTGCAAGGCTGACGAATTGGGGCCGGTTTGATTCAGATCGTGGCGACCCGAATCAGACGGTGAAACTATTGACCTGACGCTCTGGCGCCTGCGCGCCAGGGTTCGAATTTCTGCGCCCTGTTGCGCAACACCTGGGGAGAGAGCCTGTGAACAAGATTTTCGAAGACCCTCTTTATGCATACGAGCCCAGCCCGGATCAGACCGCGCCGACACCGGTGCGTCACAAGGTCATTGTTGTCGGCGCGGGCCCGGTCGGGTTGGCCGCTGCCATCGATCTTGCACAGCAAGGGGTCGAGGTTGTCGTGCTGGATGACAATGACAAGGTCAGCTTTGGCAGCCGGGCCATCTGTTTCGCCAAGCGTCCGCTGGAAATCCTCGACCGGCTGGGATGCGGCCAGGCGATGGTCGACAAGGGCGTCGTCTGGAACAAGGGCAAGGTGTTCTTCGATGACCGGCAGGTCTACAACTTCGATCTGCTGCCCGAGGACGGGCATCAGCGCCCGGCTTTCATCAATCTTCAGCAATATTACTTCGAGCAGTTTCTGGTCGAGCGGGTTCGCGAGTTGCAGGCGCAGGGCGCACCGATCCAGATCCGGGGCCGGAACAAGGTCGAAGCGGTTGGCACGCATCCGGATCACGTAAGGCTTGAAGTCGAAACGCCAGAAGGGTCCTACACCATCGAAGCAGATTGGGTGATTGCCTGTGACGGGGCCGGATCGCCGATGCGGGCTATGTTGGGCAAGGACTTTGTTGGTCGTGTGTTCGAGGACAACTTCCTGATTGCCGACGTGATCATGGAGGCCGACTTCCCGTCCGAGCGCTGGTTCTGGTTCGATCCGCCCTTCAACAAGGGGCAATCCGCGTTGCTGCACAAACAACCGGACGGCGTCTGGCGCATCGACCTGCAACTGGGCTGGGACATCGACAAAGAGCGCGAGAAGCGCCCCGAAAACGTTATCCCGCGTCTCAAGGCTATGCTGGGCGAGGATGTCGAGTTCGAGTTGGAGTGGGTCAGCATCTACACCTTCCAGTGCCGCAGGATGGAACAGTTCCGCCATGACCGGGTGATCTTTGCCGGCGACAGCGCGCATCAGGTCAGCCCGTTTGGCGCGCGCGGTGCCAACTCGGGCCTGCAGGACACGGACAACCTGTGCTGGAAACTGAAGCTGGTGATCGACGGTCTGGCCCCGGAAACGCTTCTGGACAGCTATGATATCGAACGTATCCACGGGGCGGATGAGAATATCCTGAACTCGACCAGGTCCACGGATTTCATCACACCGAAATCCCAGATGTCCCGCATCATGCGCGACGCGGTGCTGGATCTGAGCGAACATTATGAATTCGCCCGTCCGATGGTGAACTCCGGTCGGTTGAGCGTTCCCTGCACCTATGATGGCTCGCCCCTGAATTCGGCGGATGCGCTGAACGGGCCGGCTTCGACCCGTCCGGGCTCGCCCTGCCCAGATGCGCCATTGGGGGACGGCTTCCTGCTGCCGAAACTGGCCGGGAAGTTCACCCTGATGACCATTGATGCCGATGCCCCGGATGAGATCGAGGTGGACGGCATCACGGTTTCGCGCCTGGCCCTGTCGATCAAGGACGACCGGACAATGGCCCTGAAACGCCGCTATCTGGGTGATGCGCCGCAGGGGGTCTATCTGATCCGACCGGATCAGCATGTGGCGGCGCGACGCGACACCTACGAAGAAAACGCATTCCGGCATGCGGTCCGCCGCGCCACAAGTAAGGAGTAATCGCCATGGCCGATCTGATCCTCACACCAAATTTCGACAATACCGATGGGTTCTACGCCGATCTGCTGGATGCACATGAAGGGCTGGACAAGGCACAGGGGGACGCGCTGAACGCGCGCCTGGTGCTGGTTCTGGCCAACCATATCGGGGACAACGACGTGCTGCGACAAGCCCTGCGCGCCGCGTCGCTTCAACAGGAGGACAACACGTGAAAATCGAGAAAATCCACCACGTCGCCTATCGCTGCAAGGACGCCAAGGAAACCGTCGAATGGTACGGCAAGATGCTGAACATGGATTTCATCCTGGCCATTGCCGAGGATCACGTACCATCGACCCACGAGCCTGATCCCTACATGCATCTGTTTCTGGATGCGGGTGACGGCAACGTTCTGGCCTTTTTTGAGCTGCCGACCAAGCCCGAGATGGGGCGCGATCCCAACACGCCGATCTGGGTACAACACATCGCCTTCAAGGTGAAAGACCGCGAGACGCTGCTGCAGTTCAAAGACCATCTGGAAGCCAACGGTGTCGAGGTTCTGGGCGTCACCGACCACTCCATCTTTCACTCGATCTACTTCTTCGACCCCAACGGGCACCGGGTCGAACTGGCCTGCCCCGATCCCGAGGAAGAGGCGATGCTCAAACGCATGGATGAGGTCAAATGGCTGATGCTGGATGAATGGTCAAAAACCAAGAAGGCCCCGAAACACGCCGACTGGCTGCATGCCAAAGAACTGAACAAATAACGTGGCAAAAAGGCCGTCTGTTTTTTTGAATAACAGACGGCCTTTGTTCTTAGCTATCTCGGAACTTCCAGCCCGTATTTGTCAAGAATGGCCGAGGCCGCGGCAATCCAGCGATCGCGCAGTTCGGCATTCCCGGTGCGGCGCAGCCCCAGCGCCTGAAGATCTTTCAGCCGCGCCGCGTCATCCCCCCCGAAGCAAACGGCGACACGTGGCCACCAGTAGTCGACCGACGCCTGAATCGCGGCCGTATCACCATCCTCTGCCAGTCTGGCCACACCTTCCTCGGCCAGCTCGGCGTGGCGCGCCTCAACCGGTGCGATTGCACGAAAGGCTTCGGCCAGAGGTTGATACGAGACACTGCTGAATTCGGCCAGTTGCACGCCGACAGCGCACCCCATGATCAGGTTCATGACCACTGCGTCCGTCCACCCTTCAAGCGGATAATTGAAGACGGCAAGTCGCATATCATGTTCGTTGCGGGTCGCGCCAATATCGGCTGAACGGTCCAGCCGCGCAGCCCAGGGGTGGTGCGTCGCGTAGCGTTTCGTATTGACACCGAACTCACCCATGATGGTCAGGACACGATCGGCGTTATCGGTTTTCTCCAACACGATCTTGGCGGCGGCAATACGTTCCTTGATGCCCGGGCCGGTGTTAATGACGTCGGCAAACCCGGCGGCACCGGCCAGCTCGCTGTCCACAAAGGTCGCCATCAGCTTCATCAGTTCGGCGCGATACCGCGAAGGCACGTTCGAAGGGTTTGTCAGCACCCCACCCTGCGCAAGGTAGCTTTCAATGCTCATATCATCCGGCATGACAGGTCCCCTTCTTTATTGATCATAATCGACGACGACAGTGTCGGTCAGTGGAAAGGACTGACAGGACAGAACATAGCCCTTCTCAACCTCATAGTCCTCCAGCGCATGGTTGGTCACCATCTCCACCTCGCCCTCAATCACTTTGCAGCGGCAGGTCGAACAGACCCCGGCCTTGCAGGCATAAGGTGCATCCATTGCGTTCTGCAAAGCCGCGTCCAGCAGCGTCGTGTCCTTGGGCATATCGATGGTCTGGGTTGCGCCGTCCAGCGTGATGGAAGCCTTTGCCGTATTGGCGCTGCTTGCGGCATCCTTGGCCTTGGCCTTGCGCTTCAACCGACCGGGTTGGGCGCTGGCGAAAAGTTCGAATTTGATCTGACCGTCATCCAGCCCATGGTCGCGCAATGCACGGGCTATGCCCAGCATCATCGGCTCGGGGCCGCAAATGAATGCGACATCGACATTTTCGATGTCGATCCAACCGGTTTTGAACAGTTGCGCGCATTTTTCTTCCGTCACCATTCCGGTGAACAGATCGATTTCCTGCGCATCCGTCTCGAGCACGTGGATGACGTTGAAACGTCCCATAAAGCTGTTCTTCAGGTCCTCAAGCTCCTCGCGGAACATGATCGAGTTCACGCTCTTGTTGGCGTAAACAAGCGTGAAGCTGGAATTGGGTTCGCGTGACAGGGTGGTTTTCAGGATCGACAGCACCGGGGTAATGCCGGACCCGCCCGCGAAACCCAGATACTGCTTCTCGTTTCCGGCATTCAGCTCGGTGAAGAACCCACCCATCGGCGGCATCACCTGAATGGTGTCCCCCACCTTCAGATCTTCGTTGGCCCAGGTCGAAAACGCACCGCCATCGATCCGCTTGATGCCGACCTGCAGGACACCGTCATCCTTGCCCGCGCAGATCGAATAGGATCGGCGCAGTTCCTCACCGTCAAAGTCGCGGCGAAATGTCAGGTACTGGCCTTGCGTAAAGTCGAACTCGGCAGCCGCACCATTCTCGGGCTTCAGCGTCACGACCACTGCATCGCGGATCGTTTTGCGGATGTCTGTGACTTCAAGATCATGAAAGCGCGCCATGGGTTCCTCCCTCAGATGCACTTGAAATAGTCGAACGGTTCCAGGCAGTCGCAACACCGCCACTGCGCCTTGCAGGGGGTCGAGCCGAACTGGCTGAGTTTTTCCAGATGGTTGCCACCACAACGCGGACAGCGTTCGGGTCCGCCTGCCGGTTGCGGCGGTGCGATGCCGAACTCTTCCAGACGCACGCGCCCCTTGTCCGACAGCCAGTCGGTGGTCCATGCAGGTGAAAGCTGACGGCGCAGTTCAAGCCTGTCGATCCCCTTTTCGCGCAGCGCCGTCTGGATATCCAGATTGATGACGCTGGTCGCCGGGCAACCCGAATAGGTTGGTGTGACCGTGACAACCAAAAGATCATCTTCCCACGCGACGTCGCGGATGATCCCCAGATCCACCAGAGAGATCACGGGGATTTCCGGATCGGGCACATGGTCCAGCCACTGCCAGATTTCACCGACGGAGGGCCGCGCCATCACTGTCACCACCGGCAACCGGGATAGGCACGCGGCAGCCACTGCATCGTGCACAGCAGATGGCCCAGATGTTCGGTATGCATCTGGCCGGTGCGGCCACCCTTATGGGCAAAGCGGCTTTCGGGAATGGTCAGCGTCGCCTCGGACAGGACCCGGCCCACCAGCGTGTCGTATTCTTCACGCAACCGGCCGGGGTCGCTCGAGATACCGGCCTTAACCATGGCCTCATCGACCGCGTCGCCTTCAAACATTTCTCCGACATAGGGCCACAGGTAGTTCAGGGCGGCCTGCATCCGGTTATGGCTTTCCTCGGTTCCGTCTCCCAGACCGACAACTGTGTCGGCAGATCTTTCCAGGTGATACGCCACTTCTTTGCTGGCCTTTTCAGCGATCTCGGCCACAGTCCGATCCGACGATCTGATCAGTCGGCCCAGCATGATGGAATGCCACGCATCGAATAGAAACTGACGCATCAGGGTCTGACCGAAATCGCCATTGGGCATCTCGACCAGCAGAACGTTGCGAAAATCCCAGACGTCGCGAAGAAAGGCCAGATCGTCCGCCGACTTGCCTTCGCCCTCAATTTCGGCCGCATAACCCAGCCAGAGCTGCGTCTGACCGATCAGGTCCAGCGCCGTATTGGCAAGCGCGATGTCCTCTTCCAGCACGGGCGCGTGACCGCACCATTCGGACACCCTGTGCCCGAGGACCAAAGTGTTGTCGCCCATCCGCAGCAGAAATTGCAGCAGGGCCTGTTTGTCGACTTCTGCCATCACATATGCCCCACTTCGTCCGGGATGTCGTAAAACGTCGGGTGGCGGTAGACCTTGCTCTCGGACGGCTCGAACAGGGGGCCCTTCTCGCCGGGTGCGGTGGCCGCGATGTGCCGGGCTTCAACCACCCAGATCGACACGCCTTCGTTGCGGCGCGTATAGACATCGCGCGCGTTCTTGATCGCCATTTCGGCATCTGGTGCATGTAGCGAACCAACATGCCGGTGGCTCAGCCCATGCTGGCCGCGGATGAAGATTTCCCAAAGGGGCCATTCATTTTTCATAGCGGAACCTCCTGATTACTCTGCCGCGTGCTTGCGGGCGGCTTTCTTGCGGGCATGTTCCAGCAAGCCGTCGCGCACCCACGCGCCGTCGTCCCACGCCTTGTTGCGCGCAGCCAGCCTGTCCACGTTGCACGGACCATTGCCCTTGATGACGTTGAAGAACTCGGACCAGTCCGGGTCGGTGTAGTCGTAGTGGCCGCGATCCTCGTTCCATTTGATGCCGGGATCTGGCAAATCGAGGCCAAGGAATTCGATCTGCGGAACCGTCTGGTCCACGAACTTCTGGCGCAGCTCGTCATTGGTGTTGATTTTGATTTTCCACGCCATCGACTGCGCCGAGTGCACTGAGTCCTTGTCAGAGGGGCCGAACATCATCAAAGACGGGAACCACAGCCGGTTCAGCGCGTCCTGCGCCATTTTCTTCTGCTCGGGCGTACCTTCAGCCATCTTGCGGATGGCGTCATAACCCTGCCGTTGATGAAAGCTCTCTTCTTTGCAAATGCGAATCATCGCGCGCGAGTACGGCCCGTACGATGTGCGCTGCAACGGCACCTGATTCATGATCGCCGCACCATCCACCAGCCAGCCGACGGCACCGATATCCGCCCAGTTCAGGGTCGGATAGTTGAAGATCGACGAATACTTCATGCGCCCGTCCAGCAACATCTCGGTGATCTCGTCGCGGCTGACCCCAAGCGTTTCCGCAGCACAGTATAGATACAGACCATGCCCGGCCTCATCCTGCACTTTGGCCAGCAGGATCGCTTTGCGTTCCAATGTGGGCGCACGGGTGATCCAGTTGCCTTCGGGAAGCTGGCCGACGATTTCTGAATGCGCATGCTGGCCGATCTGGCGAATCAGGGTCGCGCGGTAATCATCCGGCATCCAATCCCTTGGTTCGATCTTGATATCGCGGTCGATCTTGTCCTGGAACTCACGCTCCTGATCCGTCATCTCGTCTTTGGTTTTGACGCCGGTTCCGGCCGTTTTCACAAGTTGAGCATACATCTGGGGTCTCCTCCCTTAGACGCGTTCAAGGATCAGGGCGACGCCCTGACCCACGCCGACGCACATGGTGCAAAGCGCATAGCGCCCGCCCGAGCGTTGCAGTTGATAAGCCGCGGTCAGCACGATGCGGGCCCCCGACATGCCCAGCGGATGACCCATTGCAATGGCACCGCCATTGGCATTCACGTGCGGTGCATCATCGGTAACACCAAGCTCGCGCAGCGTGGCAAGGCCCTGAGCCGCAAACGCCTCGTTCAATTCTATCACATCCATCTGATCGATACTCAGACCGGCGCGGGCCAGCACCTTGCGGCTTGCCGATACCGGGCCGATGCCCATGACGCGCGGCTCGACACCCGTAGCGGACATCCCAACCACGCGCGCCATCGGTGTCAGGCTGTTCTTGTGCGCTGCCACCTCGCTGGCCAGAAGCAGCGCCGCTGCGCCATCGTTCACACCCGAGGCATTACCCGCAGTCACGGTTTTGTCGGGGCCATTCACGCCTTTCAATCCGGCCAGCTTCGCAGCATCGGTTCCGGGACGGGGATGTTCGTCCGTATCCACGACAACCGGATCGCCCTTGCGCTGCGGGACCGAGACCGGGGTGATCTCATCCCGGAAAATCCCCGCCTCATGCGCTGCTTGCCAGCGAGCCTGGCTGCGGGCCGCGAAGTCGTCCTGATCCTGACGGCTTACGCCATAGTCTTCGGCCACGTTATCAGCCGTTTGCGGCATGCTGTCCACGCCGTACATGTCTTTCATCTTCGGGTTTACGAACCGCCAGCCAATCGTTGTGTCATAAACCGCATTGGCGCGGCTAAAGGCGCTGGTGGCCTTGGGCATGACGAAGGGCGCGCGGCTCATGCTTTCCACGCCGCCCGCAATTGCCAGATCGAAGTCGCCCGCCCGGATTCCACGCGCGGCCATGCCCACCGCATCCATGCCGCTGGCGCAAAGCCGGTTCACCGTGGTTCCCGGAACCTCAACCGGCAAACCCGCCAGCAGCGCCGCCATACGCGCCACGTTCCTGTTGCTTTCACCGGCCTGATTGGCATCGCCAAAGATCACGTCATCCACACTGGCCCAGTCCACCTGCGGATTCCGGGCCATCAGTGCAGCGATCGGCACCGCCGCAAGGTCATCTGTTCTGACCGAAGACAACGCGCCACCGTACCGGCCAATCGGGGTACGTGTCGCGTCACAAATGAATGCGTCCATCAAAGGCCTCCTGTCGCAACGGCCGGAAATACCAACCGTATGGTCGGTTAATACGGGCCGCGATGATTCGAAGCAAGTAATATGTTACGAATTTTTTGCCATTCCCGAATCAATGTAACTTATTGTTCGACACAACGACCTTCGCCACCGGGAAATACCGGGACCACTATCCGGTCAAAGCCGATTCAAGCGCTTTGATCGAAGGGCGCGGCAACCTGTCGAGGATCTGGAAAACAGCCTTTCGGCAGGCCGGACCCTTCCACGCCTCGGGCAGAAACTCTGACGGCAAATCCGGGTGCCGCAAAACGATGCGGCGCCAGCTGTGAACGATCAGGACCCGCAGCACCGCCGCCTGGAACGGATCGCCGACACCCGAGGCCGGAATGCTCTCCTGAACCGCCCGCAATCGGGTCAGAAGCTGTTTATATCCTTCGTTCAGCGCATCTGGTCCGCAACGTTCGCGCAGCCAGCGGGGAACCGAGAGGGCGCCGCTTTGAACAATAAACAGGTCTTCGATACCTTCCGGAGCCTCACCGGGAGCCATCGCTGCCGTGCTGCTCAGTGGAATGTAGTCACCGGTCAGCAGCAGATCGGCCAGTTCCTGCCGGGACCCGTCCGAACTGTCCGCGATAAGGACATGCCAGGTTTCCGGGCGCACGGTTTCGCGGGCGTAGATGCGCGGCACCGCTGCAGCGCTTTGAGCGCGCCCGAACGCCGTCAGGCTGTGCGTGCTGTTGCGCCCGCTCCGGGTGCTTTCGATCCAGCCCTCCTTGCGCAGTCGGTGCAAAGCAACACGGGTCGCTTCAGACTTTATCCCGGCAAGTCCGGTCAGCCGGGTAATAAGGGCACCGCTGATCTGATCGGTCTCCTTCTGGGCCAGATCGCCGAAAATCGATACCAGCACCGACCAGACCCGCTGCGTGCCGGACGCCGTCAGCTGGGCAATACAGGTTTCGAACCAGTCAGAATGCGGATCTTTCATAGCCTAAGTATAGCCCGGCCAAAGGAAATTGCCATCCGGCCCGCTTCAGTAGGCTACCATTGTCAGCAATTCATATTCCGCCACCAGATCACCATCCTGGTTGGTCAGCGACACGTGCCAGCGCACTTCTCCGTATTCATCAATGCGCCCGGTCTTCTTCATGACAGTCAGCCGCACCTTGATCGCATCGCCTGCTTCCACCGGCTTCATGAAACGCAGATTGTCCAGCCCGGTATTGGCCAGAACCGGACCTTCGTTGGGTTCCACAAACAGACCCGCCGCAAACGAAAGCAACAAATAACCATGCGCCACACGACCAGGGAAGAACGGGTTCCGCTCGGCCGCGGCCTGATCCATATGGGCGTAGAAAGTGTCGCCCGTGAAATGCGCGAAATGCTCGATATCGTCCATGGTGATGGTGCGCGGTGCCGTATGAATGGTCTCGCCAATCGCCAGATCGTGATACCGACGGGTAAAAGGATGCGCCGGGCCTTTGATCTCGGTCGCACCGGAAACCCACCTGTCGCCGATCGCGGTCAGGATATCGGGCGAGCCCTGAATTGCCGTGCGCTGCATGTAATGCTGCACCCCTCGCACACCACCCATCTCTTCGCCGCCTCCGGCGCGACCGGGGCCGCCGTGGACCATGTGCGGCAACGGAGACCCGTGGCCCGTCGCTTCCTTCATCGAATCCCGGTTGTTGAAATACAAACGCCCGTGATAGGCCCCGGCCCCCATGACAATCTCACGCGCGACGGATGGGTCGCGGGTGACCACGGACGCCACCAGTGAACCCTGCCCCTTGTTCGCCAATTCAACCGCATGGTCCAGATCACGATATCCCATGATGGTGCTGACCGGGCCGAAGGCCTCGGTATCGTGCACCCGCCGGGCCGTGTCAGGGCTGGCGCAATGGAACAGCATCGGTGGAACAAAGGCGCCCTTTTCGACATCCGCACCGTCAATGGCGAAGTCTTCAGGATCGCCGAAAACCCGCTCGGCCTCCTGCCCGATGATCGCGGCTTTTTCCAGAACATCGCGCCTCTGGCCTTGTGAAACGAGCGCGCCCATGCGGGTGGTTTCAAGCCTCGGATCGCCGATGACCGTCTTTGCCAATCTGTCCGAAAGCGCATCGATCACAGCCTGAACATGTGTTTCCGGTGCGATGATCCGGCGGATGGCCGTACATTTCTGCCCCGCCTTTGTTGTCATTTCGCGCTGAACTTCCTTGATGAACAGGTCGAACTCGGGCGTTCCGGGTTCCGCATCCGGTCCCAGAACCGAGGCATTCAGGCTGTCCTGTTCGGCCACAAACCGTACCGAGTTCTCAAGGATCACCGGATTGGCACGCAGTTTCAGTGCCGTTTCGGCCGAGCCGGTAAAGCTGACCACGTCCTGCATTCCCAGCCGGTCGAGCATATCGCCCAATCCGCCCGTCACCAACTGCAAGACACCCGTGGGCAAGATGCCTGAATCCAGCATGATGCGCACGCACAACTCTGTCACGTAGCAGGAGTTGGTGGCAGGTTTTACAATCGCCGGAACCCCGGCCAACAACGTTGGCGCCAGTTTTTCCAACATGCCCCAGACCGGGAAGTTGAATGCGTTGATATGCACCGCGACGCCCTGCAACGGGGTGCAGACATGCTGGCCCAGGAACGTTCCGTTGCGCGACAATTGCTCAACCTCGCCGTCCAGGAAGACATGCCCGTCAGGCATCTCGCGACGCCCCTTGGACGCATAGACAAAAGTCGTGCCGATGCCGCCATCGATGTCGATCAGGTGGTCGGATTGAGTCGCGCCTGTATCGAAAGACAGATCATACAGTGCCTGTTTGTGCTGCCCCAGATGCATGGCCAGCGCCTTCAGCATCTTTGCCCGCTCGTGGAACGTCATTCTGTGCAGGGCGGGCCCGCCTACATCCCGCGCGTGGTCCAGCATTGCCTGCACGTCCAGCGCGTTGTTACCCGCGGTCGCGATTACGTCTCCGGTGACTGCACTGGCGATGGAACGGGCGCCTTCACCCGGCCCAATCCATTCACCGGCGGCAAAGCTGGAAATCTGTTGGATGGTCATATGTGCCTCCTCATCCTTGGCATCCGGTCGGCGAATTTGGCCGGGTCGTTCGGATCAAACTATTATTAACCGATCGGTCGGTCAAACATAAAACAGCAAAAATGCCTATCTATGCTGCATCTATGCCACCCGAGCTGGCAGACGGGCAAAGCCGCGAAACCTGATGCGATTTCCTCTTTGCGCACCCTCCTGCAACTCAAAACCGGGAAAGCGCTCGAGAAAACGGCCAACGGCAACACGCCCTTCCATTCGCGCCAGAGTCAGCCCGACGCAGGTATGCGGCCCGCCGGCAAAGGCGTGATGTTTGTTGGGACGGCGATCCAGTTTCACGGCATCGGGGTCGTCAAACTGGCGCGGATCACGGTTGGCAGCACCAATACAGAGGTGAATATCCGTACCCGCCGGGATCATGTGATCATGGAATTCAACTGCCTCGGTGGTCAGGCGATTGCCGAACTGGTTCGGGCTTTCCAGCCGCAGGAACTCGTCCACTGCAGTCGTGATCAGGTCGGGTCTGGTCCGAAGTTCGGCCCGTTTATCCGGGTGCCGGTGCAACAGATCAAGCGCGTTACCGATCAGGTTTGTGGTGGTTTCGTGACCGGCATTCAGAATGAAGATACAATTCTGATACAGCTCGACTTCGGTCAGCCGATCGTCCACATCACCCTGCATCAGTCGGGTCAGGACGTCTGTTTCCGGGTCGCCCGGACTGGCGCGGCGGTCGTCGATGATCCGGCGCAGGTTTTCGACGAAATCGGCGACAGCGCGATTGCCCTGCTCCTCCTGCTCGGGCGTCAGCTTGGGCTCAAGCGCCCCAAGTATCGCGAGCGACCAGTCCCGCAAAGGCTCACGCTCGTCACGGGGAATGCCCAGAAGATTTCCGATGATCTCGATGGGAATGGCACCGGCAAAATCTTCGATCAGTTCGACTTGGCCCTTGGCCTGCATCTCGTCCAGCAGGCGATCAACCAGTTCGACCAGCCCCGGCTCCATCTGCGCCAGCGCGCGGGGGTTCAGCGCGCCGACCATCACCTTGCGCACACGGGTGTGCAACGGCGGATCGTTGAACACCAGACTGGTGGTGTGGTGTTCGTATAATGCGCTATCGACCCCGTATTTCGGGCCAAAAACCGCCTTCTTGTCCGAAATGAAACGGCGTGTATCGCGATACACCAGATCCAGATCCTCGTATCTGGACAGGATCACGCTGCCATCCGGCTGCACACAAACCGGCGCATCCTCGCGCAAAGCGGCGTAGGTCGGATACGGGTCCTGATGGAACCCCTCGGGAAGTGCGGTCAGCGCGAACATCAGTGCCCCATCGCGCCCATCTGCTCGGGCAGGACCAGCACCAGCCACGGCACCAGAACGATCAACGCCAGGCGGAAGATGTCGGCAACCCAGAATGGTGTCACGCCCCGGAAGATCGTACCGGTCGACACATCGCCCACCACGCCTTTCAGGATGAACACGTTCAGACCGACGGGCGGGGTTATCAGGCTGATCTCGGTCACAACGACCACGACAATGCCGAACCAGATCGGGTCATAGCCCAGCGACGTGACCAGCGGGAAAAAGATCGGCACCGTCAGCAGCAGCATCGAAAGCGACTCAAAAACGCAGCCAAGGATAATGTAGATGCCCAGGATCATCAGAATCACCACGAAAGGCGACACTTCATACGCCGTGACCAGCGCAATCAGCGCTTCGGGCAGACCCGCCAGGTTGATGAAATTCGAAAAGATCTGCGCCCCGATCAGGACCGAGAACAAGGCCGCGGCTGTATAAGATGTCTCCTTCAGCACCTCGAATGTCGAACTCAGCGTCAGGCCGCCGCGCGAAAGGGCGATCAGGAACGCGCCCATTGCACCCATGCCCGCCGCTTCGGTCGGGCTGAAGGTCAGGTTCAGCGGGTGAAAATCAAACGCGCCGTAGAGGCCCCCGATAACCAGGAAGAACAACAAAAGCACGGCCCAGACGGATCGCAGCGCCGTCAGACGCTCGCCCCAGCCGTGGCGTTCACCGGCAGGGCCTGAATCAGGCTTGCGCCAGACGGTCCAGCGCACCGCGAACAGGTAGAACAGGATGCCCATCATCCCCGGCAATATCCCGGCGACAAACAGCTTCCCGATCGAGGTTTCGGTCAGCAGGCCATAGATCACCAGAATGACCGAAGGCGGTATCAGAATGCCCAGCGTCCCGCCTGCCGCAATCGAGGCGGTCGACAACTCGTCCGAATAGCGATAGCGCCGCATTTCGGGCATCGCAACCTTGGACATTGTAGCAGCCGTGGCCAGAGACGACCCGCAGATTGCCGAAAAACCACCGCAGGCGGCGACGGTCGCCATCGCGATACCGCCCCGAAAATGCCCCAGGAAGGCGTTAGAAACCGCGTAAAGCTCACGCGCCAATCCACCTTTGTTGACGAACAGTCCCATCAGGATGAACAGCGGCACAACCGACAGGCCATAGTCCTGCGCGGTGTCCGTGATCTGGCGGCCCACCATCGACATGGCGGCCTTGAGCCCCCGTTCCGAAAAAATCGCGCCGCCGCGTTCGTAGGCGAAGCCAAACGTGCCAACCAAACCCATCGCAAAGACAATGGGCAAACGAAGCAGCACCAGAACCAGTACCAGTGCGAAACCGATCAGGGCTGCGGTCATTGGGTCTGCTCCGACAGGGCGTGGGGTGCAAAGATGTACATCAGCCCGGTAATCACCATCGCGATGGCGGCAATAACGGTGAAGAAGGTGATGAACCAGCCGACATAGAAGACCGGGATCGACAGGTATTCTGTGACGTCCCCGTAGTCGCGCGCGCGTTCGGACAGTATCCAGACCCTATTGATTGGCCAGATCAGCATGATGCCTGATGCCAGGTAAACCACAGCGTCACGGGCCCGGCTAAGGCGAAGACGGGAAAACAGACCGTCTGTCAGATCGACCGCGATCTGGCCTTTTCCCGCGGAAATCATGGGCAGGACCGAAAACACGAGGATGGCCATCAAAATCCGGGTCAGTTCGGTCGCAGCCTCGATCGGAGCATTGAAAACCGAGCGCAGGATGACATCGCAGAATGTCATCACCATCAGGATGAACAGGGCCACACAGGCCAGCAGCGTCGGAAAAAAACTGGCGCGCCGCGCCCAGATCACGAGATTTCGCATGATTATGTCTCTTGCCGGTAAAAAAATGGCTGGTGGGAAACCCCACCAGCCGGACAGCCTTACTGAGCCGCCATTTCTTGCACGATCAGGTCATAGGTTGCCTGCGCGTCGATACCGGTTTCATTGACTTCGCCAATCACCTTGCTTCGAACGTCGGCCGCAATCTGATTGAACTGTTCAAGATCTTCTGCGGACGCGGCGTTGATGCTGTTGCCATCCGCCGCCTCGGTCGCCTCGCGCCCGATGGCGTCGATCTGGTCCCAGATCTTGCCGATCTCACGGCTCAACGGCTCGCCGAAGACCTTCTCTTCCAGCGCCTTCTGCAGATCTTCGGGCAGGTCGGCAAACGTATCTTCGTTCATGATGAACGCAAACGAGCCGCGATAGAGCCCGCCGGGCACTTCGTAAACGTTCTGTGCAACCTCGGTCAGCTTGAAGCCCTTGCGGGATTCAAACGGCATGACAACGCCATCCGCCGCTTTGGACGCGAGCGTTTCATAGACCTTGGGGGCTGGAACCTGAATGCCGGTTGCGCCCAGCGCCGTTCCAACGTCGCCACCCACACCACCGGGGATACGTACCTTCAGCCCCGAGACCTGATCCAGCGATGTCACCGGAGCGCTTGAATGCAGCTGCGCCGGACCGTGCGTGTGCAGCGCGATCAGCTTGACCCCGCGATGCTCGTCGGCCGCTTTCAGGTACTTCTCATAGGCGCGCCAATAGGCGACCGATGCGGCCTCGGCCGATCCTTCGTACCCGGGCAGTTCGATCATCTTTGTAGTGACGAAGCGACCCGGCTGGTAGCCGTGGAAAATGATCGAGGCATCTGCCGCGCCATCCATGATCAGGTCCATTTGCGCGGGCGGCGGTGCAAGGCCAAGTTTCAGCTCGGCGGTGACTTTACCATCCGTGGCTTCTTCGACCATTTCGGTGAATTTCGGCCACATCATTGCGTTGATGCCATGGGTCGGCGGGGCCCAGCTGGAAATGGTCAGCGTGTAATCCGCCGCCAACGCCACAGTACCCGAAACGGCCAGCGCGGCCGAGGCAAGAAGGGTACTCAACTTAGTGAACTTCATGGATCTGTCTCCTCCCAGTGAAACATGAGTTAAGAATGCGTTAATGGTCCTTTTTGTAACCATCAACGGGTTTAGAGCTTTCGGGCACCGCCGCCAACTTCCAGGACGCGGGGCTTTCGGACGCCACCAACTGCATGGCTTCCAACGTTTTTTTCCATCCCACCTCAGTCGCGTATTGCATCGGGCCGCCGCGCCAGCGTGGGAAACCATAGCCATGGATCTGAACCATATCGACGGCATCCGTGGTTTCGGCGATACCTTCCCTGACAATCAGCGCCCCTTCGTTGGCGAGAACGGCCAGAATGCGGGAAGTGATTTCCTCAGCCGAAAACTCCCGGCGTGTAATGCCCTGCTCGGCAGAATATGTTTCGATCAGCGCCTCGACCTCGGGGTCGCGGATCGGTGCGCGGTTACCGTCTTCGTAACGATACCAGCCTTTACCGCTGCGCTGCCCAAAACGCTCCAACACGCAAAGCTGATCGGCGATGGTGACGTACCGCTCCTGCGGATCACGCGAGACCGCATTACGTTTTCTGTTGGCCCAGGCAATCTGCAACCCGGTCAGGTCTTGCAATTCATATGGCCCCATCGGCATTCCAAAAGCGCGCATCGCGGCGTCAATCTGATACGGCATGGCACCATCGGCCAGCAGGTAATCCGCCTCGCGCCGGTACGCGGCCAGCATTCGGTTTCCGATAAATCCGTCACATATTCCCGACAGGACCGGAACCTTGCGCAACGTCTTGCCCAAAGCAAAACCTGTCGCGATCACCTCGGCACTGGTGTGAGGGGTTTTCACGATCTCAAGCAGTTTCATGACATGCGCCGGGCTGAAGAAATGCAGTCCCAAACAACGGGGGGGATTTTGCACCCCTTCGAATATGTCGACAGGATCAAGATAAGACGTGTTGGTGGCCAGAATGGCGTCCGGCTTGATGTGGGCGGAAAGGTCTGCAAAAACCGCGCGCTTGACGCTCAGATCCTCGAATACCGCCTCGATCGCCAGATCCGCGTCTGCGGCGCCAGAATAATCTTCCACGGCGCTGAAGGCTGACAACCGATCCTGCATCTGCGCTTCGGTCATTCTGCCGCGCTTTACTGCCCCATTCAAAAGCTCGGAAACGCGCGCCTCTGCCGCTGTCGCCGCCTCGGCATCACGCTCGATCAGGGTTACAGCAAGACCACCGTTCAGCGCGGCCGTGGCGATCCCGGCCCCCATAAGCCCGCCGCCGACGACAACGATTCTGTTAATCGCGCGGGGTGAGGCACCCTGAATTGCCGATGGCTTGGTCACAGTACGCTCCGCAAAAAAAGCATGACGCAATGCACGGCTTTCCGGGGTTTGTCTCAGCTCCAGGTGACGCGCCCGCTCTTTCAGTTGGCCTTTCAAAAATGGTTCCAGCGCCCATGACAGCGACGTCAGGTTCTCCAGCGGGGATTGCTGACCTTTGGCACGTTTTTTCAGCACCTCTCGCGACACTTCAAAAAGATCGGGCGCAATGTCTTGCACTTTCCGCTGACTGACGGGTACAGGCCGCGCAGGAAGATCCGCGACAAACTCTCTGACCGCCAGGTCGATGTTTTCAGCGACCAGATCGACACCCCCAAGCTCTTGCAGGACTTCGGCTGTCAGCAGCTTTCCCGAACAGGCCATATCGATTGCAACGTCCATCCCGGCAAGGCGTGGCAGTCGTTGTGTGCCTCCGGCACCGGGGATCAGCCCTACATTGACCTCGGGCAGCCCAAACCGTGTGCCCGGCGCAGCGATCCGCCAAGCACAGCCCATGGCAATCTCGAAGCCACCGCCCAACACGTTGCCATGCAACTGGGCGACAAACGGAACCGGGCTGTCTTCGATCATCTGCACGACATCAGGTAGGTGAGGTTCAACAGGCGCACTGTCGAATTCCGACATGTCGCCACCGGCAATGAAGGTCGAACCGGCGCAGAGCAGAACGGCAACCCGGGCATCCTTGACGGCATCTACCGCATCCGCCAGCCCCTGGCGCACCTGCAACGACGTCGCATTCACCGGCGGATTGTTCACCATGACCCAGGCGATGTCGCCTTCAAGATCCACTTTGACCAGCGGGGATTGCGTCATGCCGGCTCCCAGTTCGGTTCAGATTCGCAACTCGGTTATTTATTGACCAACCGTTCGGTTAATGCAATATGGAACTTGCCGGATTTCAAACACGAGGTCGCCATGAGCGATACCATTCTTGCCATAAGTCACGGAAATTGGGTCGAAATCACCCTGAATCGCCCGGACAAACTGAATTCCTTCAACGAGGAGATGCACCTTGCCCTGCGTTCCGCGCTGGAAAAAGCGCGCGACGACGGAGCGCGGGCCATCTTGCTGACCGGCGCCGGGCGCGGTTTTTGTGCAGGGCAGGATCTTGGCGACCGGGACCCTTCGAAGATGGATGGGCCGCCCGATCTTGGGCACACTGTGCGCACCTTCTACGCGCCGCTTGTTCGGCTGATCCGGTCGCTCAACTTTCCGGTCATCTGCGCGGTGAACGGTGTTGCCGCCGGCGCGGGCGCAAACCTTGCATTGGCCTGTGACATGGTCCTGGCGGGCGAGTGCGCGAATTTCATCCAGAGTTTTTCCAAGGTGGGGCTGATACCCGACACCGGCGGAAGCTGGCACCTGCCCCGCTTACTGGGTGAAGCGCGGGCCAAGGGCCTGGCCCTGACAGCGCAACCCCTGCCTGCCGCGCAAGCCGCCGAATGGGGGCTGATCTGGAAAGCGGTGCCGGACGATCAACTGATGCCCGAGGCTCGCGCGCTGGCTGAACAGTTCGCAAATGGCCCGACGCTGGGTTACGGGCTGACAAAAGAATGCATTCACGCCGCAGCCAAAAACACCCTTTCCGATCAGCTGGATCTGGAGGCGCAAGCCATGAAAACCTGCGGTCAGAGCGCGGACTATGCCGAGGGCGTCGCCAGCTTTCTGGAAAAGCGCGCACCGAATTTTCAGGGCAGGTAAGCATGAACGCGAAAGAACGGGCAGAAAAATCAGCGTCCGCCATGTGGGCCAACGATCAGGCAAGCAAGTGGTTCGGTATGGAAATTCTTGAGGTCGATGAAGGCCGCGCCGTGCTGACACTGACCGTCGCGGCCCACCATTGCAACGGTGTGGGCATCTGCCACGGCGGCGTCAGCCACGCCCTTGCCGACAGCGCCTTTGCGTTTGCCTGCAACAGCAGAAACACTGTCACCGTGGCGCAGCATACGGTGATGAGTTATCTCGCCCCCGGCCAGTTGGGCGACAGCCTGACCGCCACGGCGACGGAAATATCCCTGACTGGGCGGAGCGGCATCTACGACGTCCGCGTCACCAATCAGGACAACAAACTGATCGCCGAGTTTCGCGGCATGTCCCGCACGATCAACGGCCAGTTGTTCAAAGAATAACTTCGCGTTTGGAGGAGACCGCGATGGAAGATCTTAGCCCCAACAAAGCTGACCTGGACCCGATTGAAATCGCATCGATCGATGAGATACGGGCTCTGCAACTGGACCGCCTGAAATGGTCGGTGCGTCACGCTTATGAAAACGTGCCGATGTACAGGTCGCGTTTCGATGAGGCCGGCGTTCATCCTGACGACCTGCAAAGCCTGTCTGATCTGGCAAAGTTCCCGTTCACCTACAAGAACGACCTTCGGGATAACTACCCATTCGGGCTTTTTGCCGTTCCACGCCGCGAAATCGTGCGCATTCATGCGTCTTCAGGAACCACGGGCAAGCCGACCGTTGTTGGCTATACGCAAAACGACATCGACAACTGGGCCGATCTGGTCGCCCGCTCAATCCGCGCCAGCGGGTTACGCAAGGGTGACATGATGCATGTGGCCTATGGGTATGGCCTGTTCACCGGCGGTCTGGGCGCACATTACGGGGCCGAACGGCTTGGCTGCACGGTCATACCGATGTCGGGCGGACAGACGGAAAAGCAGGTCGGCCTGATCACCGATTTCCGTCCAGACGGGATCATGGTGACGCCGTCCTACATGCTCAACATTCTCGAACAGTTTCACAAGGCCGGGCTTGATCCGCGCGAAAGCTCACTCAAGGTTGGCATCTTTGGCGCCGAGCCATGGACCGACGCCATGCGCAAAGAGGTCGAAGCCGCCTTTGACATGCATGCGGTCGACATCTACGGCCTGTCGGAAATCATGGGGCCGGGTGTCGCCAACGAATGCGTCGAAACCAAGGACGGTCCGGTGATCTGGGAGGACCACTTCCTGCCCGAAATCATCGACCCGGAATCAGGGGAGGTTCTGCCGGACGGGGAAATGGGCGAACTGGTCTTCACCACGCTCACCAAGGAAGGCCTGCCGATGATCCGCTACCGCACCCGCGACCTGACGCGTCTCTTGCCGGGAACCGCCCGGTCGATGCGCCGGATGGCCAAGATCACCGGGCGCAGCGACGACATGATCATCCTGCGCGGCGTAAATGTCTTTCCCAGCCAGATCGAAGAACAGGTCATGGCGACCGGCGGACTGGCACCCTATTACCAGATCGAGCTTTACAAATCGGGCCGCATGGACGCGATGCGGGTGCTGGTCGAGGCCAATCCGGATTCGACCGACGAGTTGTCCAAAACCGCAGCGGCGCGCATGCTGACCAAGCGGATCAAGGACATCGTTGGTGTTTCAACCGAGATTATTGTAGAGGACCCCGGACAGGTTGAACGCTCGCAAGGCAAAGCCAAACGGGTCGTCGACAACCGTGATAAGGAGTAGACCTTGGCCCGTACCATCGCCAAAGATCACGATCAGAAACGTGCTCAAATCCTGAAATCGGCGGCACGGGTATTTGCCAATGAAGGGTTCGACCGTGCCTCGATGTCCTTGCTGGCCAAGGAGTGCGGGATATCAAAAGCCAATATCTACCACTACTACGACAGCAAGGATGCCATCCTGTATGACATCCTTGAAACCTACCTGCGTGATCTGCGCGACAGGATCTGCGGCATCGACACGGATGGCCTGACGGCTGAACAGAAACTGCGGGCCGCGATAAAAGAAATCCTGTTCGCCTATCAGGGCGCGGATGATGAACATCGCGTTCAGGTCAGCGGCATGTCCGCACTGCCCGACGAACAGCAAAAGGTCCTGCGCGGTTATCAGCGGGATCTGGTCAATTTCGTCAGCGACATACTGAAAGAACTGGCTCCGGGCGTTCTTGGAACAGACAAGAACAAGCTGCGCGCCGCGACCATGTCCGTTTTCGGCATGTTGAACTGGTATTACATGTGGAACACTGGTGCAGGGTCAAAAGCGCGCGAAGATTACTCGGACGTGGTCAGCACACTTACCCTTCACGGTATTCAGAACCTTTAGAAAGGGCTCGGGTCTATTGGGCCAAGACCGAAGCGCGCAACTCGTTCAGGGCCTGACTGTCTGGCACTTTGCTCAGGGCCTCCTCCAGAATGGCCAGCGTCGCCTCGCGCCCATCGACTGCTGCGGCAATCCGGACCAGCATGACCCAGGCTTCTTCGCGTTGCGGATCCATGCGCACAACCTCGCGAAAGGCGCGTTTTGCTGCGGGAATGTTTCTGAAGGTCAATGCCATTCCACCCAGTACCAGATGGGTTTCCGGAAAATCTGACCGCGCCCGCAGCGAGGCCCGCCACTCGGACATCGCCTGCTGCAACTTGTCCTGCTCCTGCTCCGGAAGACCGGCGGCAGGAAAGTCCAGCATGGCCTTCGCAGCCTCGATCCGCACCATCCTTTCCGGGTCGTCGAGCAGTTCGTTTAGCCTGTCCGCCTGTAGCCGGGGCGGCGCGGCCCTTTGAATTGCGATGGCCGTCGCCCTTATCAGCGGATCATCATGTGCCAGCAGAGGTGCCATATCCTCGGCGGTAGTCTCATCCGCGACCTGAGACAACAGCCATAGGGCTGTTGCCCGGACCAGGCCCGCCTGACTGTCATCAAGCGCCAGAGAGTTCAGGTCCGGCTTGGCGCCCACTGGATCAGACCGCCCGGCCGCCAGCGTGACGCCGTAATGCGGGCGCGCTGCTGCATTCGGATGGTATTTTTCTATCTCCGCCGCCGCCCATTCTGCCGACCGATCCGCGTGGCAGTCGGTGCAGGCGTCTGGTGCACCGGTCACGTCTGCCAGATCCGGCCTTGGGATACGAAAGCTGTGGTCCCTACGACCGTCTGTCCCCATATAGACACGCTCGATCATGTGGCAGTTTTTGCACTGCGCGCCCTCGGAACCCGCTTCATGGAAATGATGCGAAGGATCATCGTAGGGCTTTAGCGGCAAAGACGTGAAATCGGGATTGCCTGCCGGGGAATGGCATTGCGTGCAGACGCCGTTTCCGTCTGCCTTCAATTCGGCGCTGTGGGCGTCGTGGCAATTCAGGCAAGTCACGCCCTTTGAGTACATCCTGGATTGAAGAAACGACCCGTAGACATAGACCTCGTCCAAAATCTGCCCATCGGCGTGGTAGAGGCCGGGGCGCAGCAACGACAGGTTGTAAGCCTCATGAAAACTGGTTCCGGGCATTGGATTTCCCTCGCCAAACGGCTCACGTCGGGAATGGCAGGTCGCACATTGCTGTATCGCAGCCTCAGCCCCTGCCCCGGCGAAATCCATCGCAAATCCGTATCCCGCGGGCGCGGGCACCGATGAGGTTCCGGCAGATTCCGCCCAGTCGACATGCGCCGAACCGGGGCCGTGGCAGGCTTCGCATCCGACCCCCGTTTCGACCTGAACCGAAACATAGGCCTGACGGCGTTCGTCATAGCGCTTTTCGAAACCGGTCGCATGGCACTCCGCGCAGCGGGCATTCCAGTTCTTGTATGGTCCGGTCCAGTGCAACCCGTCATCCGGCGGCAATGTCTGGTCGGGGTACAAGTGGTACCAACGTCCGTTTTCGACATCCCAAACGACATCAAAGCTTTGCAATCGGCCCGGCTCGGTTTCGATCAGATACTGTTGCAGCGGCGCGACCCCGACAACGGAATGGACGGAATAGTCTTTCACCGTGCCGTCGGTCTCGGTCAGGTGAATGCGGTAGTTTCCGTTGTCGACTGAGAACTCGTATTGCACCCCGTCGTGCTCGAACCGGGTTCCGTCAAAGTCGGCCAGGACGGTATCCGGCGCGGGGCTGGTCCAGGCAAGCGCGTGATGCGACCCCATCCAGGCGTCGGTGGCATCCTGATGGCAGCCCGTACACTGCTCCGATCCGACATAGTGCTGGTCCGTGTTCTCCGACTGTATCTCTTGTCCCCTGACGGCAGCGGCAAGGTACGCCCAAGTTGCCAGAGCAAGGATCAGTACAACACCGAAATCCGAAATCCTGCCCGAGCAACCGGGCAGGTCAATGCGCCGGGGAACCGCCCAGCGAGGCTTCCAAAAACAAGTGTGCCGTCGCAATTGGAATGCTCCCCGGGCCCGTCGGATCACGCGGCGGTCTCTCCAACCACGTCTTCACCACCTTCTACACGATTGATGTCGGTGTTTGGAAAAAACTCGGACCAGACATGCCAGAACACGCCGGCCCGCAGCGTCTCGACCCTCTGCAACTGGCCCTGATCCGAAACACCCCAGAAATCGCATCGGGTCACGGGCTGGCCGCTGTCGTTGTACCAGACACCCAAACTCTCATAACGAGGGTCCAGACTGACAACGACGTCGCGCCCGCCAACCCGCGCGTTCACGATCCAGTCATTCTCGACAATGAAATCGTCGGTCCAGCAGGCCGCCTCATCCCCGATTGTGATCCCCCAGACATAGGTCTTGTTCGGCAGCCGATTGTCCGAGCGGTCCATGTTGTCCATCACCGGCGCATCTTCCTGATGCTGGCGGGAAATACCCCAGCCAAAAGTGATCTCCGTCACCATGTCCAGAAGGCGCAGCAGCGGGTTCGAAGAGGGTTTGTTCAGGTAAACCTCGCCGTCGGGAAAGGCCTTCTGAAACCCGCGAAACGTCATCCGAAACGTGGGCCATGGCTTCATCCGAGCTTCCGGCCGCAGGGGGCAGGCAGGTCCGTCCGCATTCGGGTCGCGATCCGCTTCGCGGAAGCCGTAGATATGCTGAATCGGCTCGCCGGTATCATTGTCACGCAGGATCAGGTTGTTGCCGTGCTGGGCCAGAACCTCGAGGTTCAGCCGCTTGCCTTCGATGGCCGGCGAATATCCCTGACCGAGATTGGCCATGGCACAGTAGGTCATCACGACGTCTTCGCCGCCCAGACCTTTTTCATTGCCCGCCAGATGCGGGCGCATAATCTGCGCATCCGGATGGGCGCGGGCATGCCCATTGTTTTCGATCACGATAACCGGCGCCGTCGACCCGACGTATTTCCGCGCTTCGCTGATCGGAAAATACTGCGCCGTGTTAAGCTGGTTCCGCAAACCCAGATGCACCCAGACATAGGGAAACCCGTACAGAAATATCACCAGCAGCGCGGCGACAAACCAAAGCCAGAACGAACCACCGCCAAACAGGAAATGCGCCAGCGTTGAAACGGCAAAGCCACTCAGCCCTATGCCGATGAGGCGGTATTCGTTTCGGATGAACCGCACCATATTTTCGCGCTTCACCTTCAACAGCATCTGCGAGATGTCGCCAAGATCGCGGAAATAGACAAATCCGATCCCAAGCGAGGCGATCAGGCCAAGAGCGAAGAGTATGTTTCCGACCATCTGCACCTCGTGATCCTGTTCCGGTTTTTGCGTTATTGCTGCGCAGAGGCGCGTTTGGTCATGAACGCATCTACGGCCTGTTGCGTTTCGGGGCGTATGTTCTCGATCCCTTCATAGGGCACACCGTAGGCAGGCGTTGTATCGGGATATTTCTCTTTTCTTGCCATGTGACGCCCCAGAATCCGCGCGAACTCCTGACCGCCCCAGGCGCCAACCTCGGTCGAGACCGAGTATTCTTCGCGTGTGTCCCGGTAGAGATCAAAGAACTTCGCGAGAATCGCACTTTCCCCGGGCCCCGGCAGTTTCAGCTTAAGCTGGTCTTTCACAACGGCCTCAGGCTTGTTGACCGAATAAATGATGACATGATCGCGCCGCGCCTTGGTTTCATCGGCAAACAACAGGGCGGCCGATTGGTCCACCCCGTCAACCAGACGATCTCGTGGGATATGCTGATCGGCCCCGGCGAACCGGGAGAGCGTTGTGTAAAGATCCGAGACGTGAATGATGCTGTTCAGCAGACCATCAGCCTCGATCATACCAGGCCAACGGATGAAGGCATCGACGCGGACACCGCCTTCGGTCGTGTCACCTTTGCCACCTGCATAGATCAACGGCGTAAAGCCGGATTGTGGAGCGTATTTTGTGAAGTGTCCGTTATCGCCCATCACTACGACAACGGTGTTGTCGGTCAGCTCAAGTTCATCCAAGCGGGCAAACAGATCGCCCAGCCACTGATCCAGCAGCTGCATCTTGTCGACATAAAGTCCCCCATTCACGCTTTCCGGTCCCGATCGTCCGGCACGGGTGTTGTCCAGCGGGATCATCGGCCAGTATTGCAGGAAGAACGGATGCTCACCGCCTGCAAGGCGATCCAGTTCCTCCAGCGTCTTGTCCTGGAACGCCTGGTTCATCTCGTCATATTTAGCGGCATTCCAGCGTTCACCGGTTTCCATGCGGATTTCACGGATTGGGCCGCCGGTTTCACCTTCGATCACGGTCATCATTGCAGCAGCATCCGGCCGGAACCAGCCGTCCAGCGTGTACTTGTCGTCGTAATCCCGGATCGCGACCGAAACCTGTTCCCTGATCGCGTCGTCGTTGAAAATGGTCAGCTGCCCCTGCTGGTGGATTGCGTGCTGAGCGTAATCAAATCCCTGGTTCATCGCCCAGCTTTCAGCGATGTCGCCCATATGCCACTTGCCCACATGACTGGTCGCATAGCCCGCCTGTTTTAGGACCTCGGCCAGCGTGACTTCGTTCTCCGGCAGGCCAAAACCTGCGATATCGACTGTCGTGTCGCCCATGCCCATCCGCACCGGCAACCGCCCGGTCATCTGCGCCACCCGCGTCGGCGTACAGGAGGGTTCGGTATACATGCGTACCATTCGCATGGCCTGATCCGAGAAATCGTTGATATTCGGCGTTTCATATCCCCGCACGGCGTTCAGCTCGGGTATTCCCATGTCGCCAAAACCCATATCGTCGATCAGCACACTGACGATGTTCGGTGGGTTGCCTCCGTTGCCGTCCCGAAATGCGGCCAGAGCGTCGTTGACCGCAGCGTCATCCTGTGCCCATTGGTCTTCATGCTGGGACTGAAGAATGTAAAACTCGGCATCGTGTATGATCGGAGCATCCTGCGCAAATCCAGGCGACGCGAAAAGACCTGCCGTCAGCACCCGATAGCAAAACTGTTTCATACCCTACCCCCCAGATAGACATTTTTTCGGCTGAACGCCGGATGTTTCACATCGATACATTGCGATACTAAATGTGAACTTCCTACCCGCGCAACCTTCCCGGCAAACGTCAGGGGCGGAATCGCCTGGGCTCAGCTAGCTTGGCCCGGTTTTCGGAGCCGCAACCCAAAGCCCACAATGGCACAATCTTCAGAATGGGCGATGAGCGGGTCGACTAATTTCCGATGGCTTGTGGTATGATATGCTCACGGGTCGGCGACCTTGATTGCCGCGGCAAAACCACCTCAATCGTACTCGAAAAATTTCAGGAGTTAAGACTTGGGTAGAAGCCAACTGCGCTTGTTCGGGCGCTGCCCCGCAAGGCTTGCGTACACGCGACCGCCCGGCCATCAAGCCGTCACCGTGGCGCATTTCGACCTCGTGCATTGACAGGCCCAACTGCATTGGCCCCATAAAACCACTCGCCGAAACGAAAAAACAAAAGCCGGATCGGCCAAAAGGCAATCATGCCAATGGCCGAACCGGCATCCTTTTGCACCGTTGTCGTGCTTTAGTATGGCGCCTCCAGCGGCGTCATGCGGACATAGACGGATTTGAGCTGGCTGTAATGTTCGATCGCAGCCTTGGAGTTCTCGCGCCCGACCCCCGATTGCTTGACGCCACCAAACGGCGCTTCGACCGGCGCATCATTGTACGAGTTGATAAAGCAGCTTCCGGCATCCAGTTGCGCGATGACCCTGTGCCCACGTTTCAGATCGCTGGTGAACACACCGGCGGCCAAACCGAAATCGGTGGCATTGGCGCGCGTGATCACCTCTTCCTCGGTTTCGAAATCCAGCACGGCCATCACGGGACCAAAGATCTCTTCAACCGCGATCTTCATGTCGTCGGTAACGTCGGCGAAAACCGCAGGCGTCATCCAGTTGCCCGGACGTTCAATCCGTTCGCCGCCACAAACCAAGCGGGCCCCTTCGGATTTCCCTGCCTCGATATAGCTTTGGGCGATCTCCAACTGACGCGCGCTGACCAGCGGGCCAAAATTGGTGGCCTCATCCTGCGGGTCACCGATGATCGCGTTGGCAAGCCGCTCCTGCAGGCGGTTCAGAAACGCGTCCTTGATGCCCTTCTGAACAAACACACGTGTCCCGTTCGAACACACCTGCCCCGAAGAATAGAAGTTGCCAAGGATCGCGCCACTGACGGCGTCTTCCAGATCGGCATCGTCAAACACGATCATCGGAGACTTGCCCCCGAGCTCCATCGTGACATGTTTCATGCCCGCAGCCGCAGCGGCATAGACCTTTCGCCCGGTGGGCACCGAACCGGTCAGCGATACCTTGTCCACCCGGGGATCAGTGACAAGGGCAGCGCCGGTTTCACCCCGCCCCTGCAGCACGTTGAACAGACCCGGCGGCAGGCCTGCCTCGGACAGGATTTCAGCAACCTTGAGCGCGCAGAGCGGAGTTTCTTCAGAAGGCTTGAAAATCACGGCGTTGCCGCAGGCCAGTGCTGGCGCGGCCTTCCAGCAGGCAATTTGCGTGGGGTAGTTCCAGGCACCGATGCCGACACACAGTCCCAGCGGTTCGCGCCGGGTGTAGACCCAGTCTTCGCCAAGCTGTATGTGCTCGCCGGTCAGGCTGCATGCAAGACCGCCAAAATACTCCAATGCATCTGCGCCCGATGTTGCGTCCGCAACCAGGGTTTCCTGCAGTGGCTTGCCGGTATCATAGGTTTCCAGCACTGAAAGCTCATGGTTGCGTTCGCGCATGATGTCGGCGGCTCGGCGCAGGATGCGCCCGCGTTCGGTGCCGGACATGGCGCCCCAGGCTTTTTGCGCCGTCCGGGCCAGCGCGATCGTCTGATCGACGAGCTCGGGAGAGGCCTCGTGCAACCTCGCGATCACCTCTCCGGTCGCTGGGTAAATCACATCAAGGGATCGACCGTTTTCATCTTCAAGATAGGCGCCATTCACGTAATGGCTGGCCTGAGGCTGCGCGATCATGTTCTGAGGTCTCCGAAACATGGCTGATGGGTAGTCCGGAACTGTTTTTCTCCGGCGGGTTTGTATTGCGAACGCATGGTTCTGAGCAGACGGGCCAGCGCGGATCGAGCCGGCCATTTTATATGTGGGGATGACCATGGTGGATTTTTATTGATCAGTCAATCAACTAACCGGATGATCCCATGCACACCGCCAGAGACCACGTTAGCAACTGTTTCCGACACCAGAATCCTGTTCGTAAAATCCCCAGTTGGGGAAGAACCCTGACCGACCGGCTGGCGCGGGCCGCCCCAGTTCCTGTCGCCGCAAAATGGGGGAATCGATAGCCGACCGGTCGCCCCGGACCCAGCGCCGAAACGGGGATCCGAATTGGGGCGTTCGCAAGCACAACCCCGGCGGCAACCCAATCAGCCAAGCCAAATTGACCATCAACGCAATGTGCGCGAGCGACCCGGCCTAACAAACCCGCTGCGTTGTAACCGCCCGGACAACCTCGGGATGTGCGCAACTTATCAACCTTTTACACGTGACCGGACCGGAAAACCTCCTTCTGCAAACGATGGATCATTGACGCAGAACCGGGCTGGTGCACAGGCAAGCCGGCCCTTTCGGCGTCCGGCGGACTCTGTTTAGAATTGAAAAAACCAGTCTAAAACGCTATTATGATCGCGTTTATACGAGTTATTGAATGTAGACGGCGGGCACCACTTTTTCTCCGCTCGGTGGCCTCAGAGCCATTGTTCCAAAGGATTGCGGCTTGAACTGCGGCTGGACCTGACCGAAGCATACAGCGCCCCTTCGACAGCAGGCTTTTCTGCCTCTGACGGAACGCCACCGCTTTCGGATGAAACACCAGACACGTGCCGTGGCATTAACAAGTTAGTCCGTATTCTTTTGACCTGATGCTTTGATGCCCGGGCGAGCCCGCATCTGCGCAGGTATTGAAAGCAACGGTCATGAGCACTCCCCGCTCGAATCTTCGACGAGAATTTGATATGGCTCCGTGTATTACGCCGGATCCCGTACGAACCGAGGTTGTGAAATGGCACTCCTTCACAATACAGGTGTTGAGAAGACCACAACGAATCGAACCGCCTGGATCCACCGGGGGCATATTCTGTCGCGAGACCATTCGTCAGACACCACCCACCCTTTGCAAAGGGTCCGGCCGTGAATATGCGCGTTATGGTCGAGATCACCGCGTCTGCACATTTCGATTTGCAGGATCCCGAAGCACTGGCCACTCAGATGAGAAAGCTGGGGTTCGAACTCGACCCGGATCTGGAACCTGTTCCGATGAACGAGACGGGCCACGGCGCACAACGGCAGCCGACCAGCGTGATACTCAGCGGAACCATTGCCGACGCGGAAGCTCTGGACGCACTCAATCAGCGGCCGGACGTCATAAACATTTGGGGCGATACGCCAATTGCGCCTTTTGCCCCGTAGGCCGCGTTCAACCTGCTGAACCGGATTTCTTCCACCGCTCAAACTCAACCAATCCCGAAATCTGTCGTGGCGACGTTCGCCGCGACCGGCAACCTGCGCAACCAGTTTCCAGTGCAACAAATTTAACCCAATGGAGGTATAAAGATGGCTGCTAAAAAAACCACGCGTGGCAGGAAGTCCAACGGCGACAACGGCTCGCCCCCAAACGGGGTTCCGCAGCCCACTGACGGCAAGGGCCGGCTGAGCATACTTGTCGAAATGCGCTATACGCCTGGCGGCTCCGGTCCCATGGCGATGTCCTCGGCCGAAGGTTTCTCGGGGGACGGCTTCGCTGTCGACAATGAATTCGAACCTGTCAGCATGGGCGGCACCGGAAGCGCCGAATTTGCCGCTTCGGGTCAGGCCCCTGACGAAACCTTCGTGGTGCGCGGCACCGTTGCAAGTGAAGACGCAATGGCAGCCTTGCGCAGCCGCCCCGAAGTGGCCGGTGTCTGGCGCGACGTCCCAATCGACGGCTTCCCCGTCGACAATCCGTACGGGCCGCAGACAGGCGGCGGCATGGCAGCATGCCCGATCCCGCCCTGCGACTGCAGCCCCGGCACGCCAAAGGGCAACATGGCCGACGTCGCCACCTATCTGGGCGTCGATCAGGTCTGGGCGGCGGGGTTCCGTGGAAACGGAATTGTTGTCGGCGTTTTGGACAGCGGCATCACCGCGCAAGGCCGACCGGTCAAGAACGGAGAGACCTCGCGTCGCATCCCGCGCGTAATCGGCGGATGGCCGTCAGACTGGGGCACCGAATCCGGCAAATGGGGCAATCACGGCAACATGTGCGCCACTGATGTTCTTGGCATGGCGCCCGAAGCCCAGCTTTACGATCTGCGGATTGCCGGATCTGGCGGCTCGCCCGGGACAATCAGCCGGGCATTGCAGGCGTTCAACTGGTCTATCAACCAGTTCCGAAGCAATGGCACTCCGCAAGTTCTGACAAACAGTTGGGGTATTTTCCAGGAAACATGGGATACCACCTATGCCCGCAACCCCAACCACCCGTTTACCCGCAAGGTGGTCGAGGCGATCAACGAAGGCATTCTCGTGCTCTTCGCCGCTGGTAACTGCGGAGATACCTGCCCCGACAACCGTTGCGGCGCCGATAACGGCCCGGGACGCAGCATCTGGGGTGCAAATGGCCACCCGCTGGTGATGACCGTCGGCGCGGTGAACAAGAACGAAGAGTTCATCGGATACAGCAGCCGCGGACCTGCCGCTCTGGATTCGAATAAGCCTGACTTCTGTTCCATCAGCCATTTCACGGGGTATTTCACAAGTGACTCCGGCACCTCGGCGGCGACGCCGATCCTTGCGGGTGCGGTGGCGTTGCTGAAGCAATCCCAACCCAGCGCAACGCAGGCACAGCTGAAATCCATACTGAAGGCAACGGCCAAGGATATCGGGGCCAGCGGCTTCGACCAGCATTCCGGATCCGGCATTGTCCAGATCAAGGCCGCGTATGACCGGTTGCACCGGCCTGTCCGCAGAACGATCGTCGGACCCGCATGCCCGCGCAGAACGGTGGTTGGACCCCTTTGCCCGCGCCGGACCCTGACCGGGCCGTGGTGTCCGCGTCCGACAACCGTCGGGCCGCGCTGCCCGCGCCGGACCCTGGTCGGGCCGTGGTGCCCGCGTCCGACAACCGTCGGGCCGCGCTGCCCGCGCCGGACCTTCACCGGACCGTGGTGTCCACGCCCGACTTTCGCCGGATGCCCACGCCCGACCCTGAGCGGACCGAGATGTCCTCGGGTCACGCTGGTAGGCTGTCCGCGCCCGACACTGGCCGGATGTCCGCGTCCGACGCTCGCAGGCTGCCCACGTCCTACGCTGGCTTGCTTCCGCGCTGGCGACGAAGATTACTATGACAGCGGCTGGGACGACGGATACGACGACTGGGACGACGGTTACGCGATGTACGAAGACGCCTATGACGATGAATGGGTGGATGAGTACGGCGCCGAGTCCGACGCCGACTATTGGGACGACGACTACGGGTATGATGACGAGTACTAAGTCATCCTGCCGGATGTAACGACCACGCACCCTCGGGCCAACCGCCCGGGGGTGTTCCTGAGGGCCTTACGACATGACCGATGCCGCCATTCGTTCGAACACAGAACCATCGCGCAGGCCGCGTGCGGAAGAACGGGTCGCTTCTGTTCTGCGCAGGCGTAACCTGATCCCCGCAACGCGGATCGTGCAACAGGGCATGCGCATCATGGCCACCCGGCGCGACCGCGCGACAACAGCCACTGTTCATCTGGGCGGACAGGGAACGTTTCTGGTCAAATTGGGCACCCGATCCGCCAGCAACTGGAACCGGCGTGAGATAACCTGCTATCAGGCGGTACAATCGCTCAGCCCCGGCATCGCGCCCTATCTGGCGCATTCCGATCCGGATCGAGGTATCCTGATCGCCGAACTTCTGGACCCGGCCACAACCCTGCACGACTTCATGGGGCGCAACCCCTTGGATGACCCAGCCATTCTTGATGGTCTGGCAAACGTGCTGGCCCGTCTGCATCAGGGACACGTAGATGACACGCACCTTCCCTCGGCTCGTCCCTGGATGCTGGACGGGGATTCCGGAGGGCTGCACGAGCAGTTGCATCACCTCCTGCCCAATCCGGCTGCGCGTGCGGCGGTCATGGCCTGCATCAGCCGTGCTCAGGCAGCATGGCGGGAAACCTGCCTCATCCATGGCGATCTCAAATGGGACAACTGCCTGCTGCAGTCCGGCCCGGATGGCACGGTGCAGATCCGGCTGGTCGATTGGGAACTGGCGGGTCTCGGCGATCCCGCCTGGGACGTCGCAACGGCCGTGCAGGAGTACCTTCAGCTGGCGCAACTGCCCGCCAGCCCGGGCAACAAGCCACTGGCCTCTCTTCCTGAAAACGAAGCCTGCCGGGCTGCGGTTCATCTGTTTTCAGCCTACACGCGCGCCACCGGCACTTTAGGATCCGCAAATACGGATTTCCTGAGACGATGCAGCCTCTATACCGGTATCCGACTTGTCCAGACCACACTCGAGTTGCAATCGATGGAAAGCCCGGACGGGACGCGCAGTCAGGTAGCCTTGGCCATGGCGCTGAGGGTGTGCCAGACTCCGAAATGGCTTGAAACCCTTCTTCGGGACGGGCCGCGAATTGGAACAGGATCGGTATAGCAATGGGTGCTGATGCGCTGGACGAGGCCTTACCTGCGGCGTTTGACGTCATTTCGCGGGTATTGGCCAGTGAACCCCTTAGGAGCGGCGATCCCGCCCCCCTGACGGATGCGCTCTATCGGGACTGGTATTGTGCGGTCGGTGAAAAACCGGGCCTGAATGCAGAAGACCGCGATCTGTGCGAGTTGCTGAGAACAGCGCACGCATCCTCGCACCGATGGGAGGAAGGGTGGCATGTCGCGAAAGTGTCCAGACGCGGCAAGGTTGCCGTAACGCGCGGACACGAAAGGCGGGTGCTCCACGTGATCGATTGCCTGCCCGAAGATGGCCGTGGCGCGCGTATTCGCCCCGGCGACACCGTTTCGGTTGTGGCCCGCCGGGATTCCGAAACCATGAACCCTGGCGATTACGTCACCTTCTCGAAACCCTGGCATGCAAACCGGCACCCGATTGTCCGGGTGTACTGGAACGCAATGCCAATAGGTGCACCTGTTCTGGTTCACGCGCTGAGTCAGGCTTTGGGCGACGCATTCCCATATTTCCTCAAGTGCCCCAGACGCCCGGCCGAATATGATCGCCGGGATGCGCTTGTCCTTTATCTGCCCCGACCAGATTTCGCAAAGGCAGCCGAGGCCATCGCCGCTACCGCCAGGCGTGCATGCGACGACCTGTGTGATCCGGTTCCCCCCCTGACCAGAAAGCTTTGCCCCGGGGTCAGCGTGGCCGACGACCCGGCAGCACGGGGAGAAAGCTTTGGGTCGTCCCGATGCGCGTTGGTGGCGCGGGGTGTCCTGCGCTGCGTTGATCGAGGTATCGAACAGCCCACGGACTGGGTCAAATCCGTGCGCGCCGTATTCTCGTCCGAAGGCATCGCACCGGATCGGCCATGGGCCGAAGCTGCCGACAGCCCGGAGTACGCGTTGCCGTGAGGAAACTGGACCCATCACCCCCGCCTCCCGGCGGCGACCAGGGCCCGGCCTTTCTTGCGGTCGCCACTGCTATCGCGGATCAACTGGTGCGCGATGCTGTCCGGGACGAAGATTGCTGCACCTGGCTTGGGTATGAAATGGAATTGGTCGACGGGGAATGGCGGTCCGTTTACCAGACCATCGACGAATCCCTTTACGGCGGACTGGCCGGGGTTGCGCTGTTTCTTGCGGAGATGTGGCGGCAGACCCGCAATCCAGACTACGCCAACACCGCATCAAGCGCAGCCAACGGCGCCATGCACCTGATACGCGAACGGCGCAGCGTCACACCGCACGGATGGTACAGCGGCCTCATCGGCACTCTGAGCACCGTTCGGTCCGTGTACGACATGCTGCCAGAAACGGAGATGGCAGACGATACGAGTCTTCTGCACGAAGTTCTGACAGCGGCGACCCCACAGGATGGCTGCTTTGACGTGATCGCCGGGCCATCGGGAACGATTGCGGGCTTGCTGACACTGCACGGCTCAGAGTCCGGCGATAGTATCTTGCGCGCCTGTCACCTCAATGGCGAATGGCTGTTGGACCGGGCGCAGTCCGGACCTGGTATCGGACTGTCATGGCAGGAAGAAAATGCGGAAACGTCACACGCCTTTCCGCATTGCGGCCTCGCACACGGTGCCTCTTCCCCAGCGCTCGCGCTGCTGGAGCTTTGGGCCGCGACCCGGGACGAACGTTATCGCAAAGCCGGTTTCCGCGCCTTTGAGTACGAGCGGCAATGGTTCGATCGCCACCAATGCGGTTGGCCCGATCTGCGCGATGTCAGGGCCGATCAGGCCGGTGACCCCAAAGCGATGGTTTACCCCGCCTACTGGTGTTACGGGTCGGGCGGCATCGCGTTGTCGCGGCTTCGGGCCTGGCAATTGACCAGCGACAAGACATCCCTTGCAGAAGCCAACGCCGCCATCTTCGCCTGCAAGCGACGGGCGCGGCAGGCTCTGACCACCGAACGCGCCGGTTTCGAAGAAAACGCAAGCGTTTGCCATGGCCTTGGGAGTATCGTCGAACCCCTGATCTACTCATCTCAGGTCCGCCCTGATCCCGAGGCAATAGCCCTGGCCCGCGAACTTGGTCTGGCAATGCGACCCCCTGCAAACGAGGAATGGAAATGCGGCCTGGTCGAAGGCGGTGAAACGCCAGGCCTGATGCTTGGTCTGGCGGGGATCGGGCGCATGTATCTGGGCCTCAGCGACCCGGTCCGGTTCCGGCCATCCGGCCTTGTATTGCCTGCGTCCAAGCGCGGGGATTCGGCCTGATCAACCCTTGGCGTGTTCCAGCCGGCGAATGGGAAACCGCGCGCGGATTTCCGCGTCCAGCCGATCCGGGATATGACCGGGATCGGGGGCCGCCAGTAATTCGCGGGTACGCTGCCGGGCCCGTTCCAGCAGATCCCTATCTGTCGCCGCCGCCCATTCCTGTGGCGTGCGCCGGTCCGCCATCGCCGGATAGTAATAGTCGCTTTCCATCCGGTTCAGCGTCTGATCATGCGCTAGAAAATGTCCCGGCCCTCCGACACAGACATCGCGGATGGTTTCAAGGGACAACGTGTCTTCCGAAACCTCGAACCCGCGCGTCGCGCGCATCACCGAACCGATCATGTCATTGTCGAGAACAAAGCTTTCTAGCGAACAGCCCAGAAGCGAACCATACATCCCTGCCGCCTCGTAGATCAGGTTGGCACCCGACAGCGCGGACAACAGCTCGGTACAGCCCTTTTCATATCCGGCCTGAAAATCCGGCATCTTGCTATCGGTCATCCCTGCGCTGACTGCGCAGGGAATGTCATAAAACCGCGCCATCTGTGCACAGGCCGCCATCAGCAGCCCCTGTTCCGCACTGCCGCCCGACATCGCACCGGTGCGCAGATCACTGACAAAGGGTAAGGCTCCAAAAGTGGCCGGATGACCGGGATTCAGCAGATTGACATATACCAGCCCTGCCAGCACCTCGGCGGTCTGCTGGGCAACCGCCCCGGCCAGCGGTGCGGGGCTGGTGGCGCCCGCCTGACCCGCCGAAACCAGCTTTAACGGAATGCCATGGCGCGCGGCAGTCGCGATGACTTCCAGCGCCTCTTCGGCAAAAGTCAGCGGCGGCACCACAAAACAGGTTGAGATACAAAGCGGCGGCCGTGCCCGCAGCGCCTCGGGACCGCCGGTGATCATCGTCAGCATACCGACGGCCTCTTCCAGAACGGCTGCCGAACCGAATGAGGTGCCAACCGGCTTGGCCGTTCCCTTCAGGCACGCGTAAAGCGTGTTCAGATCCATCTCGCGCGGGTCCGTGATGTCCCGCGCCACCACGGTGCGCTGGAACATGTGGATGTTGGGCAGCGCTTCGGCCAGCCGCGCCATATCGTAAAGATCGCGCAAGGTCGTGTCGCGGATCTGACCGGTTTCGCTGTCGATGATATGAACCGCCGCACCCGACGTGCCGAAATGCGTTCGCGCACCTGACGGGTCCAAATCATGCTCGGGCCGCTGGCCAAACAGGTGAAACCCGCGGCCGGCGGTTTCAAGGACCCGCCGCACCATAGGTTCGGGAAACAACAGCCGCCTGTCCGTGGTCAGGGACCCACCGGCAGCACAGACCGTGTCGATGCAGTCCCGGGTCGCCCCTTTCAGCCCGATTTCCCCAAGAATACGCATCGCCGTGGTATCGATCAGCGAAAGTTCCCTGGCCGAAAGTGCGGCGAACTTTCCGCCTTCGATCCCCGGCCAGATCGCCTCGGTCACGCCCATTCCCGCGCCATCCTGCCTTGCGTGCCTGCGGGCGGCGCGTCCGCCGTTGCGTTTACGTGCAGTCATTGATCGATCCTGTCAAAAAAACTGGCAACGTTGTCCGCCTGCGGCCAGTTGAGTGCAGTCTTGTAACTGTCCTCAGGCAATCCAGTCAGACCAGAAAACTTGTCCGCCAACTGGTCAGGCGTCATTGGGTTGGATGGATGACCCAGAGGGGCGGCGCAGGTGGCCTGGACAATCTCGCCACTTGTCAGTTCAACCCTGAGCCTGTCTGGCTGATCCGGGTCATAATTCAGCGCCGGGTTTTTGGCCTGTTCTGCCTTGACGGTGGTCAAATCGATCAACCGGGCAACTTCGGGGTCGGCCCAGAACGCATCCGCGCTGTCGCGCAGCGATAGCTGTCCCTTTGCCAGAACTTGCGCAACACAGGCCGGAGCCGAAAACAGGGCTTCGGTACGCGATGCCGGGCGATCGAATGGCAGGATTTCATAGTGGAAATCTGGCATGAATGCCTCGATGGCCGTAATCCCATGCACGCCCCCGGCCAGTCGCGAACGGATTTCCACCGCCGCAGTCATCAGGCGGTGCGTGTATCCGCACGAGGGCCAGGGTTTCAGGATCAGCCCATAATCGGACAGAGCCCAGTCCCGCCCCAACCGCGACATGACGCCTGAGAACCGTTTCGCATCATAGTCACTCAGAAGCCCTGCAAACCCGCGTTCGTGGTCCATTACATGCGGTTGCCCCGTCAGGCCCTGGGCTGCCAGCAAGGCGGCCTCAACACCGTTGCGGGCGGCCCAACCGGCCTGCAAGGGCTTGGCGTTGGACCCGAATTGCCTTGTGTAGCCCGCCGCCTGCGACACCGCGAAAGACAGGGCATGCACTGTCTGGTCCGCCGACAGCCCCAACAACCGCGAAACCGCCCCGGCTACACCGATGACACCCAGCGTGGCCGTGGAATGAAACCCACGTGCATAATGCGCCAATGACACCGCTTTACCCAATTGCATGATGATTTCGGCCCCCACGGCATAGGCCGTCATCAGGTCCTTTCCGGAGACCGGGGTCAGATGCGCGGACGCCAGCAAAGCGGGCAGCAGAACAACAGTCGGGTGGGTATTTCCTGGCTCTTCCCAGTCATCCAGATCCCAGGCATGGCCCGCGACCCCGTTTACCAGCACGGCAACCGGGGCCGAAAGGGTCTGATCCGCCCCGTAAACACGGACCGGACCGGGCGCGACCAAGGCCAACGCCGCCCGTGTTTGACGCGCCACCGCACTGTTCGCGCCAGCCAGTATGCACCCGAAACAATCGACGACCGCCGGGGCAATCTGCGCCTGTACAGACGGGTCCGGGCGGGCCGCAACCGCAAATTGCGCAAGTGTTTCAATGGCCGTCACGGTGTACCCCCTTTCGGCTGAGTGGACCCGGAAAGCAGCGTCATCCAAATGCCCATCCTCGCACCCACTCAATCCGCGAAAGGATCAGGTTGATGCGGGTTCGTCGACAGCCAGACGGATTTGGTCTGCATGAAGCAGCGCATCCCTTCCCAGCCGTTTTCGCGCCCGTAGCCTGATTGTTTCATGCCTCCAACCGGCGACTGGGTGGCTGCGTTGAAGTAGTTGTTGATATAGACGGTCCCGGCCTCGATCCGGGACGCCACCCGCATCGCGCGTGCGACATCGCGGGTCCAAATCCAGGCGGCCAGCCCGTAAACCGCATCATTGGCGATGCGAATGGCCTCGGGCTCCTCGGTCCAGGCTTCGGTGCTGACAACCGGGCCAAAAACTTCGTTTTGCGCCAGATCGGCAGAGTTCGGGACATCAGAAAAGATGGTGGGACCGATATAATAGCCCTTGTCCCGGCAGGCTGTGCGTCCGTCCAGTCGCAGGTTGTGACCGGCCTCCTCAGCGGCGGCGATCCGGCTCAGAACAGATTCATAATGTGGCCGGTTGGCTATCGGCCCGATTTGGGTTGCGGGATCAAGCGGGTCGCCGACCCGCTCCTTTTTCACGACATCCACCAGGCGGTCGGTGAAATCTTCGATCACTTCGGCATGCACCAGCAGGCGCGAGCCGGAAATGCAGCTTTGCCCACCGGCTGGAAATATCCCGGCAGCCACGCCATTCACCGCCAGTTCCAGATCCGCATCCGGAAACACGATTTGCGGCGACTTGCCGCCCAGTTCCATCACCACCGGTTTGACCTGTTGCGCAGCCGCGATTGCTGCGGCCCGCCCGCCAGCAGTGCCGCCGGTAAAACTGACCATGCGCACATCCGGGTGTTCGATCATCGGTTTGGCGGTTGTCGGCCCATACCCTGTGACCACATTCAGAACCCCGGGTGGCAGATCGGCCTCGAGCAAGATGTCCATCAGCTCAAGCGTCGAACAACTGGAATGCTCCGAAGGTTTGATCACAACGGTATTTCCCGCCGCCAGACAAGGCGCAAGCTTCCAGATCAGCGTACCCAACGGAGAGTTCCACGTCAGCACCTGTGCCACCACGCCGAACGGCTCCCATGTCATGTAGTTGTGGATGTCCGGTGCCTCGGCCGGTATCACACGGCCTTCGAACTTGTCGCACATGCCTGCGTAATAATGCCAACTGTCGACCTGCCACTGACCCGGTTGCAAGCCCGGCGTGATCATGGAAGGCAGCTTGCCGTTGTCCTGTGTCTCAATCACCCCAAGTCGCTCGGCGTGTCGGGAAATCACGTCCCCGATCCGGCGCAGCACCCGCCCGCGTTCGGCGGGCTGCATTCGTCCCCAGGGTCCGTCGTAAAATGCCTTTCGCGCCGCCTCGACCGCTCGGTTCACATCTGTTTCGCGGCAGTCCGGTACACGGGCCCATACTTCTCCGTTGGCGGGGTTTTCGCTGTTGATATATGCGCCGCCCGCCGGGTCGTGCCATTGGTTGCCGGTAAAGTACCGAAAGGTCCGGATATTGCTCATGACGCGGTCTCCATTGGATGTTCAGCGGGACGAGGTGCCCGGCCAAGGATCATGTCGGCGGCTTTCTCGGCCATCATCACAACGGTTGCATAAAGGTTTCCGGTGATCTGAGCGGGCATGGCCGAGGCATCGCAAACCCGCAGCCCCTCAACCCCGTGCACGCGCAGTTGGGAATCCAGCACATCACCCATCCGGGCAGTGCAGCACAGGTGATGGCCGGTATAGGCGGTTCTTCGGATGGCATCGGTAATCTGCGCATCGGTTTTGGCCCCAAGCCACGGGCCGATTTCACCCGTCAGATATTGCGCGATCTGGGGTTGTGCCATCACCTCGCGCATCGTGGCAACGCCACGCTTCAGACACTCCAGGTCGCGGGAGTCGGCGAAGTATTTGGGGTCGATGACCGGGTGCAGAAGAGGGTCCGGGCCGGACAATCGAACCGTACCCTCCGAGATCGGGCGTTCCAGATTGATGTCGATCTGCACACCAGGTCGCGCCATCTTTCGCCCACGCACCAGTAACTTGCGGCCTAATCGGTTCAGCAACGGCACAGTTTCATGCGCACCGTCACCCAGGTTTTCCTCAACCACCATCGGGGTCATGTGCACCTGAAGCTCGGGCCATTTGGGGTCGTCGAAGGCGTGAAACAGCACTGTCGAGAAAAAAGCGCCGCCCCCGGGGCCCGATCCGTTCAGCAACCATCGTCCCATCAGCAGAGCTGCCCTGTCCAGACGCTGATGTTTGGCGTGGCTCAGGTCCGCGCGGTCCGATCCGAACTGCATCGACACATTCGGGTGATCCGAAAGATGCGCGCCAACCGAGGGCAGGTCGGCCAAAACCTCGATATCATGAAACCGCAGATGATTTGCCGGTCCAATCCCCGACAACATCAACAACTGCGGCGTCCCGATGGCGCCCTGACACAGGATCACTTCGCGCTCTGCCCGGATGACCTCACCCGTCAAGGTCAGCAGTCCGACGGCACGGCAGTCTTCGGTGACAACCCGCACAACATGAACGCCAGTGCGGACGGTCAGGTTCTTTGGCCGGGATTTCAGGTAGGCAATCGCCGCCGACTGCCGGACGCCTTTGGCAACCGTGCTGTCATTGCGCGCCACACCTGTTCTGTGCGGACCGTTCAGATCGTCCAGTTCGCGATGCCCGGCGGCAGCCGCCGCCGCGATAAACGCCTGATCCATCAGGCCGAAATTGCGCGCCGGTTCCGTCTTCAGGGGGCCATCCACGCCATGCCAGGCATCCCGTCTGTCACGTGCACCTTCGGCCCGGCGGAAATAGGGAAGGACCTCGACGTAAGACCATCCGGTCAGCCCCTTCTGCCGCCACAGATCATAATCCGCCGCGACACCGCGCATGTAGATCATGCCATTGACGATTGAGGACCCGCCCAGCGCCTTGCCACGCGGATAGTAAACACAACGGCCCTCCAATCCGGGCTGAGCAACGGATGTATAGCCCCAGTCCAGCCTTGGGTTGCCGAACACGAATCCGTTCCCCGCAGGCATCCGAATAAACAGATCGCGCCCCTCTCCGCCCGCCTCGACCAGACAGACCGATATGTCCGGACCTTCGGCCAGCCGCGCCGCTAGAACGCATCCGGCCGAGCCGCCTCCGGCGATGACATAATCGAACGAACCACTCATTGCGGCAACCTGTCCAGAATGGCGCCGGTCATCTCGGCGCCGGTTGCTGCGCCGCCCAGATCGGGCGTCATGATCCCGTCCCGCAATGTGGCAGAGACAGCCCTGTGCAGGTGGTTTTCAGGGTCGGGCAGGCCAAAGCTGTATTTGAACATCATCCCGACCGACAGGATCGTCCCCACCGGATTGGCGATCCCCTGACCCGCAATGTCCGGCGCAGACCCGGCGGTGCTTTCATACATGCCAAACACCGGACCACGGGCGGGACTGGCGCTCAGACTGGCCGAGGGCAGCATACCCAGTGACCCCGCATACACCGCCGTCAGATCGCTGAGCACATCGCCCATCTGATTGCAGCACAACACGACATCAAAATCAGCAGGCCGCTGCATCAACTGATAGGCGCAATTGTCGGCGAACATGTTTTCGAATTCGACATCCGGGTATTCCTGCGCCACCTCGGTCACGACGTTGCGCCACAGTTTGTAGCTTTCCATGACATTGGATTTGTCGCAGCTGACCAGACGCCTGCGCCGTTCGCGAGCCAGCTGAAACCCACCATGCGCAAACCGGGCGACTTCGTTTTCGTCATAAGCGGTCAGGTCATAACCCTGCCGCACCCCATCGACCCGACGCTGGCCGCGTTCGCGGGCAAACATCGCGCCGCCACACATTTCGCGCAGGATCAGCACGTCCGCCCTGTCGGCAACACCGGCCCGGAACGGGGTCCGGTTCATCAATCCTGCCCATGCCCGCGCGGGCCTTAGTCCCAGATAGGTCTGCAGATGGTGGCGCAGATACATCAGCCCGTCCTGGCATTCCGCGCCGCCGGATACCCGGATGTCATCCCAGTCGGGTCCGCCGACCGCGCCCACCAGAACAGCATCCGATGCCTTTGCAAATTCCAGATCCTCGGGCGTGCAAAACGTGCCATGCACCTCCCACGAAGCGCCGTGCAGCAGCCCGTGCCTGACGCACAGCGCAATACCGCATCGCTGCGCCAGCACTTCGGCCACCTGCAGTCCATAGCCCACGATCTCGGGACCGATGCCATCGCCACCCAGCGCAAGAATCGTCTTTCCCATGGAACGACCCTGATTTGGTTCCGCAAACAGATTTGCCCGCTTGCAGCGAAAGAAAAAGACGGAAATGATGAATGAATATTGTTCTTACAATGAATGATTGTGACGCATGTCCATTCCCCTGCACCAGATCAACGCCTTCGACGCCGCCGCGCGCCACCTTAGCTTTTCCCGTGCAGCCGAGGAGTTGAACGTGCTGCAACCCGCGATCAGCCGCCATATCGCGGCGCTTGAGGCGGAACTGGGGACCCAGCTTTTTGCCCGCACCAAGCCCCGCCTTACCCTGACAGAAGACGGGGTTTTGCTGGCCAAGGCAGTGTCACAAGGATTCGGGGCCATCCGAGGCGGGCTTGACGCGGTGCGAACCCGCGCGCACGAGGACACGATCGTGGTCAGCGCCAGCATCGGTTTCACCAGCCTTTACCTGTTGCCGAGACTGGCCGGGTTTCAGGCGGATCACCCCGACACCAAGCTCCAGATTGTCACCCGGGATCAGAACCCAGACTATGATCCGGCAAAATGTGACGTCGTTATTCTTTTCGGCGAACACGGCATTCCGGGTTGCCCATCGCTGCAAATATTCCCCGAGCGCATGGTGGCCATTTGCCGCCCCGACCTGTTGCACGACGGGCAACCCTATTCCCGCGCGGCATTGGCCGGGCAAAAACTGCTGCATATGTCCGAGCGTGACCATAACGGCGATTGGGGGCGGTATTTCCAGGGAACCGGAAAGAAAGTGCCGCCACCACCCGGCCATGACACCTACCTCAGTTTCATGGTCTATCTGCGCGCCATTCAGAACGGTCTGGGCATCGGTATTGGCTGGCGGCCCTTGATTGACGAGTTTCTTGCCAACGGAACCCTTGCGCTGGCCTGTGACCACGAGCATGAAAGCAAACGCGGCTACTTCTGCTCGGTCACGGCTTTGGGGAAAACAAAAACCGGCGCCCATCTGTTTCAGAACTGGATCGCGCAGGCGGCATGATGCGCGGTCCAGTGCCCGCCGACAACAGCGTTTTCACTTTTCTGCTTGCAGGTTTCTCGCCATGATCGAACCACCGTGCAGGCGCAGCGGATCGCAGCAACCCGATACAGGATAGCCCCATGAACAGATCGGAAAATCCCGGCCCCGCAACAACGCCGCGCACACGCGCCAAGGCCCGCCACATTCTGGATAACTATTATATCGGACCGGCCGGAGACGGCTCAGTTCTGGAAATTTGGGGCTATACTGACCGCATGTCCTATGCACCGGGCGATCGGGTTGCGTTGCGGGTTTCGACCACTGCCCAAAACTGGACACTGGAAATTGGCCGCGACGGGCAGGATTACGAGCCGCTGCTTCACGAAACCAACCTGCCCGGCATGTACCAAACCACCCCGCCGGACTGTTCGGTGAATGGATGCGACTGGGCAGTCGCCTACAAATTCACCATCCCCGATGACTGGCGCCCGGGCGGATACCTGATCACCTTCAGTGCGGAACAGGACGGCGACCGGGTCGAAGAGCATCACCTGTTTCTGCTGCGCCGCGCGGCGGATCGCGTGCCCGCCCCTTACGTTCTGGTCTGTGCCACCGGCACCTGGCTGGCCTATAACTGCTGGGGAGGTTCGAACCATTATCAGGGCATTACCGGACCCGACGGTGATGCATTTTCACCCGTGGTTTCGACCCGGCGCCCCTGGACCCGTGGGTTTTGTAAACTGCCCCACGGCGCCCCGCGCGCGGTTCCCGAAGCCCCGCATGTGCCCGGTGGAATGGTACGTTACCCCTACATGGAATGGGCCTATTCCTATGGGTACTCCAAGAAATACGCCTCGGCCGGCTGGGCCAGTTACGAGCGGCATTTTGCTGTGTGGGCCGAAGCGAACGGTTTTGATCTGGACTTTGCCACTCAGCACGATCTTGATGCTGACCCGGACCTGCTGAACCGCTACAAATGTGCGATTTTCGTGGGTCACGACGAATACTGGTCTGCCCCGATGCGCCACGCCGTGGACCGGTTCACCGAAAACGGCGGCAAGATGGCGCGGTTTGGCGGAAACTTCCTATGGCAGACCCGGATCCAGGATCAGGGCCGTCAGCAGGTCTGCTACAAATACAATGCCGATCAGGATCCTCTGGTAGGAACAGACCGGGATAATCTGGTCACTTCCGCATGGGAGGTCGCCCCCACCAACTGGCCCGGCGCACAGACCTTTGGCGCAAACGGGCTGGGGGGCGTGTATGCCAGCCTCGGACGTTGCGCGGGTCAGGGCAGTGGCGGTTTCACCGTCTATCGCCCCCGGCACTGGGCGTTTGCAGGCACTCAACTGGGTTACGGCGACCAACTGGGGGCGACCTCGCGCATTTTCGGGTACGAGGTGGATGGCGTCGATTACCGGATGGAGGATGGCCTGCCCTTTGCCACCGGATATGACGGCACCAATCCAGAGGTCGAAATCCTTGCGCTGGGTCTGGCTACAAATGTCGAACCCGACCACGGCGTCTGGGGTGAAACCGTCTACATCGGTAACGATGATGCCAGTTTCAAAGCGCAGGCAATCTTTGGAGAGGTCACCGAAGAAACGCTGGACCGTAGCACCCGCGGCAACGGGGTGATCGTGCACTGGCACCGCGGCAAGGGTGAGGTGTTCAACGCCGCCACCTGTGAATGGGTCATGGGGCTGACCCGGCGGGATTGGCAGGTTGAACGGATCACAAGGAACGTACTGACCCGGTTCGGTATCTGAACGTCGCGGACGCCGCGGTTGCTTTGCGTGCTATTGGGTGCAGGCCAAACCGGCAATCGGGTCTGTGCGGGAAACTTCCTTTACCTGAGCAACATCGCCGCAAACAACCTGAAGCCGCAGCATCCCTGCGTTCGGAAACCTGTCGAAATACGCGAACTTTACTCGATCAAGCTGCTCTGCGTTCTGGCAAGTGATCCGATAGTCGGCAACAAATTCCATATGCCGTTCGTCACCTGCCTTGTCGCTCTGCCCCTGTGCGACGCTGGTCAGCGTTACATTCGCTGACGCGTTAAAACAGCCAGCTTCGACCGGAGGTTCAAACAACTCCAGCGGTTTGGACAGGTCCGACACGGCCCGGGCTACCAGCACGCGATCGTCGTTGTTTTCCGCCGGATGTTCGAACCCGACGATGTCCGCTCCGGGCGCGGAAAATGAGAGCTGTATGCTCGTATCGGAGTGGGTAACGATCAGTGTTCCCGTACCGTGGCTATGTGATTGAGAAATATTGGATTCTTCGGCCAGAACAACGACTGGCATCAGGGAAAATGCGACCATCGCTGCTTTCATAACCAGTGCACCGTTCAAAAAGAATCACTGGCTTTATTGTATTCCGATCCGTCAATCGCGCAATGTCAGCACCCCAACCAGACCTCGCCAGATATGGGTAGGGGGCGCGGTCGGAACATAATACGACTATTTCCGACAATAAAACTCAGGTTGACATTCCTGACTAATTAAATCAGCTATAGACGGAACGGTGCCTGCCACAAGACACCCGAACTATTGTTTCTGACAGGAAAGAAAATCATCATGACCAAACGCTTTGCCACAGCGGGTACGTTGACACTACTTGCCGCAACTTCAGCAATTGCCGCTGATGCGCCCTCCCGGGCGGACGTTCTGAACACCTATGCCAAAATCGCCGAAGCCACGTTTGAAGACAGCCTGATTGCCGCGAAATCCCTGCAAACCGCCGTCGACGCACTGATTGCCGATCCGTCCGACGCCACGCTGAACGCCGCACGCGCCGCTTGGATTGCGGCCCGCGTGCCCTATCAGCAGACCGAAGTCTATCGCTTCGGCAACGCCATCGTCGACGACTGGGAAGGCAAGGTGAACGCATGGCCACTGGATGAGGGGCTGATCGACTATGTCGACGCCTCCTACGGCGGACCGACCGACGAGAATGAGTTTGCGGCGCTGAACGTCATCGCCAACCCCAGTTTCGATCTGTCCGGCAACACTATCGACGCCGCCGAAATCACGCCCGAATTGCTGAGTGAAACCCTGCACGAAGCAGACGGCATCGAGGCCAACGTCGCAACCGGCTATCACGCCATTGAATTCCTGCTTTGGGGCCAGGATCTGAACGGCCACAGCTCGGGCGCGGGAAACCGTCCTTATACCGACTATGCGCAGGGTGACGATTGCACCGGCGGCAACTGCGATCGCCGCGCACAGTATCTGAGCGCCGCAACCGAACTGCTGGTCAGCGATCTGGACTGGATGGCCACCCAGTGGCAGTCAGGCGGTGCGGCACGCGCCGCACTGGCCGAAAGCGACAAGGCCGGTGTCAGCGCCATCCTCACCGGCATGGGCTCGTTGTCCTATGGCGAACAGGCGGGTGAGCGGATGCGCCTTGGCCTGATGCTGAACGACCCCGAGGAGGAGCATGATTGCTTCTCGGACAACACTCACAACAGCCATTACTACGACGGGCTGGGCATTCAGAACGTCTATCTGGGCAGCTATACCCGCATCGACGGCACACCGGTTTCCGGTGCGTCGCTGTCGGACCTGGTACTGGCCACCGACCCGTCGCTGGACGCTGAGATGAAGGTCAAACTGGCAAACACCATGCAAGCGCTGGGTCGTCTGAAATCGACAGCCGAGGCAGGCTTTGCCTACGACCAGATGCTGGAACGCGGCAATGAAGGCGGTGAGGTCCTGATCATGGGCGGTGTGAACGGCCTGATCGACCAGACCAAGACCATTGAGCGTGTCGTGGCTGCGCTGGACCTGGATCAGGTCAGCATCGAAGGCTCGGACAGCCTAGATAACCCAGGTTCGGTGTTCGAATAAGACCTGTCTGGCCGGGCACCCCCTCCCGGCCTGACTGAACCGGAAGCATCTGAACGTGGGTGCTTCCGGATATCCGGATCACCGGGGTTTGATGTGAAAAGCCGCATCCGAACCCCCAACTGACATCAAAGCTCGACCGCAAAAATGGGCACATTACCATGATCATCTGCCACTGCACACATATCTCGGACCACGACATCCGCGCCGCGATCGACTGGATGCGCGCGTCTGACCCGCACACGGTGATCACGCCCGGAAAAATCTACCATGCGCTTGGGAAATCAGCGGATTGTGGCGGATGCATGCCGCTTTTTCTCGACTCGATGCGGTCCTGCGATAATCTGGAAGTCCCCATGCAACTCCGCGCCCTGCGCAGCGGAGCAACACAGGAGAGTGCAGATGAAAGGCGACCCCAAAGTCATCGAATACCTCAACAAATCCCTGCGGCATGAACTGACGGCGGTCAGCCAGTACTGGCTGCACTACCGCCTGCAAGAGGATTGGGGCCTTGGCCATATGGCCAAGAAAAGCCGCGAGGAAAGCATCGAAGAGATGGGCCATGCCGACAAGCTCATCGAACGGATCATCTTCCTGGAAGGGCATCCCAATCTGCAAAAACTCGATCCTCTGAGGATCGGCCAGACCCCGAAGGAAACGCTGGAATGCGACTTGGCGGCGGAACAGGATGCCCGCGCGCTTTATGTCGAAGCCCGGGAATATTGCCGCGAGGCGGGCGATTATGTGTCGATGTCATTGTTCGAGGATTTGATCAGTGATGAAGAAGGCCATATCGACTTCCTCGAAACGCAGCTCGACCTGTATGAAAGGATCGGCGAAGCCAATTATGCTCAGCTCAACGCGTCGAAAATGGACGACGTGGACTAAACTCTGTCTTTTGTCGGTGGTCACGTGCGTGGCCACCCCCTCCCTGTCCGCCGAACTGCGTGACATTCATCTGAACTTCCAGCCCAGAACCGAGGAAGAGCGCAACCGGATCTCCGCCGTCACGGCGTTGCCCGATGATTTCAGCGCGCCGCAACGGTTCGAGGACCTGCCCGCCGGGGCGGCCACCGTGCGGGCGCGCCAGGACGCCGATGCCTTTTCACAACCCTCGGGCAATCTGAGCTTCGAGCAGGAGCTGGATTTCCGAGTCGGCAACGGGCTGTTCAGAAAGATTTGGGTCTGGTCCCCCGCATCTACATTGGCCTCGGACGGTCTGGGCCCGCTTTACAACGCCCGATCCTGTCAGCGATGCCACATCAAGGACGGGCGCGGCCATACGCCCAACGGCCCGGACGACAGCGCGATATCGATGTTCCTGCGCGTGTCTGTTCCCGGTGGCCCCGACGACGGGTATTCCGAGATCGAGGACTACATCGCCACCCGACCCGAACCGAATTACGGCGGCCAGATGCAGGACCTGGCCTTGCCCGGCCATCCGGCCGAATACCGGCTGGATATCGCATATGATGATGTCCTCGTTGAACTGTCGGAAGGCGAAACTGCCATCCTGCGCCGCCCGACCTACAGCGCAACAGATCTGGGATACGGCCCGTTGCACCCGGGCGCGATGCTCAGCCCCCGCGTGGCGCCACAGATGATCGGATTGGGGTTGCTTGAAGCCATCCCGGTCGACGATCTGCTGGCCAACGCCGATCCCGAAGATATGGATGGCGACGGAATTTCCGGACGCCCGAACATCGTCTGGTCAGCGGAATTTGGTGAACCCATGTTGGGCCGGTTCGGCCATAAGGCCGGAATGCCGACGATAATGGAACAATCCGCCGCCGCCTTTGCCGGTGACATCGGCATTTCCAGCCCGCTCTACCCGGCCCCGCACGGCGATTGCACTGACCGCCAGACTGCTTGCGTTGCGGCCCCCCATGGCGATCAGGACATTCGGGAATTCGAAATTGACCAGCAGGGCATGGACCTGGTTGCATTCTACAGCCAGAACCTTGGCGTTCCGGCCCGACGCGATGTGAATGATCCGCAAGTGCTGCGCGGGAAAGAGGTGTTCTACACCTCCGGCTGTGTTTCCTGCCATACGCCCGCTTTCGTCACGCACCGCATGGACGACCGGCCAGAACACAGCTTTCAGTTGATCTGGCCGTATTCCGACCTGCTGCTGCACGACATGGGCGAGGGACTTGCAGACAACCGCCCCGAAGCCCGCGCCGATGGCCGGGAATGGCGCACCGCACCGCTGTGGGGCATTGGCTTCACCGAACAGGTGTCCGGCCATACCCAGTTTTTGCATGACGGGCGCGCCCGGTCGCTGCTTGAAGCCATCCTGTGGCATGGGGGTGAGGCGCAGGCGGCGCGGGACAGTGTTGTTTCGATGCCAAAAGCCGACCGCAATGCCCTTGTGCGTTTCCTCGAAAGTCTCTGATTCATGCGAATTCTCACCTTACTGGCTGCCCTCATACTGCCAATAGCTGTCCACGCTCAGGATCGTCAGGCTGTACTCGCGGACACGGTGCAATCCCACATCCTGCCGCGTTTTGCGCAGCTTGCAGACACGTCCGGGACACTGAAAGCATCGTCGCAAGCGGATTGCTCAATGGACGCCCCCGATCTGCAGGCGGCTTATCACGATGCCTTCGACGCATGGATTTCTGCCAGCCACCTGCGCTTTGGCCCATCGGAAACCGATGACCGCGCCTTTGCCCTGGCGTTCTGGCCCGACAGTAAAGGTTTCACGCCCAAGGCGCTGTCTGGACTGATCGCCCGGGAAGATGATGCGGTCTATTCCGCCGAAGGTTTCGCGGAAACATCCATCGCGGGACGCGGTTTCTTTGCTTTGGAGCAGGTTCTGTTCGACTCGCAACTGTCCGTGGCAGGCGCGGATGACTATCGCTGCGCTGGTTCGGGCCATCGCGACAGATATCGAACGGAATGCGCGGGCTATCGACAACGACTGGCAGTCCTATGCCGGCAAAATGGCTCGACCCGGACCCGACGGCCCCTACCGGTCCGATGATGAAGCGATGCAGGAACTGTTCAAAGCCCTGATCACCGGTCTGGAGTTTAACGCCGACACCCGCCTTGGCCGCCCCATGGGAACGCATGACCGCCCCCGCCCCAACCGGGCCGAGGCACGCCGGTCCGAACGATCCCTGCGCCATGTGGAATTGTCGCTGATCGCCTTGCGCGATCTTGCCGCGCATCTGTCGACTGGTCATCCCGGGATTGCCGATGATCTGGACGCCACCTTTGCAAGAGCCATAAGCCGGGCACAATCACTGGACGATCCGGCCTTTGCGGGTGTCGCCGATCCACAGGGACGCATCCGGGTCGAAGCGCTGCAACAGTCGATCAACGACATCCGCGCTATTGCCTCTACCGAACTCGGCCCGACCCTTGGCATCAGCGCCGGGTTCAACTCACTGGACGGAGACTGATCCGCATGACCACCCGCCGCCGCTTTCTGGCCGGTCTGACCGCCGCCGGTCTTGCCCCCATGAAAGGGTGGGCGTCGGTGGGCGGCCCGGACTATCTGGCTGCGGCGTTATTCCCGGATGCTACGTACCGCCTGGCCGGGTTGGATGTGAACGGAACCATCCTGTTTTCCCTGCCATTGCCCGCCCGGGGCCACGCCGCCGCCGCGCATCCACACTTGCCGCAGGCGGTGGCCTTTGCCCGCCGTCCCGGTACCTTTGCCGCGGTGATTGATTGCGCCACTGGGGTGCAAATCGCCGGGTTGCAGGCCCCAAAAGGGCGCCATTTCTATGGCCACGGTACCTATTCGCGAGATGGAACAAGGCTGTACACGACCGAAAACGACTATGACGCTGGCGCGGGCATCATCGGCATCTGGAACGGCCAAGATTACACTCGGATCGGAGAGATTTCCTCGGGCGGTATCGGCCCGCACGACTTGCGCCTGATGCCGGATGGCGTTTCTTTGGTCGTCGCCAATGGCGGGATCGAGACCCATCCCGACACGGGCCGCACCAAGCTGAACCTGCCGGTGATGCAACCCAACCTGACCTATCTTGACCTGTCCGGCGACATTCTGGAGACGGTGGAACTGCCGCGCGCGATGCACAAGAGCTCGACCCGTCATCTGGCGGTGCGCCGGGATGGACTTGTTGCCTTTGCCATGCAATGGCAGGGCGACGCGACCGCTCACCCGCCGTTATTGGGCCTGCATCACCGTGGTCAGGCGCCCAGGCTTTTGGCGGCACCCGACACCGATCAAGCCACGCTTCAAGGCTACGCAGGAAGTATCGCGTTTTCTGCCAATGGCGAAACCGTCGCGATCACCTGCCCGCGCGGCAACGCGTTGCATCAGTTCAATGTCGCAGACGGGCGACTGGCCAGCATCCACCAGCTTGACGATGTATGCGGGTTAAGCGCAGGGCCCAAGGGGTATGTCTTTACCACCGGCACCGGAGTGATCGGCAGCCTGAGCGGCATCAGCGCCAACAATTTGGCCCAACTGGACTGCCAATGGGACAACCACCTGATCCCTGTCCGGGCGTTTGGCTGAACCTCGGCATTTTCCGTCGCATAGATTAAACTTGGACGAATCAAACTGCTACCGTATTGGCGGGCGCAAAACCGGCACTCCAGACTTACAAGGACTGACTTGATTGAAACACACGCCCAACGCACCGCATTCCATCTACGGGGTTGAAAAATGGGGCAAAGGCCTCATCGAGGTGACGAAGCAGGGCGAGATCGGTCTGCGCAATCCCATGGCGCCAGAGGCTGCGGCAATCAGCCTGCCCGGCATCCTGAGCGACCTTGAGGAACGCGGCATCAGGGCCCCGATGCTTTTGCGTATCAGTTCCTACTTGGAAAACGAGATCGCTCATATCAATGAAAGCTTCCGTGATGCGATTGCCCGTACCGGGTACAAGGGGCACTATCGCGGTGTCTTCCCGATCAAGGTGAACCAACAGGCGCAGGTCGTGGACCGGATCGTCGAGTTCGGGAAGAAGTACAATTACGGCCTGGAAGCCGGATCGAAACCCGAACTGGTGATCGCGCTTGCCCATCGTCTGGCCAGCGAAGCGCTAATTGTGTGCAACGGCGTCAAGGATGCGGAGTTCATCCAACTGGCAATCCTCAGCCGCAAGATCGGCTTTAACACCGTCATCGTGCTGGAAAGCCCGAAAGAGGCTGACACGGTGATCGAGGTCTATAACGATCTGGGCATCGAACCCCTGATCGGTGTGCGGGTCAAACTGACCAACCAGATCAGCGGCAAATGGGAAGAAAGCTCGGGCGACCGGTCCGCCTTTGGCATGAACACCGATCAGCTGGTCGCTACTGTCGACAAACTGAAAGCGGCCGGTCTGCTGCATTGCCTGAAGCTGCAGCACTCGCATCTCGGATCTCAGGTGCAGGACGTCAACGACGTGCGCCGCGCCGTGGGCGAGGCCTGCCGGTACTACACCGAACTGACGCGCGAGGGCGTGCCGCTGACCCATCTGGACCTCGGCGGCGGCATGGGTGTGGACTATACAGGCGAAAAGAAAGCCGCCGAGAACTCGATCAACTACACGGTCGAGGAATACTGCGCCAATGTCGTCGAAACCGTGGCCTACGCGATGGATGAGGCCGAAGTGGCCCACCCGACTCTGGTCACCGAAAGCGGTCGCGCTGTGGTGGCAACCTCGTCGATGCTGCTGTTCAACGTGCTGGAAAGCACGCTCTACGATGCGCCCAACGGGCCCGAGGTGGAACCCGATGACCACCATATGGTTTCGGACCTGGCCGCTGTGTCCAGTTACCTCAGCAGCGACCGGTTGCAAGAATGCTGGAACGACGCCACCTTCTATCGCAATGAACTGCGTGCCCTGTTCCGGCGCGGCTATGTCGACCTGCGCCAGATGGCCCGGGCCGAGCGCATCTACCTGTCGCTGATGACCCGCCTCAAGGCGCTTGCGGCCAGCGACGATCTGGAAACCGATGTGGACGACCAGCTTGAAAAAGTGGCCGATATCTACCACTGCAACTTCTCGCTGTTTCAGTCCCTGCCCGATGTCTGGGCCATCGACCAGTTGCACCCGATCGTCCCGCTGCAGGGACTGAACGAAACACCCGACCGCCGCGCGGTCCTGTCCGACATCACCTGCGACAGCGACGGCAAAATCGACCGCTTCATCCTGGCCGATGGTGTCTCTCCCAGCCTGCCGGTGCATTCGCTGCCTGAAGAAGACGAATACTACATGGGCGTCTTCTTCGTCGGCGCCTATCAGGAAACACTGGGCGATCTGCACAACCTGTTTGGTGATACCAACGTTGTCACCATCGACCTGCGCGCTGACGGCGGCTTCGACCTGCTGCACGAACAGGAAGGCGACACCATCTCCGAAGTTCTGTCCTATGTCGAGTTTGACCCCGGCGATTGTGTCGCTGCCTTCCGCAAAATGGTGGACGAGGCGATCTCGACCGGTACTCTGAAAGCCAAGGACCGCAAAACCCTGATGAGCGCCTACCGCGACTCGATCAACGGCTACACCTATTACGAATAACCCCCTGTGAGAGGAGAAAACCCCATGGGCAAAACACTGGTTGTCGGCGCAGGCGGCGTATCCCACGCCGCCGTGCACAAGATGGCAATGAATTCAGACATCTTCACCGAGATTACTCTGGCCAGCCGCACGAAATCGAAATGCGACGCCATCGCCAAATCGGTGAAAGAACGTGTTGGCGTTGATATCGCCACCGCAGAACTGGACGCCTACAAGGTCAAAGACACGGTCAAGCTGATCAAGGAGACCGGCGCGGAAATCCTCGTGAACCTCGCCCTGCCCTATCAGGATCTGGTTCTTATGGATGCATGTCTTGAGGCCGGTATCCATTACCTCGACACCGCGAACTACGAGCCCGAGGATGAGGCCAAGTTCGAATATCACTGGCAGTGGGCTTATCAGGAGCGGTTCAAAGAGGCTGGCCTGACCGCCATCCTCGGCTCGGGTTTCGATCCGGGTGTGACCAGTGTGTTCGCCAAATGGCTCAAGAAACACAAGCTGGACACCATTCGTCAGATCGACGTTCTGGACGCCAATGGCGGCTCGAACGATCAGGAATTCGCCACCAACTTCAACCCGGAGATTAACCTTCGCGAAGTATTGGCCGAAGTGCGCCACTGGGAAGGTGGCGAGTGGAAGCACTCCCCCGCCATGACCCATAAGGTCGAGTTTGACTTCCCCGCCATCGGCCCCAAAAACATGTACCTGATGTATCACGAGGAACTGGAGTCGCTCTCGACCCACTTCCCCGAGATCGAGCGTGCCCGCTTCTGGATGACCTTCGGTGACGCCTATATCACCCACGCCAAAGTGCTGGAAAATGTCGGCATGACCCGCATCGACCCGGTGATGCATAACGGCAAGGAAATCATCCCGATCCAGTTCCTGAAAACCCTGCTGCCCGATCCTGGCGATCTGGGCGCGGAAACCAAGGGCAAAGCCTGCATCGGCGACATCGCCACGGGTCAGGCCAAGGATGGCTCGGGCGAGAAGACTTATTACATCTACAACATCTGCGACCACGAGGAATGCTATGCCGAGGTCGGCAGCCAAGCGGTCAGCTACACCACCGGTGTCCCTGCCATGATCGGCGCGGCACAGGTTCTGAAGGGCAACTGGACCGAGCCGGGCGTCTGGAACATGGAACAGCTCGACCCGGATGATTTCATGGACATGCTGAACAACCACGGCCTGCCGTGGCAGGTCCATGAACTCGACGGCCCCGTCGAATTCTGATCTGGTCTTCATCTTTTTCCAAATACTCCGGGGGTCCGGGGGCAGCGCCCCCGGCCTCTCCACCCCAAGGAGACGCCGGTTATGTCCGACATGATGACCACACAAGCCGGGGATGCCGGAGCCTTCCGCAATTTTGACCTGAGCCGTGTGCCGACCCCCTGCTTCGTGGTCGATGAAAAGGCCGTCGAGCGGAACCTGACCGTTCTCGCCGATATCGGATCCGGATCAGGCGCGCATGTGCTGAGCGCGCTCAAAGCGTTTTCGATGTTCTCGCTTGCCCCCCTGGTACGCAAACATCTCGGTGGCACCTGCGCCAGCGGCATCTACGAGGCTCGGCTGGGCCGCGAGGAATATGGCGGTGAGGTCGCCACATTCTGCGCCGGGTACAAGGACGCGGATATCGACGAGATCCTGTCACTGTCCGACCACATCATCTTCAACTCTCCGGCGCAAAAGGATCGGTTTCTCGCCAAGGCACAGGCTGCGGGCGTTCAGGTCGGCTTGCGCATCAACCCGGAACACTCCGAGGGTGAAATTCCGAAATACGATCCCTGCGCCCCCTGTTCTCGGCTGGGAACGCCCGTCAGCCAGCTCACCTCGGAAACCCTGACCGGGGTTGATGGCCTGCACATGCACACGCTCTGCGAGCAGGGATTCGAGCCGCTGCAGCGCACGTGGGACGCCGTCGAACCGAAACTCATGCCGTTCATGGGGCAACTCAAATGGCTGAACTTCGGCGGCGGGCACCATATCACCCGCGACGACTATGACCGCGACGGGCTGGTCGCTTTCATCAAGGGCATCCGCGAAACATATGGCATCGATGTCTATCTTGAACCCGGCGAAGCCGTCGCACTGGACGCAGGCGTTTTGATTGGCGAAATCCTCGACCTGCCGACCAATGGCATGAACCTTGCGATCACCGATATCTCGGCCACCTGCCATATGCCCGACGTGATCGAAGCCCCCTATCGTCCGGCTTTGATGGATGAAGCCGAGGCTGGCCACACATACCGTCTGGGCGGCCCGTCCTGTCTGGCGGGCGACGTGATCGGCGACTACACATGGGACAAGCCGCTGGAGATCGGGCAGCGCTTCGCCTTCCTGGACCAAGCCCATTACTCAATGGTCAAGACAAACACATTCAACGGCGTGCCGCTGCCGACCATCGCGCTGTGGAACAGCGAAACGGACGAACTGAAAATCATCAAAAAGTTCGGCTATGAAGACTTTAAGGACAGACTCTCATGAGCATTTTCCTCGACAGTGAACTGACCGCCTCCGAGCGCACTGAAGATGCGCGGTTCCACGTGATCCCGGTGCCGCTGGAGCGCACGGTGTCCTATGGCTCGGGCACGGCCAAAGGGCCCGAAGCAATTATCGAGGCCTCAAATGAGCTGGAGCGGATCGTCGGCAGCGCTGAACCCTGCCTGCAGGGCATCTTCACCGAGCCGCCATTGGATTGCGATGCCTCGCTGCCGGAAATCATGGAACGCCTGGCCCAACGCACCGAAGCCGCAGTGCGCGCGGGTAAGGTGCCGGTGACGCTGGGTGGCGAGCATTCGCTCAGCTACGGTGCAGTCATGGGTGTTGCCCGTGCGTTGGGTCAACCAATCGGTATTGTTCAGGTGGACGCGCATGCCGACCTGCGCAACGCCTATCAGGGCGAAAAACACTCCCACGCCTCAGTCATGCATCTTCTGGCCGAGGAAGGCATCCGACTGGCCCAGTTCGGCGTTCGTGCCTTCTGCAAAGAAGAGGCCGAGAGCCGTGTACAAAACAACGTTTTTCACGTCGATGCCGAAGAACTGGTGACCGACAACATCCACGCCATCGACCTGCCCGAAGACTTCCCGGAACTGGTTTATGTCAGCTTTGATGTTGATGGACTGGACCCGGCGATCATGCCGGCAACCGGCACCCCCGTTCCCGGTGGGCTGGCCTATTACCAGGCGCTGCATCTGGTGGAACACGCGTTGAAGGGGCGAAAATGCGTCGGACTCGATGTGGTCGAACTGGCCCCCGATGGCGATGCCGCATGGGATTTTACCGCCGCGCAGATCGTCTATCGTCTGATGGCAAGCTGCTGATCGGTTCAGGCGGGCGGCTCAGGCCCGCCTGTCATTTTTCTTAATCAATCTTGCCGTCGTCCGCCGTCTCGTTCAATTCCATGTGGCCTTCTCCCTTGTTCAGAACCCGGCGCAACATGGGTTCAAAGAACTCCAGCGGTTTGGTCGGGTAATCGGGGTCGAAGGCGCACTGGTCGTATTCGTGGCAGAAATACCGGCAGTCTTCCCAGTACGGGCTGTCACGATACTTGTCGCGGGCGTTGCGGTCGCCACCCAGGAAGTGATTGTAATAATACCCCTGAAACACGCAGTGATGCTTGAGAATCCAGTAGGTTTTTTCGCTGACATAGGGCTTCATCATCGCCGCTGACAGCTCACCATGGTTGTAGGGGGACAGGATATCGCCTGTATCATGCACCAATGCAGCGATGACGATCTCTTCGTCGGCCCCGTCGTTATAGGCACGGGTCGCGGCCTGCAGGCTGTGTTGATAACGGTTTACAGGATAGGGCGTCCACTCTTCATCGAGCGAACGGATTGCATCCAGAATGCGATCCGGCAGAGCCGCGTTATAGGCGTCTTCGTATTCCATCACCGCCAGAAAATCTTCCTTGGTGGCGTTTTCGAAACTGGTCCAGGTGGGTTTGTGGCTTTTGTCCAGCATGGCGCGTCCTTTGGCTGAAGTTGCGCATCATGATAGTGCAATCCCTGTGGCCAAAAAAATGAATTGATTTTATCGGTTCGATCAAAAAATACTTTCGGTATGCAGATCAAAGCGCTCGAAACATTTCTGTGCGTTGCCGAGGTCGGAGGCTTTCACGCCGCGGCCCGCAAGCTGAACGTGACCCAGACTGCCGTCAGTGCGCGTATCCGCGCGATTGAAGATGAAACGGGAAAGCAACTGTTCAATCGGGGCGCGGGTGGCACCACACTGACTGATTTCGGGCGGCAATTCCGCCCTTACGCTGAACAGATGCTGTCGCTTTGGTCCTTTGCTTCACACGACCTGCCGTCTCAATCCCAGAACCGCATCGCCTTGCGGCTTGGCGCACAGCTGAGCATCTGGGATCCGTTGCTGGTTGATCTGGCCGTGCGGTTCGAACGGCAGTCCGGAAAACTGTTGCTGACGCTGAACTATGACCACGATCTGAACATGGTCGACGCTGTCGCGACGCATGTTCTGGATGCCGCCCTGACCCATGAAAAACCGGCCGATCCGCGCGTGGTGTTTCACGACTTGGGCACCGAGCGCCTGATACTTGTCCGAACCCGGGGCACGGCCGACACCGGCCAGGATCTGGTATTTGTCAATCTGGAATTGGGTGAAGTCTATCAGGAGCACGTGAAATCCGTGGCCCGACAGGCGCCGGGGCAGACGATTTTTCTTGGCAATTGCATGATGGCGCTGCGCTATGTGTTCCGCCGGGGCGGAACCGGGTATTTCCCGCGCTACGTCATCGAAGACCACCTGCGATCGAAGGAACTGATCCCGATTGAGGGGGCACGTGACCTGTTACTGCCGCTCTATCTGGTGACCCGCCGTGATGGCGCGGGCATCGACGATATCCTGAGCTGCCTTGCCGATCTTCGCGGCTGAACTCAGGTGCCTGCCTGCGGCATTGTCTGGCTTTCGGTTCGCCGCATCACGACAAGCGGCCGGCCCGCAACAAACAGGAACATGCAGGAAATCAGGATGCCCCCGAAGGCCGGCAGATACAGCATCGGCCACATGGCAGGATCGGCGATGACAATGGGAGAGATAAATCCGCGAACACCCTCCAGCAGAATAAGGATGGTGAAAGCCCCGAATATCTGTGGCCAAAGGCCAAACCGCGAGAAACTGCCCAGCATCAGCGTGGAATACCCCGCCATCGCGACAGCAATACAGATCGCGATCCAGGAGAACCGCTGGTGCAGCTCCTCGATCATCTCACCCTGACTGAATCCTTCCGCTGCCGAGATTGCGTCCCGGTCATTGAGCAACTCGATTGTCGGAACCGCTTCGAGGCTGCGGTCGTTCATGCCGCGCGAACTGGTCAACCCGGATATGTCGTAAGACGCGTCCTGAAACAGGGTCGAAGACAACGTCCGGCCTTCACGGTCCAGGCGCAGCGCAATCCCGTCCAGCATCACAAGATGCAGACCCGCATCATTGTTGACCAGATACGCCGTCTTGCTGGAATAGCTGGCCGAGTTCAGTTTGTCGCGACGATCGGAAACAAACACTTCGTGCAAAGTACCGTCCAGATCAATGCTGCCGATATAGACCGTCACCGAAGCGGCCGGGTGCAGAAATTCACCCTCGTTCAGCAATTGCGCGGTAACGTCCCCGGCGACTTCGGCCTGCCGCTGCTCAAGCTGATCGACGGATGCTGGGCGCAGGAAGATGCTGATGACCGCCATCATCAGCCCGGCAATGACACCAAAAACCAATACTCCGCGCGCCAGCCGCCACGGGCTTGACCCGGTGGCCAGCATCACCGTCATCTCGCTTTCCCGACTCAGCCGGTTGGTGGCGTAGACTGCGGCAGCAAATACGGCCATTGGCATCACCGTGCGGATCAGCGTCGGCAGCGTCAGGGCCGTGAATTCAAGAAACACCATGGCCGACTGACCACCGCTGATTACCCGGTCAAACAGGCTGACTGATCGGGTAATCCAGAAGACGCCAACCAGAACCAGAGTGAAAAATCCGAACAGCACCAGCAACTGCCGCAGGAAGTAACCATCGAAACGCGACATATATCCCCATCCCGGTGCGTTCTGTCTGCACGGGACAATAGGCCATTCATTCGCCGGAGGGAACAGCGATTGCCCGTGAAACTGAACCCGCACAAGAAAGGGTATCCCCAACCTGGGCTTCGTCGACAACATGGAAGGAAATGGCAGGGGCAGCAGGGTTCGAACCCGCGACCTACGGTTTTGGAGACCGTCGCTCTACCAACTGAGCTATACCCCTGTGGTGCGACCCAGATATGCCAGCCGCGCGGCGGACTCAAGAGGCTTTTTGCGATTCATCGTCAGATCACCCCGGGGACAAACAAGTTGCACAGAACGCGCAGTTCTTTAAGACAAGGTCTGGTCAGCAAAAGGATACAATACGTGAGCCTCCGCAAGAAAATCGCAGACAGCGAAGCCGTTCTCAACTGGGCGGCGCGGCGGATCGCCAGCTACATCCGGATGGTTCATCGCAACACGAACTGGCAGCGCCTCGGGTTTGAGGAAATGGACAAACTGGTGGAACAGGGTGAGCCGGTGATTGTTGTGATGTGGCACCAGCGGCTGACGCTATCGCCCTACCTCTTTCCATTGGACAAGGGACGGGTTTGTACCATCACGTCGGCCGCGCGCGCCGGCAGCATGGTGGGCCGGGTGCAAAAGCTGTTCGGATTGGACTCGATCGCCATGACCAGCCGGAAACGCCACGTCGCCTTGTCGCGCGAGGTGCTGGGGATGATCAAGCAAGGCATTTCGATTGGCATTGCCGCCGACGGTCCGCGTGGGCCCGAACGGGTGTTGTCGACCGTGCCGCTGGTTTGGGCCCGCACCTCGGGTAAACGGGTGTTTGGCATTACCTTTTCTACCCGCTACGGGCGCGAGGCCGGAACGTGGGACCGCATGCTGCTGCCCCGCCCCTGGCGCAATCAGGGCGTTTTCCTGTGTCGGGAATGGACCGAAACCGTCCCCCGCAAAGCCAGTGAAGAACAGATCGAAACGCTCAGGCAAAGCCTTGAGCACCACATGAACGATATCACGGCAGAAGCGGACCGGATGGTCGGGCGTGAACCCTGGCAGGGTTAACAGCCAAGCATCAATTCCAGCCAAAACAACCGGACTTCAACTGCTTCGAACAAGGTGTAGTTGATTTGTCTTCTTGCAACAGTCATTTCGAACGGCAGGTTTCGCCGGTACTGCATTCTCGCAGCGGTTGAAATTTTCAATTAACGTCGGTGCCGAATCACGAGATACGACACCATGACTGATTCAAAGCAAAAGCAAGATTTTTCAGAACGAATACAACGCATTCAGCAGAAACACGGCACCCCTCCGCCACCGCAAGTCCAAACAGAAGCTCCGCCCAGTGAACCGGCGCCGAAAGGTCATAATCTCCGCAACGCGATGATCTGGGCCATATTGGCGGCCATGGCCGGGGTTGCCGGGTTCCACGGCCTGATGATGTTCGACGAGTGGAAACTGTCGCAAGCAGCGGCCCCAGACAACCAGCCGGCCCCACAGCCACAACCCAAGCCTGTGCAGGACGTTCGCCAGATCACCGATCAAGGCTGGAGCATTCCCAGCCCGGGTCTGGCAACTGCGGGCCGGGGACAGTTGACCGTGTTGGATGTGGCGACGGGCTTTGAATCTTCAGTGAAGGACGCCCCACCCAACGTGCTGATCCCTTTTGCCGTTAACTCCAATTGCACCTTCAAAAGACCGCAGCCGAATGATGTTGCTTATAACGTGCGCATGGAGACCGGCACGCTGCTGACAACGACCCATGTGTTCTCGAACCGGGCCATCGCAAATGCACTGATCGACCAAATCAAGGGTGTGCAGGTTTCGGAAAAACACTATCAGACCGGATCCCGGGCGCAGGGACGGATGTTTGCCGTGGACGTGTTTGTCACGGACACGTCGGCACCCGTCTATCTGGTGCTGCAAAGCTTCCGCCAGAACGTGATCTGGAACCTGCAACTGGCCAGGGGTGTCACCCTGTCGCATGTCGCGATGATCGGCGAGAACTCGGGTCTTGTGGTGCCGGAACAGGACATGCCGCTCGAGGCAATCAGGATCAGCGACTTTGTAACGAACTTTGAATTTGGCGCGAATGATGACCCGGGGCCTTGCATGGTTGCACCATGGCGAAGGCCACAGGTGCATTAGCCCGCGCAGACCAAGGCGGATAACGGAAATGATCTGTACACGAACCAAATTTACAGCTTCAACACCGGTTACCGCGCGTTTGACGCATGGTACCGGCAGGTCATGGGTGTGCCTGCGGACACCAATGTAACAGCCCCCCACAGTGCGGCCCATGTCCTGGTGGGCGACCTGCCGGACCAGCCAATCGAATATCGCAGCATGGCCAGACGTGATGTCTATGTCTCGGAAAACGACTTTACGCTGATCGGAGATGACACGTTTGAGGACACGCATGTCATGCTGCTGACCGCCGCGGTCGGTGGTGACCTTGCGCTGCTTGATCCCGCGCCGCAGGAGGTTTCCCGGCAATGAAACTGATAGGTATGGCCCTGACTCTTTCAATCCTGGCGTTACTTGCGGTGTGGTATCTGCCGACGATGTACTGGGGCTTTCAAATCAGCCACGCGGTATCCCGGGCGCAGTCCGGCGAAGACGCGGCGTTTGAAACCGTGGGTGAACTTGCCGAAGGCCCACCACTTGTTGCCTGGCTGCGCAACAACAAGAAGCTGAACGCAGCATTCAACCCCACGGACCTGACCACAGGTCGCTATGTGTCATACAAGCTGGAAATGCCGTTTGAGGCTTTGCTGAAGCCCGGAGAAACCCTGCCAGAGCCGGATTTTCAGGAACTTTATGCCCATGCGCGCGCGCCGCAAACTCTGGCGGGATACTGTTTCGAAGTACTGGGCAACCTGGGAACAAAATGTGATGTTTCCAAATCCAACGCCACGCTTTCACGGGATGGAAACGTCATGATCATCGGAAACCTGCAATATGTCCCAGATTACGAAACCGGCGATCCGTCAGTCGTCAAGAACGGCGAACTCATCTCGGCCCGGGTGCGGCTGATTGGTGGCCGCGATCTTCACAACACTCTGGGCAACCACGCAGAGTTGTTCGAAAAGGCACGCAGAATCTGTACCGAAATCCGCGCCTTGCCGGGAAACTGCATTATCTCTTCGATCAGTTTCGATATCACCCCACGGGACGGCGTTCAAATTCTGCGGGCCTCGGCCCGTTTCGACGCCTTCGCCGATAGCACGCAATATCGACGCGACTCTCTGCAAACTGCCGTGGATCAAATAGCCGAAGACTTAGTGAACTGATCGTTGCCCCTTCCGGGTCAACCTCGCTCAGCCGCCACGCAGGCGTTGCATCAGGTAAATCTCGCTGCCTTCCGGGATCGGTTCGGTCAATCCCGAGGCGATAACACGGCCATCGATGGCGATTGATACCCCGGCATCAATCGGTGCCTGCAATTGCGGATGCGCGCGAACAAGTTCGCGCAGCAGCTCGCCGGTGGTTTTGGCCTGCACCTCAACCACCTGCTGGCCCCCAGTCAGAGACCGGAGGCCGGACCAGAGGTGGACCTCAACCATTGTCCTTGAGCGCCGCCAGAATGCGGGGCGGCGACATTGGCAATTGCTTCATCCGCACGCCCGCCGCATTGGAGACAGCGTTGGCGATGGCCGCGAGCGGCGGCACGATGCCGGTCTCGCCCACGCCGCGCACACCGAACGGGTGGCCGGGGTTGGGCACTTCGACAATCACCGTGTCGATCATCGGCAGGTCACTGGCCACAGGAATGCGATAGTCGAGGAAAATCGAGTTCTGCAACCGGCCATCCTCGCCGTAGATATACTCCTCATTCAGCGCCCAGCCGATGCCTTGCGCGGCACCGCCCTGATACTGACCTTCCACATAAGTCGGGTGGATGGCCTTACCGGCATCCTGAATGACCGTATAGCGGGTGATCGCGGTTTTGCCGGTTTCCGGATCGACCTCGGCATCGACGATGTGGGTGCCAAATGACACGCCCGCCCCTTCCGGAGTGGCTTCGAAATGGCCCGAGATCGGGCCACCGGTCGCGCCCATATCGGCAGTGATATCGGCCAGCGGCATTGGATCGAAATCGCCTGCGTTCGGACCCGAAGGCACGGCACAGCCATTTTCCCATTTCACCGCGTCAACCGGGATACCCCATTTGGCCGACGCGCGTTCACACAGACGTTCCACAGCGTTTCTGGCTGCCTTGATGGTCGCCAGACCGCTGGCATAGGTCACACGCGAGCCGTGGCTTACGTCATTGTAGCCCAGCGTCGCCGTATCCGCGACGGTGACACGAATGTTCTCGTATGGGATACCCAGCACTTCGGCCGCCATCAGGGCCATAGACGCACGCGAGCCACCGATGTCGGGTGTGCCGACCATAACCTGGGCCGAGCCGTCCTCGGACAGAGCAAGCGAGACGCTGGTTTCACCACCGTGATTGAACCAGAACCCGCACGAAATGCCGCGCCCCTGCCCCGGTTTCAGCGGCGCCGAATAGTGGGGATGGGCCTTGGCTGCCTCAAGCGTTTCGACCAGACCGATACGTTCGTAAGTCGGGCCATAACTGGCTTTGGTGCCTTCGTGCGCCGCGTTCTTCAGACGCACGTCCACCGGATCCAGCCCCAGCTTCTTGCACAGCTCATCCAGCACGGATTCTACTGCGAACGCCCCCATGGGTGCGCCGGGGGCGCGATAGGCGGCCTGTTTCGGACGGTTGGCCAGAACGTCATAGCCGACCTGACGAACATTGGTCAGGTTGTAGGGCGCAAAAGCGCACATGGCGGTCATATCCCCGGGCGCTCCCGGAAAGGCACCGCCCTGCAGTCGGAAGATACCTTCGGCCGCCGTGATCGTGCCGTCTTTCTTCATGCCGATTTTGATATCCATCGACGCGGACGAGGTCGGGCCGGTAGCACGGAACACCTCAGAGCGGCTCATTACGATCTTAACAGGCCGGTTGGCCTTGCGGCTCAGCGCCAATGCAACCGGTTCGATGAACACGGTGGTCTTGCCACCAAAGCCACCACCGATTTCCGAGGCGGTCACCCGCAGCTGCGCCGTTTCAAGGCCTAGCAGCGTGGCGCAGTATTTCTGCGCGTACCAATGGCCTTGTGTGCAGCACCACAGCTCACCCTTGCCGTCACTGCCCAGAGATCCAAGGCAGGCGTGCGGTTCGATATAGCCCTGATGCGTTGCCTCGGTGACAAAACTGTCTTCCAGGATCAGATCCGCCTCGGCAAACCCGGCCTCGACGTCGCCATGGCCGCTTTCGTGATAGCGCACGACGTTGGGGTGCATCCCTTCGGGCACGGAATAGTCCGCAGCCCCTTCGCGGATTACCGGCGCATCAGGGGCCATCGCCTTGTCCACATCCGTGACGTGGGGCAGCACTTCGTACTCGACCTCGATCAGCTTGAGCGCATCGCGCGCAGCCAAAGCCGACGTGGCCGCAACCGCCGCAACAGCGTGACCGTCATAGAGGGCCTTTTCACCCGCCATGACATTTTCCAGCACGCTCCAGAATTCGCCTTCCAAACCGGGCTTGAAGGGCACATCCGCGAAATCGGCCCGGGTCACAACGGCTTTGACGTCCTTCAGCGCCTCGGCCTTCGATGCGTCGATCTTCACGATCCGCGCGTGCGCATGAGGGGACCGCAGGATCGCGCCGTGCAACATCCCGGGCGCATAAGCATCGGCGCCAAACCGGGCCCGGCCCGTCACCTTGTCCAGACCATCCGGCCGGTCAGGACGGGTACCCACGAAATTGAATTCGGATTTCCGATCGTCGAGTGCCATTACGAAGCCTCCCGCATCTCAGCTGCCGTATCCATCACGGCACGAATGATCTTGTCATATCCCGTGCAGCGGCACAGGTTGCCCGCCAGCCAGTACCGGGTCTCCTCCTCGGTCGGGTTCGGGTTCTTTTCCAGCAGGGACTTCGCCGCAACCAGAATACCCGGCGTGCAGATGCCACATTGCAGGGCAGCGTATTCGATGAATTTCTTCTGCAGCGGGTGCAGAACATCGCCATCCGCGATACCTTCGACGGTTTCGATCTGCTTTCCCTCCGCCTCGACACCCAGCATCAGGCACGAGCATACCAGACGGCCATCAACCGTGACCGAGCACGCGCCGCAATCGCCGGTGCCGCAGCCTTCTTTGGCGCCGGTCAGGTTCAGCTTATCACGCAGGCAGTCCAGCAGGGTTTCGCGGGGATCACACAGGTATTCAACCGCGTCACCGTTCACGGTGGTGGATACGTGTAACTTGCTCATGCTTGCTCTCCCTTCGCGCGGGCATAGGCGATTTTTGCGGCGCGCTTTGCCAGAACACCCGAAACTTCGGTGCGGAATTCGATTGTGCCGCGTTTGTCGTTGATCGGATTACAGGCGGCGGATGCAGCCGCAGCCAGTGCATCAAGCGCGGTGTCGTCCAGAGTGGTGCCGATGATGGCCCTGGCGCAGTCTTCGACCAGCAGAACGGTCGGGGCCACCGCACCCAGCGAAACACGCGCCTCGGTGATCTTATCACCATCCAGGCGCAGGTTCACGCCGACGCCGACGACGGCGATGTCCATCTCGGTACGTGGAATGAAGCGCAGATATGCGTCTCCACCGTTGTCTCCCCGCGCCGGAATGTGCACTGCGGAAATCAGCTCGCCCTTGGTCAGCGAGGTCTTTCCGGGGCCAACAGGAATATCTTCGACCGCGACCTCCCGCGTGCCGCCAGGACCGGTCACGGTCACCGTGACACCGGCCGCTACCATGGCCGGCACGGAATCAGCCGCAGGCGAGCCATTGCACAGGTTGCCCGTCAAAGTCGCGCGTCCCTGTACCTGGGTGGAGCCGATCAGATCCATTGCCTCGACCACGCCGGGCCAGTCGCGGCCAAGTTCGGGGTGCTCGCTCATTTCGGCACCGGTGGCGGCGACGCCCAGGGTCCAACTGCCATCGGCGTTTCGGGTGATGTCCCGCACCCCATTGATTTTTTTCACGTCGATCAGTGTATCGGGGGTCACCAGTTCCGAACGCAATTGCACCAGTACGTCGGTGCCGCCTGCAAGAAACCGGGTCGTGCCCGTTGCATTCGCTGCCAGCGCCGAAGCTTCTTCGAAACTGTTGGGGCTGTGATAGTCCATTTGTTTACCTCGCACCTGTGGATCAGGATTAACTGGGGTTTGAACGGGACGTTAGTGCAGCAACCAGGTGGCGTCCATGGCCGGAACGACCAAAATTTAGGTTTCCCAAAGTCGTTTTTGAACAATTGTCAGAGGTCAATCTCGATCACGCCATCCGCATTCGCGGCGCGGCTTTGGCATAAAATGATAGCTCCTTCGCGCTGCCGGTTCGACAACACAAAATCACGATGCTCAATTTCGCCCGAGATAACCCCGCATTTGCAGACCCCGCAAATGCCGTCGGCGCATTTCACATCCACATGAATTCCCGCCTCATTCAGAACCTGCGCGGCATCCTTGTCCGATGGGACGGTCAGCTCCCTGCCTGACTTTGCTAGCTTCAGAATGAACGGATGGTTTTCGTATTCGGGTTGCTCGGGAACCGAGAAATACTCCAGATGCCGGGCGTCTTCGGGAAAACCCTGTCGTTCTGCCGCTTGTATCACGCCGTCCATATATCGATCCGGACCGCAGGTATAAACGTGCCATCCTTCCTGATAATCAGACAGGATGACATCCAGATCGGCCCGGGTGTTTTCGTCTGAAAAATGGTAGTGCACATGATCGCCCCAGGGCGCTGCGGCAAGGTCCTGCAGGTAACCAGCGTCCGCCCGCGTACTGGCGGAATAGTGCAGCTCGAAGTCTCTGCCCAGCGCGTGAAGCCTGTGCGCAAAGGCAATCATCGGGGTGATGCCGATACCGCCGCCCATCAGGAACGTCTTGCTGGCAGTCTCATCCAGTTCAAAGTGATTGATGGGTTTTGAAATGAATACCTTGCGCCCCTTGCCGAAGATACGGTGCAACAGCGCCGAACCGCCGCGCCCTTCATCTTCGCGCAGGACGCCGATCTGATACGTAGTCCGGTCAGCAGGATCGCCCGACATGGAATACTGACGCAGAAATTCCGGGGCGACCAATACATCCAGATGTGCGCCGGCAGTCCAGTCCGGCAACGGCGCACCATCCATGGCCGAGAATTCGTATTTCGTGACATCAGAAGACAACTTGTCGACCCTGGTCAGTTCAACCCGCATCACCGGTGCGTCTCCGGCGATCTGATAGCGGTGAACCACGCTCATATCCCCGGCAGCTTTGCGCGCCTTGTACTCGTCTGCCGAAACCAGAGCCTCATAGGCGGCGATCCCGGCCTCGCGGTCCATCGCGAACGGATAGGGCCATGGGTGCGGGGCCAGGTAAGCCGGGTAGACGGCCAGCGTCTGATCCTCGTATTTCAGGTCCAGATCCTTTTGCAGGTCACGCCGGTTCAGGGGATGGGTCGAAGGGCGATAGGCCCCGTCCGCCTGCAACTCGATATCCCACCACCATTTCTTGGTGTCGTTCAAACCGCCATTTCCGACCGCGTCGTCCAATCGCGCCAACACGGGTGCGACGGATGGGATGTTCATCGCTGCCCAGCGGAAAGGGCGTTCGCTGAACAGGCCTTCAAGGTTCCAAGGGCAGGTTTTCATGCACCGCCCGCACATGGACCCGCCCGGTGTCGTGATCCGATAGGTGGCGCATTTCTGGCTGTCGGACTTCCAGATTTCATAGCCGTTGAACATCAGTTTCGGTCCGGCAGTGATCGCCCCCGAGGGACATTCGCGCGCGCATTTGTTACAGGACTCGCAAAAGCTTTGCAGGCCAAAGTCGATGGGCTTGTCGTGGCTCATCGGCATATCTGTCGTTACCACGCCCGATTTCAGACGCGGCCCCAGATAGGGGTTCAGGATCACCTCGCCAATGCGGCTGACTTCGCCCAACCCGGACAGCAACAGCAGTGGTGGCTGCAGCACTTCGCCATCCATCACCGTATGCGCCTTGGCCTTGTAGCCCAGATTGCGGATTTGCTGGGCAATCACTCCGCCCAGTAAGGAAAATCTAAGATACGCACGCATGGACTGGGCGACGCTGATCCAATCGTCACCGCTGGCGCCCTCCATCGTCTCATATCCCTGATCAATGATCATGCTGACGGCCTGATCATGGGGCGAATCGATGGCTTCGCCGGTTGCGTCGTGGGAATACCAGGCCCATTCCGGGCACCGGCTTAGACCGACAGCATCAACCCCCAGAAAGTAGGACGCCGCCTTGATGTTCGCGGCGTTCCGCTGCGCATCTGTTGGCTTGCGCCCGTCGGCGCTGTCGCCATCCTGCAACAGAACGAAGGCACCCAGCGCGCGCCTTTGTGCGAAGCTGGGCGCGGATTTGCGGACGTAGTGCCCGCCTTTGGCCGCGTCTTGCAGGGGCTTGCCCATATCTCCGAATTGCGCGCGGGCAAACATGTCCGCCCGTTTCGGCACACGGGCCACGTTTTCCTCGTCAATGTATGTGGTTGGATCGTCGACACGCGTCAGCTTTTCGAACGGATGCGCGCCATCCACATAGCGCCGCTTGGCATAGGGGTCACGGTTCAGCGCACTTTTGGCAAAACCTGCACCCAGCCACCACGCAGGACCCTGAGTTTTGAACCACGGCTGCTGCGCCATGGGCTTCAGGGGCCTGTCATGGGCGATCTCCATCTCGGTGGTGATTGCAGCCAACCCGAACCGTTTGCCAAGCCAGGGGGCGACAAGCGCGCCGCCCTCGGCCGTGACCAGCCCCGCGGCAACGGCCAGCCTGTTCAGATCCACCTCGGACGACATGACCGTATGCGCCCGCGCATCGAACCCGAGCAATCGGATATAGTTGGCAATCACCGCCGCGTTTTCGGTCGCCAAAAGGCAGGCACGATGGTCCTGTGCATCCCTGATCCACTCTGTCCCCGGCTCATCCGCGTCCGGGTCGCGATGATGTTCGTACAGGAAAACAATCGCGTGTCGGTGGGCGTCTATCGAGCCGGTCTCCGCCTCCATGCTTTCCTTCAGATCCGCCATGATCACATCGATGCCCGAGGCCAGCGTCTTGGTCTGGCGCGTTCTCAGGGCGTGGGCCAGCCGGTCGATGTCGCGATTTCTCCGGGGTTCGGGCAACAGCGCCTCAGTCGGCAGCGGTCCGCATCCGATCATCGATGCATCATTGAAATAACCAAACGCCTTCAGATGATTGGCGCGCTCCGACGGGCTGTCCGGGATTCCCGCAATCGCGGGGTTCACGAACCCGTCACGGATTGCATCCATCATGGCCTGAAATTCGCCCATCGCGTTTACGATGCTTTCAGGCTGGTCGGGGCGGTGAAAGCTGAGCTCTTTCATCGGCGGCACAAGCGACAGATCCGGAAGGTTGTCCTGCCGAGCCAACCGCTCCATCGGGTACGCCCCCATGTGGACGGGTCGGTTCTTGTCCGAGAAAAAGCGTATTCCCATTTCGCGCCTCCTGATCTGAAAGCTGCCTATCCTGCCGTGGACAGCAAATCCATTCATGAATAATCATAGATTGTATGAGCAAAACTGATTTTACTGATTTGGATGGCAAGGTGCTGCGCATCTTCCTGACGATACTCGAGGAAAGCTCGGTCTCGAAGGCGGCCGACCGGCTTGGCGTTACGCAATCCGCAATCAGTCATACACTGGCGAAGCTGAGACTGGTGTTGAACGATCCGCTGTTCATTCGTTCAGGTCAGGGCCTGACCCCGACCGAGCGCGCCTTGTCCCTGAAAGAGCCGGTTCAGACGCTGCTCGACGACATGCGGGCCCTGACCCACGAGCGCCCATTCGATCCCTTGTCCGAAGAAATGGCGTTCGGGATCGCCACCAACGACATGCCGCGCGAGCTGATCTTTCCCGAGCTGCTGCGCGCCAGCCGCGCGGACGGCATTCGCGTTGAACTTGGTTTTATTCCGTCAGGTGTACCCGACCCCGACCTGCTGCGCGGTGACAGGTGCCAACTGATGCTGACGCCTCTGCCGCCGGACGGGCCGGACATCATTCAGAAGCTGTTGATCACCAGCCCGCTTATGATTTTCTATGACAGCGCGATGCGAACGCCCCCGGACAGCTGGCCCAGCTATTGTCAGGCGGAACATGTCGAAGTGCGGTTTGCCGATGGGCGCAGTTCACGCGCGGTGATGCGCGGCGTTGATCAGTCGCAGATCAGGCCACCCACCGTGGCCCTGCCGCATTTCAACGCTATTCCATCTTTCGTGAAAGGCAGCGATCTGATCTCGACCGACACGGCGCTGATGAAGCAGGGGCCGTTGTCTTCGCTTGATTGCGCGCCGCTTCCGTTCAACTGTGACCCTGTTTCGATCTACATGGTCTGGCACCAACGATCGACCAACGACCCCGCGCATCGGTGGCTGCGAAACCGGATCGAAGCGGTTGCTGCAAAGCTTCAGGTCTGAGACAACAGCCAGTCGCGAACCAACCCGACCAGTTCTGGCTGTCGTGGTTTGGCAGGCGCTACGACGTGAAACCCCAGATCCCCGATCAGAACATCCGGCAGTGCTTGCACAAGACGACCGGATTCCAGTTCCCTCTCTACCAGCGGCGCGTTTGCCAGCGCGATCCCCTGCCCCGACATCGCCGCATCGATGGCAAGGCTGGTCTGGCTGAAACTCATCATCCGGGGTTTGCCGGTTACTCCGACACGCTCAAGAAAAAGCGGCCAGAGTCCGTGCGTATCGTTCAGCAGGACCTGGCCCAGAAGATCACGTGCAGCCCGCACATTCCCTGCCAGGTCCGGACTGCAAACGGCGACGAACTCGGTCGAAAACAGGGGTGTTACGACCAGCCCGGGTCCGAAAGGTGCGCGACCTTGCCTGACGGCGATGTCCACATTGTCGGTCCGGAAATCTGCCAACCGCTCGCGGGCGTCTACCTGAACCGAGATGTCGGGGTGCAGGTCCGTGAATGTGTTCAGGCGCGGGACCAGCCATTTCGACGCGAAGCTGGGTGTAACCGAAATGGTGATCTGTCTTGTGCCGGCCAGGTCATCGACGGCCTCTTCGATAAGCTGGAAGGCCCGTTGCAGCGGTGCGTGAAACCGCCGCCCCGCTTCGGTAAGGCGCAGCCCGCGGGGCATTCGGTCGAACAGTTTTTCCGCCAACCGCGCCTCCAACCCGCGCACCTGCTGCGCGACCGCGCCTTGTGTAACGCCCAGTTCGTCAGCGGCGCGTCGAAAGTTCAGGTGTCGTGCCGAAGCTTCAAAAGCCCGCAATGCATTCAACGGAGGTAGAGCGGCCATCGCAATAACCAGTAGATTTTCTACTGTTTTATGGCAGAAGAACTGATTGGTCAAACCCGGCCGCAACCTGCACATTCAATCCAGACATTCAATCGGAGAGAAGAAATGGCAAAAGTGGCTCTGATCACGGCAGGCGGCAGCGGCATGGGAGCGGATGCGGCCCGGCGGCTGGCGGCGGATGGCCTCAAGGTCGGCATCCTGTCCTCATCCGGCAAGGGCGAGGCGCTGGCGGATGAGTTGGGCGGCGTCGGTGTCACCGGATCGAACCAGTCCAATGACGATCTGCAAAGGCTGGTTGATACGTCCATGGCGCAATGGGGCCGCATTGACGTGCTGGTCAATTCCGCCGGACACGGACCGCGCGCGCCTGTTCTGGAACTGACGGACGAGGACTGGCACACCGGAATGGACGTCTATTTCATGAATGCTGTCCGCCCGACACGGCTGGTCACACCAATCATGCAGGCGCAGGGCGGCGGATCGATCATCAACATCTCGACCTTCGCCGCATTCGAACCGGATCCGGTTTTTCCGACCTCAGGCGTGTTCCGGGCTGGGCTGGCGGCCTTTACAAAACTGTTTTCGGACAAATACGCAGCAGACAATATCCGCATGAACAACGTCCTGCCCGGCTTTATCGACAGCTTGCCCGAGAAAGAGGAATTCCGGGCGCGCATACCCATGGGAAGGTACGGTCGCAGCTATGATGAGATCGCGTCCGTCGTTGCCCTGCTGGCATCCGAAGGGGGCGGATACATCACGGGTCAGAACATTCGCGTCGACGGTGGCATCACACGATCCGTCTGACCTCACAACCGCGCCTTCACCAGATGCGTCAATGCCGCGCCTGTTTCAAAAAAGGCGCGGCGCAATCCTGTCCAGCCTTCACGATGCGCATCCACAGGCTGTACTGGCAGCACTGACGGATCATCCACCAGAAGGCTTTCGGCCATGAGACGCCCAAACACGGTTCCCGGCCCGATGCCGCGCCCGGAAAAGCCGTGCGCGGACAAGGCGCGCGGTCCAAGCCGAGTGATTTTCGGGATGTGATCCGATGTCATTGCAATTCGCCCATGCCAGCCATCTGTCAGCGGTTGGTCCGCCAGTTGCGGATAAAGCTCGGCCATCTTGCGGCGTACCCACCCGGAATGAGCCCACCGCCCGGCGTAGCCCAGATCCCCCATTGCGCCGATGATAAAGCGCCCATCGCCATCCGTTCTGAAGGATGTCATGATCAGGCCGGTATCCCAGCACCCTTCGCCGCCCGCAAGGATGGTGTCGCGCACACCATCCGGCAAAGGCTGCGTTGCATATTGGAAGTAGTAGACCGGCACGTAGGCAGGCGCGGTTTCCTGCAGGTCGCAGTGATAGGCATTTGTCGCCTGAATGAGCGCCTTGGCCCGAACAACTCCGCCTTCCGTGATCAGTGACCAGCCGCCCTCGTTCTGTGTCAACGAACGCACGGGGCTGTTCGTGAACACCCGCGCCCCGGCCGCGATTGCGGCCCGGGCAAGCCCCTGAACATAAGATAGCGGCTGGATGGTTCCCGCTCGGGGGTCAAAAAGCGCACCGTGAAACGCGGAACTGCCGGTACGTCTACTGGTATCCTCGGCAGTCAACAGCTCGACCGGCGCGCCGGATGCGCGGAGCTGCGCATGGCGTTTCGCAATGTCCTGATTGCCTGCCGGGGAATGTGCGCAATGCAATGTCCCGTTCCTGACCGGCGCACAGTCAATTCCGTGTTGCCCGATCAGGCGAAAGACTTCGTCCGGAGCCCCGGCCAACAGGTCAATCAGTCGGTCGCCTTCCGCCTTACCGAGATACGCGCGGATGTCGTCCGGAGGCAGCCATAGGCCCGCATTGGACAGCCCCACATTGCGCCCCGATCCGCCGTGCCCGATCTCCTGCGCCTCGAGCAGACAGACCGATGCGCCTGCTTTGGCGGCCGTCAGGGCAGCGGAACAGCCGGTGTACCCCCCGCCGATTATCGCCAGATCCACGGTCAGATCGGCAGTCAGCCGGGTGCTGTCCACATGCTCGCGGCTGGTATTCAGCCACAATGGCTTTTCATGATCGCTCAACTCGACGCCCTCGGATTCGCACCAGTCCTCATCGGTGTATCAGCCGGTTACCAGCATTCTCTGATCGTCGCGACCCATGGCAATCAAAAGGGGCTCTGCCTCCTGTCGGCCCTGAAACGCAGCCTTGTCGGCCATGCCCTGCCAATTTGCCAGAACCAGTGATTGCGCGACCGCGCCACCAAGCGTTGCGCCCGGCCCGGTGACAATGAACAGATCGGGGGCAAACTCGCGCGCGGCGGTCTGCACGGCACGTGAAAAGTCATAGGTTTCCGTGACCTGATGCCCCAGCGTGTAGTCCCAAAGCGCCTCTGTGTCGGTTGCGCCGGGCCACCAGATCTTGCCGCGTCCGTCGATCAGCGGCAGATCCGGCTGAGCGAACAGTTCCTGGCCAAGCAGGGCACGGCCCCTAGCTGCAACCGGTGCCTGAAGCCCGGTATGGAACGCCGCGTGATTTGCCAGTCGCATAGGAAACCGTTCCTGCACCACCGGCTGCGACTGCTCAAACGCTTTCAGCCCGTCCTCGTTACCCGCCAGCACAAGCATCCCACCCAGATCAATGGAGAGTGCCAGAGCGTGTCCGTTTAACGCATCAATTCTCGCCACATCTGCCAGCAACTCAGCCTTCCGTGCAGGATCGTTCACCCAATCGTCACCCACAAACGGATATACCAGCTGACCACCAATCAGCTGTTCCTGCATGAGGGTTCCCATCGTGTTAACCACCCGGAACCCATCTCGCGTACTCAACGCGCGCGCGGCGGCCAGTGCGATATACCACCCCATCGAATTGCCGGTAACGGCCACAATTTCGATATCGTCCGAAAGCGACTGAGCATCCGCAAGCGACGCCGCATAAATCAGGGGTGAGGCCACATCGCCTCTGGAGTACTTGCCGACCATATAGCGCTGAGCGCCATCCAGCGCCGTGACACCTTCCTGACCCGCTTCGGCGCGAATGGCATCAAACGCGGCGAACATGTTCATCCGATCCGAATGGTGTCGGTGCAGATAACCCAGTTCGGGCTTGTTATAGGTACCCCGTCCGGGGCAGATCACAACGGCGGTTCGGGTCATGGCTGCACTCCGGTCAGCTTCAGTGCAGAGGCGACGATACCATCTTTGGACGGCAGCGGCGCGGCATAGGCGGGGCCCGTCGCTATGAAACAATCTTCGGCCACGATGCGGGCGGTTGGTATCCCGTCACTTTCTTCGCAAAAGAACGTCATCAGCGCCTCGGACTGGCTTCCGGTCCTGCGGCATTCGTCCACGATCAACACATGCCGGCACGGTTTGGTAGCCTGCCGCAACGCGTCTTCCGGCAGGGGGGCCAGCCAGCGCATATCGATGACACGCACGCTCAGCCCTGCGGCCTCCAGTTCGGGCAAAGCCTGCCGCGACAGGTAATGTCCGTTGCCATAGGTCACGATCGCAAGATCGGTTCCTGCGCCATGCACGCCCACATCCCCCAACGCAATTCTCTGTTCGGGCGAAGGATAGGTCGTCATCCAACCGCCATCCTGCGGTGCATGCAGATCCCGCATCGGATACAGCGCGATGGGTTCCAGGAACACCACCACCCGTTGCTCTTCCCGGGCCAGACGGGCACACTCGCGCAACATTTTCGCTGCATCCACTCCGTTCGACGGGCAGGCAATGATCACACCCGGTATGTCCCGCAACACTGCCAGCGAGTTGTCGTTGTGGAAATGCCCCCCAAAGCCTTTCTGATATCCAAGGCCCGCAATCCGCAGAACCATCGGGTTCGAGAACTGCCCGTTCGAGAAAAACGGCAGAGTCGCCGCCTCGCCCCGGATCTGATCCTCGGCGTTGTGCAGATAGGCGAGGAACTGAATTTCCGGGATCGGAATGAACCCGTTGTGCCCCATTCCGATCGCCAGCCCCAGGATGGATTGCTCGTCCAGAAGGGTGTCGATGACCCGATCCGGCCCGAACCGTTGCTGCAGCTTCTGGGTTACGCCATAGACACCGCCCTTGCGCCCGACATCTTCGCCCATGCAGACGATCTCGCGATGTTCCAGCATCAGATCGGTCAGCGCCCAGTTGATCAGGCGACTCATCGGTTGCGGTTCATCCATTGCCCGCATGTCACCGCCAAACGCCGTGGATCGCGCACCGGCGCTGGGGCCGTTTGTGGGTTTGCAGACGCGTTTTGGTGGGACCAGGCTGGCCACAACGTCTTCGGCACTGGTCAGATGCGGGCGGGTCGCGGCCTCGGCGGCGATCCGGTCAGTACGGGCGCAGGTCTGGTTATAGATTTTCAATGCCTCGTCCGGCGTCATGGCCCCGGCCTGATCCAGCAGGCGAACGGTATGCAGCAAGGGATCGTTGGCTTCATCGGCCTCGACCTCGGATTTGCTGAGATAGGTTGTCGGCACATCCGCCCCCGCATGGCCATAAAGACGAACTGTTTTCAGATGCAGGAAAGCGGGCTTGCGGCGCGTCCGGACATATTCGGCGGCCTCCTGTGCCACGGCAAAGGTTTCGAAAATATCCAGCCCGTTGGCCTGGAAGTACTTGATGCCCGGCCGATGCTCCATCGAGGCCTGAATCCAGCCTTTTGGCGTCTTCACCGAAATACCGATGCCGTTGTCCTCGCAGACAAACAACAAGGGCAGCGGCGTTGACTGCACACTGGTCCAGCCGGCCGTGTTGATTGCACCCTGTGCAGTCGAGTGATTGGCCGACGCATCACCGAAGGAACACATGGCGATCCCGTCTGCGGGCAGGTCCCGATGCTCGGGGTCATGACGCCGGGCGGCACCCAGCGAATAGGCCGCGCCCACGGCCTTGGGCAAATGACTGGCAATGGTCGAGGTTTGCGGCGGTATCATCAGCGCCCGGGATCCCAGCACCTTGTGCCGGCCGCCTGACGTCGGATCCTCTTTCGAGCAGGCAAAGCTGAGAAGCATGTCCCAGGCGATCTGCTGACCAGGGACCTGTTCAGCCCGCGCAATCTGAAACGCGGCATCGCGGTAGTGCAGAAAGGCAATGTCGGTCGGCCGAAGCGCGTGGGCCACGGCCGCCATGCCTTCGTGCCCTGAAGAACCGATGGTATAAAACCCTTGACCTGCCTTCTGCATCGCCCGGCTTGTCCGGTCCAGCGCACGGCTGAGAACCTGCGATCGGTAGAGCGAGACAGCCTCGGGCCCGCTTAGCCCCGGATGCGGCGGCGCGCCTTCGGGCAAGTCGCGACGGGCGACGCGGGTCAGGAAGTTGTCGTGAACGTTCTGGGCGCGGTCCATTGCAAATCCCCGGTCTTTGAATTCAAATCTTTTCGACGGCGGCCGCGATGCGGCTCAGCCCTTGTTGCAGGCTTTCGGTGGCATAAGCAAAAGAAAGCCGCAGATGCCCCGGCATCCCGAAGGCCCGCCCCGGCACCAGCGCGACACCTGCTTCCTCCAGCAGGTAACGGCAAAATTCGTGATCGACCGGCATTTTAGGTGGAGTTTCGGGGAACACATAAAAAGCCCCGTCCGGCACCGCACATTTCATCCCCGCCGCATTCAGACCACGGACCACCAGATCACGGCGCGCCTGCATTTCGGTGCGCCGGTCCACCAACAAATCCTGCGGTCTGGTAATCGCAGCCAAAGCCGCAGCCTGCGCGACCGAACACGCACCCGAAGTGATCTGCCCCTGCACCGCGATCATCGCCTTGATCAAGGGTTCAGGCCCAATACCCCAGCCGATCCTCCAACCGGTCATCGAATAGGCTTTGGACACGCCGTTTACAGTCAGCGTCCGGTGCGGAAGCTCGGGCAAGGCCTCGACAAACGGGGAAAACGGCACATAGGACAAATGCTGATAAATCTCGTCGGCAATGACCCAGACCTGCGGATGACGTTGCAACACCGCGCCCAAAGCCTGCAATTCCGCCTTGGAATAGACTGCTCCCGTCGGGTTTGACGGCGTATTGAGCAGCAGCCAGCGCGTGCGCGGCGTGATCGCCGCCTCCAACTGTGCGGGCAAGAGTTTGAAACCTTGCTGTTTCGGGCACTCCAACACCACAGGCACACCGCCCGCCAGCCTGACCATGTCTGCATAGCTGGTCCAGAACGGCGCCGCGGTGATAACTTCATCGCCCGGGTTCAGGGTTGTCATCAGCGCGCCGGACAAAACCTGCTTGGCACCTGTCGACACGATGACATTCGCGGGCCCGACCCCCGCTTGGCCTGCAATCGCCGCGCGCAGGGCCGGTGTTCCCCCCGTGGCCGGGTATCGCGTCTGACCCTGAACAGCAGCAAGATGCGCGGCCTCGACCACGTGCGGCGGCGTGGGAAAGTCGGGTTCTCCAGTGCTGAGCGCGATCACATCCACGCCCTCGGCCCGAAGACGCGCCGCATGTTCGGAGATCTGAACGATTTCCGAAAGCTCTATCCCGTCGAGCCGCTCGGCCCGGTTAAACTCGGCCACTGTTTCTAGACTGCCCATTTGCCAGATTCCTGTTACCCATCAGCCTGCCCTGTATCGGGCTAGCAGCTTCGCAATGCCAGTGATATTCCATCCGAAAGGTATGAGGATTCGTTATATGATTGCGCCGCGCCGTTTTCTGCCTTCGATCCCGTCGTTGCTGGCGCTGGAAGCGGTTGATCGCCTCGGCAGCGCCTCGGCAGCGGCCGAGGAACTGTCGCTGACGCAAAGTGCGATCAGCCGTCAGCTCAAAACCATGGAGGAGCAGCTGGGGGTTGAACTGATCCGGCGCACCCAGATGCGCCTGCATCTGACACCGGCGGCCAAGGAATATGTCCAGATTGCCCGAACCGCACTGCACCAGCTTGCGCAGGCCTCTCTCAAGCTCAAGGCAAACCCGACGGGCGGATCGCTGAGCCTGTCCATTCTGCCCGCGTTTGGCATGCATTGGCTGGCCCCCCGGCTTCAGGATTTTGCACGCCGTCACCCCGAAGTGACCGTGAACCTGAATACCCGCCTCAGACCGTTTGACTTCCAGACCGAGCATTTCGATGCCGCCATCCATTTCGGACAACGGGACTGGCCCGGCGTCAATTACCTGCCCATCATGCGGGAAGACATTCTGCCTGTCTGCGCCCCGGATCTTCTGCCAAAGAATCAAGGCGATATTGAATGGCTGACATCGGCCCCATTGCTGCACATCGAAACCCGCCCGGACGCGTGGGAGCAATGGTTCGCGATACAGGGACACCCCGTCAAAGGCTTGACCGGAATGATGTTCGATCAGTTCTCAACCATGATTCAGGCCACAATCCACAGGCTGGGTGTCGCACTGCTTCCCAGCTATCTGGTTGCCGAGGATCTCAGGAAAGGCAGACTGTCGCTGGCGTGGCAGGGTCCGCCGGTCAGCCTGGGTGACTATTACCTGGTGTGGCCGCAGCACCGACCTGCCGCAACACCGCTTGTTTCTTTCCGCACCTGGCTTGAGGGGCAGGTCGCAACACCACCGGATTAAGCGGCTGGACCGCTGTCAAAGGAGGCCGAATTGGACGACAAGATCACCATTCGCGAAACGGGCGCATCAGATCGGGCACAGATTCTGGAATTGTACCCTGAAGCGTTCCCGGACGAAGATCTGACACCGCTGGTCGCGGAACTTCTGACGCTGGAAAAGGATATCCTGTCACTGGGTGGGTTCATCGGTGATCGGCTGGTGGCCCATGTCCTTTTCACCACCTGCCGGACAGAAAACGACCCGGCACCGGGGGCCCTGTTGGGGCCGCTTGCCGTTTCATCGGACCTTCAGCGACAGGGGATTGGCACACGGCTGGTCAACGCAGGCATCAGCAAGCTTGAGACACTCGGGAACCAGCAGGTCTATGTGCTTGGTGATCCGCAGTATTACAGCCGTTTTGGGTTTCTTGCGGAAGACCGGGTATCCACGCCCTATCCCATTCCAACGGAATGGGCCCCGGCGTGGCAGTCCCTGCACATCAACCGGAACCAGACAAAGGCGTCTGGCGTTCTACACCTGCCAGATCCGTGGATGAACCCTATTTTGTGGGGCTGATCCATCTGCTGTCACGAACGCAGCGCGCCCCGGCGCGCTGCGCGGCCCAACAGGAGGAGGTGTTCCGCAAGGAACATTGACGACTGGCGGGAGCGTTCAGGACTCAGACGTCCAGGGAACGGGCGATGAGCTCCTTCATCACCTCATTTGTCCCGCCGTAGATCATCTGAACCCGCGCATCCGCATAAAGGCGGGCAATCGGATACTCCATCATGAACCCGTATCCACCAAACAGTTGCAGGCATTCATGCATGACCTCGTTCTGAACCTCGGAGCCCCAGTACTTCACCATTGACGCCGTGGCCGCATCCAGTTCGCTCGCTTCAAGCTTTCCGATACAGTCATTCACAAAGCTGCGCAGAACTTCGGCCTTGGTCTTGCATTCGGCCAGCTTGAATCGCGTGTTCTGAAAATCCATCACGCGCTGGCCAAAGGCTTTTCGTTCCTGCGTGTATTTCACCGTTTCTGCGATGGCGAAGTCGATCGCGCCCAGTGCCATGATGCCAATGGTCAGACGCTCCCAGGGCAGCTGCTTCATCAACTGATAAAAGCCCTGCCCCTCTTCCGGGCCGATCAGGTTCGTCATCGGAACCTTGACGTCTTCAAAAAACAGCTCGGCCGTGTCGTTGGCCTTCATACCCAGTTTCTTCAAGTTGCGGCCCCGACGAAACCCCTCCGCGCCGTCGGTTTCAACCGCAATCAGGGACACCCCTTTGGACCCCTGCGATTTGTCGGTCTTCGCCACCACAAGGACAAGATCGGCTGTCTGGCCATTGGTGATGAATATCTTGGATCCGTTGATCCGGTACGAATTGCCATCCTTATCAGCCGTGGTTCGCACCGCCTGCAGGTCTGACCCGGTTCCCGGCTCGGTCATGGCAATGGCGCCGACCATCTCGCCGCTGGCCAGTTTTGGCAGCCATTTCTGTTTCTGATCTTCGCTGCCATAGGTGGTGATGTAATGGGTTACGATGGACTGAATCCCAAATCCCCATCCGGCATCGCCTCGTGAAGCCTGTTCGTACAGCGTGACCGAGTCGAACCCCATGCCGCCACCGACGCCGCCGTAAGCCTCGTCAATCGAGCCCGCCATCAGGCCGGTCTCGCCCGCTTTCGTCCAGAACGCGCGATCAACGATCCCTTGATCGACCCAGCGATCAATGCTCGGGACAAGCTCGTCATCCATGAACCGGCCGGCCATTTCGGCAAACATCCGGTGTTCGTCGGTGACCCATGCGGCGGTCGAAGTGAAAAGCGACATATCGTATTCTCCGGTCTTTGATAGTCCGATGCTATCCCCGGCCCCGGATTCTTCCAATCCGGGTGACGCCGCGTTCTCAACCCTTGCTACGCGACGTTCGTTTGCGCGGTCTGGCGTCTGACCTGCTCATCAAATCCGGTCATGTCAGTGCGTGGTTCAGCAGAACCTGCGCCGCCTCCTTTGCATCCTGCGCAGGGTCGCATTTTTTTAGAAGAACCGCCGTCACAATCGCGCCCTCCTGCAAAAGCAGCAGCTGGCACCCCAGACTTTCAGGATCACGAACCCCGGCCTTGCGGCACAGATCGGTCATGTAGTCCAGAAGCAACCGCTTGTGCTCGGCCGCCTGAACGTGGATCGGGTGGTCTTTTTCCTGATACTCCGCCCCGGCCTTGATGAACATGCAGCCGCGGTATTTGTCTTCCTCGAACCATTCCTTCAGCACATCGAAACTGGCGATCAGCTGACCGGCGGGCGTTTCGGAAAGGTCTTCAATCCTTCGGACGAACCAGTTTCGGAAGTTTTCATCTCGCAGGCGCAATGCCGCAAGGATCAACTCCTCCTTGGTGCGGAAATGCTTGTACATCGATGTTTTGGATACGCCCGTTTCAACCACCAGCTTGTCCATTCCGGTGGCATGAAAACCGTCCCTGTAGAAAACCTCCAAGGCCTTGCGGACAAGCTCATCACGTTTGTTGGGGCGCATTCCTAGCTCCTGATTGCACTGATCAGTACATATACACTTTCTAAAGAGGCTTCAATGACAACAATTAACATATTGTTTTATAACGCTATTACCAAAGTCAGGAGGGTGAAGTCGAATATTTTGAAAAAAGGGGCTTGAAAACATGTACCGATCTGTACATCTTATCATCAAGATTGACCGATCTGTACACCAAAGGATTTCAACGATGCGACGCCGTGCCAGCCTATTTTCACCGCAGTACGTTCCCTTTCTTCTGACTCTGGCGCTGATCACGGCCGCCTTAACCTGAAAGCCTGTAATATGAACCGCCCCCCTTTGCCGCCCTTCACGCATGTAACGGCCACCCGGAAAGTGCGCATGGCGGAAAACGCCTGGAACAGCCGCGCCCCGGACGTCGTAACGCCCGCCTACACGGAAGACAGCCGCTGGAGAAACCGCGCCGAGTTCCTGAGCGGCCACGCCGAGATTCACGCGTTTCTGACACGAAAATGGGCCAAGGAGCTTGAGTACCGCTTGATCAAGGAATTATGGACCTATCGCGACCATCGCATCGCTGTACGGTATGCTTATGAATGGAACGACGACAGCGGTCAGTGGTTCCGGTCATATGGCAACGAAAACTGGGAATTTGCTGAAGACGGCCGAATGGCCTCGCGCCACACGTCGCTGAATGACCTGCCGATCACGGTAGAACAACGCATGTTCCACTGGCCCGCAGGACAGCGCCCCGACGACCATCCCGGCCTGTCTGATCTGGGTCTCTGAAAGGACAGCCCATGCCACGCGCGTTTTCCGAACTGACCTTCACCCCCGCCGTTCGCGCCCATCAGGAGAGGATGGGTTCGGCGCGAAGTTATGCCAAGTTCCTGGACAGCGGTCCGCAAAAGGGGCACCTGATCGGAGAGGCTGAAAAGGCATTCATTCAGGCCCGCGATAGTTTTTACCAATCCACTGTATCCGAGACCGGTTGGCCCTATGTTCAATTCCGCGGCGGTCCGATCGGGTTCCTGAAGGTGCTGGGGCCGCAAACCCTTGGATACGCTGATTTTTCAGGCAACAAACAGTACATTTCACGCGGGAATTTGGACGGCAACGACCGGATTGCCCTGATCCTGATGGATTATGCCAATCAGCGCCGTCTGAAGATTCTGGGACGGGTCGAATTCACCGAAGGCGAAGCCGCAGCCGCCAGTCTTTACCCTGACAACGCCGAAGCCCCCGCCGAGCGCGCAGTGATCATCAAGGTCGAGGCCTTGGACTGGAACTGCCCCCGCCACATCACCCCTCGTTTCACCGAGGCCGAGCTTCGGCCTCACCTGAATTCGCTTGGCCAGCAACTGGCGCAGCTTCAGGCCGAAAACGAAAAGCTCAGGCAGTAATTGGCAGGGCGATCCTGAACACGACGTCAACAACGCTCCTTACCCTTGAATTAGAACAAGGAATTACCCGAATGATGCGATCAACAATGAATTTGGCCAGCGCGCTGTTAGCTGGCATCGTTTTTTCACTGGCAGTGATTTCGTTTGGGTTCTTTGCCTCGCCCGAAGCGGTTCGAACGTCTCCGCCCGCGGCGTATAACTCGCTTCTGCTGATACAGTTTGAAACCAGGTAATGCCGAACCGTCTAGGGGTTTGCGGATCGAACAAGCGCTTCGATCCCTGCCGCGCAAAAATCGATCAGTTCGTCGGTCCCGGCAAGTTGTCCGCCTTCTGACAAGGCATCCACCCGCCATGCACTGTTGAGATGCGCCAGAACTGAGGACACCGAATACACCTGCCCGCTGGCCAGCAAAGCGGCATCAACCTTCGGGTACAGCGCAGCGATTTCCGCAATGAAACGCCGCGCCGTTGGGTCGAAGCATTCCGCCGCGATGGCGCGCCAGCGCGGGTCCACAGACACATGCGCCACCAGACGCCCATAGGCCATCCATCCCGCTCCGCCCGTTTCGGCTAACGTAATGTAAGGCCGAATGAAGCAGTCCAGAACACCGCGCAGTGTTGGCTGACCAGCTTCTTTCAACGCGTTCAGGGCGTCCAGCCGGATTTGGGCCAGTTCATCCGCGCGACGCGCAACGGTCTTGTGAAACAACTCTTCCTTGCCGCCTCCGTGGTGATGCACCAACCCGACTTGCACACCGGCTTTGGCCGCGATGTCCCTGATCGACGCCCCTTCGAATCCGCGATCGGCAAACAGCGCCTCGGCCGCGTCCAGAATGCGCGCCCGGGTCTGCAGCGATCGTTTCGATGGTGCCCTTTGTCGTTTTATTTCAGTCACTTTGGCGGTCATGAAAATCATCTTGCCTTATTTTGTACGATCGTTCAACTTAAGCCGTGCGAACAGGGGAGAGTTCATGTCAGAAAAGCGCGAGGCATTCGCCCTCATCGGGGCGGGCCCGATGGGGTTGGCTGCGGCCAAGGTGCTAAAGGAACAAGGTATTCCATTTCAGGGGTTCGAGCTGCATTCGGATGTCGGTGGTCTGTGGGACATTGATGCCCCCAGATCAACCATGTATGAGACTGCCCACCTGATCTCGTCAAAGCGGATGACGGAATTTACCGACTTCCCGATGGAGGATGGGGTCGCCGAATATCCGTCGCATCGGGCAATGCGGGATTATTTTCGCGCCTTTGCTGATCACTTCGATCTGCGCAAGTTCTTCACATTCAATGCCGAGGTAACGAAAGCTAGGCCGTTGGGCGCACCCGGCGATGGCTGGCGCGTTTGCTGGCGGGATCAGGACGGGGAACATGAGGCCGAGTTTGCCGGTGTTCTGATCGCCAACGGCACCCTGTCCGAACCTAACATGCCGCAGTTCGCAGGCACTTTTGAAGGCGAACTGATCCACGCCTCGCAATACCGGTACCCCCAACAGTTCGATGGCAAACGCGTGCTGATCGTGGGCGCAGGAAACTCGGGTTGCGACATTGCGGTGGACGCCATTCATCATGCCGTGCGCTGCGACCTGTCGATGCGGCGCGGGTACTATTTCGTTCCGAAGTACGTGTTTGGGAAGCCAGCTGATACGATGGGCGGAATGATCCGCCTGCCCATGTGGCTGAAGCGCAAGATCGACAGCCTGATCCTTGGGTGGTTCGTCGGCGATCCGCAGAAATACGGCTTTCCCAAACCGGACTACAGACTGTACGAAAGCCATCCAATCGTGAACTCACTGGTGCTGTACCACGCGGGTCACGGAGATCTGCGCGTTCGGCCCGACATTCAGCAGATCGACGGCAAAACTGTGCATTTCACAGATGGCGGCAGCGAAGACTATGATATGATCCTCGCCGCGACCGGGTACAAACTGCATTACCCGTTCATCGACCCGGATCTGCTGAACTGGCAGGGCGATGCGCCGCATCTTTACCTCAACTCCATGCACCCGGACCGCGACGACTTGTTTGTTCTGGGCATGATCGAAGCGACCGGTCTGGGCTGGCAGGGACGCCACGAGCAAGCCGAGATGGTGGCGCGCTATATAAAAGGTATTCAGAGCGGCTGCACCGCGGCGACCGAACTGAAAGCCACAAAACAAAAATCCTATGAGCGCGCCACCGGGGGCATGAACTACCTCAATCTCGCCCGCATGGCGTATTACGTGGACAAGGCGACCTATCGCAAAGCGGTCACCGGCTGGATCGACAAGCTCAGGAAAGCCACCCCATGACCGGCATCGATGAGATCACCCTAAACTTCAGCCCTGCCTCTCTGATATTGCTGAATGGCATTCTTGCAATCGTGATGTTTTCGATTGCCATCGACCTGACCCCGCAGGATTTCAACCGCCTGCGCCGGGCGCCCAAGCCTGTGATCGTGGGGCTGGCCTCACAATTCGTGGTGCTGCCTGCGCTGACGTTTGTACTGGTCTGGCTGGCGGCCCCGCGTCCTTCGATTGCTCTCGGGTTGATCCTTGTCGCAGCCTGCCCCGGCGGCAATATCTCTAACTTCATAACGCATCGTGCTGGCGGCAATGCCGCCCTGTCCGTATCGATGACTGCATTCGCCACGATCGGGGCAATCGCAATGACCCCGTTCAACATTGCGTTTTGGGGCGGGCTTTATCCACCGACCCGGGAAATCCTTCAAAGAACGGCAATCGACCCCTGGCAGATTGCGATCATCGTGGGGCTGATGCTGATCCTGCCTCTGGTGCTTGGCATGGTGCTGAACCAGCGCCGGCCGGATCTGACCGCGCGGTTGCGGACACCGCTGCAGTACCTGTCCATGGGCATCTTCGTTGCGTTCATCATTCTTGCTCTGGCGGCCAACTGGGACTTTTTCCTGGGCTTTGCCGGAGCCGTCGCCGGGCTTGTGATCATTCACAACGCGCTGGCTTTGGGGGGCGGTTGGGTTGTGGCCACTCTGACCCGGCTGTCCCCCTATGACCGCCGTGCCATAACGATCGAAACCGGTATTCAGAATTCCGGCCTCGGGCTGGTCCTGATATTCGCGTTCTTCAATGGATTGGGCGGCATGGCCGTTGTGGCAGCCTTCTGGGGCATCTGGCACGCGATCTCGGGGATTGCGCTGGCAACTGCCATGGCCCGGACCGAGGCGGCCCGATGACCCGCATCCTGATTACCGGTGCTGCCGGAACAGTCGGGCGCGCCCTTCTGGCCGAAGTCAAAGACCTTGCTGTATTTGCCACAGACCTGAACCGACCGTCCGACCTACCTGAAGACACCGCGTTTCTGCATCTGGACGTAACCACCGAAGAAGCGGCACGTGTGATCGCGAAAGTGAAGCCGGAAGTCATCGTTCATCTGGCCTCGATTGTGACGCCACCGCCCGGAATGGGCCGCCAGAAAGCGTTTGATGTGGATGTCACAGGCACAAAAAACGTGTTGAACGCTGCAATTGCCAATGGCGTTCGGCGGCTGGTCGTCACGTCGTCGGGCGCTGCCTACGGCTATCACCCGGATAACCGCGTCCCGCTACGCGAAAAGGATCCGCTGCGTGGCAATGCCGAATTTCCCTATGCCGACCACAAACGGCAGGTCGAGGAGATGCTGGCCGAGGCCCGTCAACGTGCGCCGCAGCTTGAGCAGGTGGTCCTGCGCGTGGGCACTGTACTGGGGGAAGGCACGGACAATCAGATTACGGCGCTGTTTCACAAACCGCGCCTGCTGGCGGTGTCCGGCAGTGACAGTCCCTTTGTCTTCATCTGGACCCGCGATCTGGCGCGTATACTGAAACGTGCGGCGACAGATGGACCGGCCGGTATCTTCAACGTGGCCGGCGACGGAGCGCTGGGAATAACAGAACTGGCGCACCTCCTGAACAAACCTGTTTTGCGCCTGCCTGCGTGGGCGATCCGATCAGTCCTGAGCCTTGCCCGCCCCCTTGGCCTGTCGCGATACGGACCGGAACAGGTGCGATTTCTGCAGTACCGCCCGGTGCTGGACAACACTGCGCTGAAAACCGATTTCGGATACACCCCGGAAAAGACCAGCGCCGAGGTATTCGCGCTGTGGAAAGGATGGGCGGGGCTATGAAAACGGCGGTGATATCCGGCGGCGCAGGTGGGCTGGGTCGGGCCTTGTCGGCGGGGCTTCAGCAGCGGGGCTGGCGTGTTGTCCTGCTGGATCTGAATGTTTCAGATCTTACGGCGACCCCAACACAGCTTCCGATCGGGTGCGACCTGACGAAACCCGAGCAGTTGCAGGAAGCGGTCCTCGAGACCATCACATCCAGCGATGGCATCGATCTGGTCATCTACAATGCTGGTGTCACCCAGATTCGCGGGTTTGACGTTTCCGACGACACCAGCCATCGCAAACTGTTCGAGATCAACTATTTCGCCGCCGTCGCAATGGCGCGCGCGTTTCTTCCGGAGCTTCGCAGAACGCAGGGCACGCATCTGGCGATCTCGTCGGTCGCGGGCTTCGCGCCGCTTTATCACCGTACGGCCTATGCTGCCTCGAAACATGCGCTTGAAGGGTTTTTCAAGTCGCTTCGATCCGAAGAGGGGCCGCACGGCGTCAGAGTGCATATTGCCGCGCCGTCCTTTGTTTCCACCAATGCCGGCAATGCCGAAACGCAGGCAGACGGAATGGCGCGTCCCGGCTCGGCATCCGATGAAATGGACGCCATGAGCCCTGAAAAAGCTGCCGAGGTCATCCTGCGGGGGTTGGACAGGTCCAAGCCCATGATCCCGGTCGGGCGTGTTGCGCGCCTTGCGTGGTGGCTCAACAGTTTGTCGCCGCGCCTGTATCAGCGACTGATGGAACGGAACATGCGCGGATCCTGAATTCGGATAAAAAACCATTCGAACCCCTTGACCTTCCCGTGACTGGAACCCCCATGTGCAGGGAAGAACTTACGTCGGGACGAGTCGGATGGCTGAACTGAAAACACTGCAACTCAGGATCACGGGCATGGGATGCGCTTCCTGTGTCGGACGTGTGGAAGCGGCGCTGCGGGGTGTTTCCGGCGTAACTGACGCTTCTGTCAATTTCGCAACGGAAACGGCACAGGTTTCAATCGAAGGCCCCTTGGCACCGCTGGTTCAGGCGTTGGATAGCGTTGGATACCCTGCGGCAACCCAGCAAGCGACGCTGAGAATCGAGGGGATGAGTTGCGCCTCATGCGTGTCCCGGATTGAACGGGCCTTACTGGCCAGCCCCGGTGTCATTGATGCGCAGGTCAACCTGGCGACCCAGACAGCACTGGTCTCGTACCTCGAAGGGACGACGACCCCCGAGGCACTGGCGCAGGTGTCGGACGGAATCGGGTATACCGCGCATGTCGACCAGGGGAATGCGCCTGATCCTACGCCCGCCGATAAATCGGACGAGTTGAACGTCCTCCGTCGCTCGACCCTGCTGGCGGCGGTTCTGGCATTACCGGTTTTTGTGCTTGAGATGGGCGGGCACATGGTCCCTGCCTTCCATCATTGGGTGCAGGCAAATATCGGCGCGCAAACCAGCCACATGATCCAGTTTCTTCTGACCGCGGTTCTGCTGGTTGGCCCGGGTCGTGTCTTTTATGCCAAAGGCGTCCCGTCCCTGCTGCGTGGCGCGCCCGATATGAATGCGCTGGTTGCCCTCGGCACAGGCGCGGCTTTTCTTTATTCAGTCATCGCCACCTTTGCGCCCGGAATACTGCCGCAAGGAACGGCGAATGTTTATTTCGAAGCAGCCGCCGTCATCATCGTGCTGATCCTTTTGGGACGCCTGTTGGAAGCGCGCGCCAAGGGTCGAACAGGTGCTGCGATCCGCAGGCTGATTGGGTTGCAGCCCAAAACGGCGCGGGTTGAAAGGGACGGCATGGTCGCAGACCTGCCCGTCGCAGACATTGTGGTGGACGACATCCTGCAAATCCGCCCGGGCGAGCGCGTTCCTGTAGACGCCGAAGTGCTGGACGGCACATCTTATCTGGACGAAAGCATGATTACCGGCGAACCGGTGCCGGTCGGGAAATCCGCCGGTGACACCGTGGTCGGCGGCACGGTCAACGGCACCGGGGCGCTGCGCGTCCGCGCCATACGCGTGGGGGCAGACACCGTGCTGGCCCAGGTCATACAGATGGTTGAAAAGGCGCAGGGCGCGAAACTGCCGATTCAGGGTCTTGTCGACCGCATAACCTATTATTTTGTTCCTGTAGTTATTGCGATGGCAATGCTTACAATCGCGCTGTGGCTTGTTTTTGGCCCCGAACCCGCACTGCCCCTGGCGCTGGTTGCGGGCGTTTCGGTGCTGATCATAGCCTGCCCCTGCGCGATGGGGCTGGCAACGCCGACCTCAATCATGGTCGGCACCGGGCGCGCGGCCGAATTGGGCGTTATGTTCCGCAAAGGTGATGCCCTGCAGCAATTGCAACAGGCGCAGGTCATCGCTTTTGACAAAACCGGAACGCTGACGTTGGGCCGGCCCGAGCTTGACGGCATTATCCCGGCCAACGGATTTGACCCGAAAAAAATGCTGCGCCTTGCCGCCGCGCTTGAGGCCCGGTCCGAACATCCAATTGCCACCGCGATCACAAGGGCCGGTCCACCGGATTTGCCTGAGCTGTCCGGGTTTGAATCGATGACCGGGCTTGGCGTACGCGCCGAGGTCGAAGGACAGGACGTCATGATCGGCTCAGCGAAGCTGATGATGCAAAACGGAATAGACATTGACGATCTGAGGACCGAGGCGGACAGGCGCGCGGCGTCGGGGGCCACGCCCCTGTATGTTGCCATTGACGGCGCGGCAGCGGCATTGCTTGCCGTATCCGATCCGGTCAAGCCGGGAACAAAAGAAGCGTTGGCGCAGCTTCGCGATATGGGGCTGAACCTTGCAATGATCACAGGCGACAACGCCCGCACCGCGCAGGCACTGGCTGATGAGTTGGGCATTGACCATGTCGTCGCCGATGTTCTGCCCGATGGAAAACTTTCCGCGATCACCGAACTGCAGGACAGTCTTGGCGTGGTAGCCTTTGTTGGCGACGGGATCAACGATGCGCCGGCGCTGGCTGCTGCAGATATCGGCCTTGCCATTGGTACGGGAACGGATGTGGCAATCGAGACGGCAGACGTCGTTTTGATGTCCGGCGATCTGCGGGGCGTCGCGAACGCCTTGGAAATCAGCCGCCGGACTATGCGCAACATCCGCCAGAACCTCGGCTGGGCCTTTGGCTACAACACGCTGCTGATCCCCGTCGCCGCGGGTGTTTTGTTTCCGTTTGGCGGGCCGCTGCTGTCCCCGGCGCTCGCGGCGGGGGCGATGGCCTTGTCCAGCGTCTTTGTTGTGACAAACGCACTGCGTTTGCGGCGGGTGAGCGTCAGCGCGCCCGTACCCTCTGCAATCCCAACAACCCAATCGGTGACACCATGAATATCGGAGACGTTGCCAGCCAGACCGGTCTGCCCGCTAAAACCATCCGGTATTACGAGGATATCGGACTGATCAGGCCCATGCGTGATGACAACGGCTATCGCAGGTTTCGCGAACAGGACGTGCACAAGCTGATCTTTCTGGGCCGCGCCCGTGCATTGGGCTTTACGATCGGCGATTGCAGGACACTGCTGGCCCTTTACGAAGATGAAACCCGCGCCAGTGCTGATGTCAAAAAGGTCGCACGCGATCACCTGGCGCAGATCGAAATCAAGATTGCGGATCTCAACGCCATGCGTGACACGCTAAGCCACCTGATTGACGCCTGCGCCGGAGACAATCGGCCCGACTGTCCAATCCTCAGCGATCTGGGTCGCAAAAGCTGACACGGGGTTGCCCTTTGCCCGCAGCTTTGCTTTGTCTCTGCTGAACATTCCGGCCCGCCACAAAACGGAGGCAGGGCCGGACAGCTGGGAGGATCATCTGATGGCAAAACTCGCGTTCCTAGGTCTGGGTGTCATGGGTTATCCCATGGCTGGCCACCTGCAGGCAGCAGGGCATGACGTCACCGTTTACAACCGCACGGCGAAACGGGCCGAGGCCTGGGTTGATCAGCACGGCGGCGCAATGGCGGGAACCCCGGCGGAGGCTGCGCAAGGCGCGGAACTGGTCTTTGCCTGTGTGGGCAATGATGACGACCTGCGCGCGATCTGCACCGGCGAGAACGGCGCTTTTGATGGCATGTCGCAAGGTGCCGTCTTTGTCGATCACACCACGGTATCCGCCAAAGTGACGCAAGAGCTTGCATCGGTTGCGGATGATAGGGGATTTGCCTTTGTGGACGCGCCCATTTCGGGTGGCCAGTCGGGCGCAGAGAACGGCGTTCTGTCCATCATGTGCGGCGGTTCGCAAACCGCCTATGAAAAGGCCGAACCGGTCATGCAGGTCTATTCGAAGATATGCCGCCGTATCGGCGACAGCGGCGCTGGCCAGTTGACGAAGATGAGCAACCAGATCGCCATCGCCGGTGTTGTGCAGGGTCTCAGCGAAGCCCTGCACTTTGCCGAAAAAGCCGGGTTGGACGGCCGTGCCGTGATCGAGGTGATCAGTCAGGGTGCTGCCGGAAGCTGGCAGATGGAAAACCGGCACGAAACGATGCTGGACGATCATTTCGACTACGGGTTCGCGGTGGACTGGATGCGGAAAGATTTGGGTATTTGTCTGGACGAGGCCAACAGGAACGGCGCGTCGCTGCCACTGACGGCATTGGTTGATCAGTTCTACAAGGACGTTCAGAAACTGGGCGGCGGGCGATGGGACACCTCTTCCTTGATCAAACGCTTGCGCGCGCTGGACTGAAGGCAAGGCGGCTGCCCCGTTTGCCGTAAGCGGCAGTTCACCCCCGAGATATATGGGCACAAAAGAAGAGATCGGCTTTGGGAAAGGACACAAAGCGCATGAATGATCTGACGCAATTCTGGGCGGACGCGCTGCGTGCGACCTGGGGGATCGAAGCGAGGCTGACCCGGCTGGACGGCGAATACGATCTGAATTTCCTGGCCGAAGCAACCAACGGACGGGACTACGTTCTCAAGGTGATGCGGGCCGGGTGTGAGGCCGAGTTTGTGGACCTGCAGGTTCAGGCATTGCGCCATATCTCATCCGAGGCCCCCGGCCTGCCGTTCCCGGCGGTCATCCCGGACCTGACCGGTGAATTGCTGCCCGAAATCCCTGACGATCAGGGTCAGCCAAGACTTGCCTGGTTGCTGGAGCGTCTGCCGGGCCAGTGCTACGCCAAGGCCGCGCCCAAAACCGACGAACTGATCATGAAGCTGGGCCGTGTTCTTGGAGCGACGGACCGTGCTCTGGAAAGGTTCGACCATTCAGGGCTGAGCAGGGAGCATTTCAAATGGGATCTGACACAGGCCCGGTGGATTTCCGGCAGGCTTGAGGTTGTTTCGGATCCCAACCGGCGCGCGTTGCTGACCGAAATCTGTGATGGGTTCCATGAGGTATCCGGCAGGTTGGCCGCAATGCCCAGGCAGGCCATCCACAATGACGCAAACGATTACAACATTCTTGTTGAGGGTGAGCTTGGGCAACGCCTGAAGATCTCGGGCCTGATTGATCTGGGCGACATGTGTGCGGCGCCGCGTATCTGTGACCTCGCAATTGCCGGGGCCTATATTGTTCTGGATCATCCCGGGCCTGAACGCGCCCTGACGGCGCTGGTGCGTGGCTATCACGCCGCCAACCCGCTGCGCACCGACGAAGTCGACCTGATCTGGCCGTTGCTGCGGATGCGTCTGGCGGTGTCTGTCGTGAATTCGACTCTGATGGCGGCTGAAAACCCGGATGATCCCTATGTCACCATCTCTCAGGCTCCGGCCTGGCGGTTCCTAGAGAACACATCCGTCAATGGCGGTCTGATGCCCGCCCGTCTGCGTGCGGCCTGCGGGCTGCCGGTCACGGACGGGGCCGAGCGTATCCACGCCTATCTGTCCGACCACCGCGGCCAGTTTGCGCAGATGTTCGGGCAGGATCTGGCGGATGTGCCGATGGGATCGCTTTCGGTTGAAAATTCGACCTGGCCTCAGAACCCGTTCCACATGCCTCTGGAAGAGGCCGCCCGCGTGGGCGCCGAGTTCGGCGATGGCCTGTGGCTGGGGTATTACAACGAGCCGCGCCTGATTTATGCCGAGCCGGGTTTCCGTAAGGGACCTTGGAAGGCCTCGGACCGGCGGACTGTTCATCTGGCCGTTGATGTATTCGCGCCCGCCGGAGCCGTGCTATTTGCCCCGATGAGCGGACGTGTTGAAGTGGTCGAGAACCGCGACGCCCATCTGGATTACGGCGGCGTTGTGATCCTGCATCATGAAACCCCTGAAGGCGATCCGTTCTATACCTTATATGGTCACCTGGACCCCGAGGTCTGCGCCCGGCTGAAGCCGGGCGATCCCGTCGCACAGGGCGCGGCCTTTGCCCGCCTCGGGGATGCCAGTCAGAATGGAGGCTGGGCCCCTCATGTGCATTTCCAGCTGGCCCTGACCACCGCCGGGATGGAGGCGGACTGGCCCGGTGTCGGCGACCCGGACGAGATGTATCTGTGGCACGCAGTCTGTCCGAACCCTGCGGCAATATTGAACCTGCCGGACGACAAGGTGTTTTATCGCCCGACCGACAAACAGGCGATCCTGCGCGGGCGCCAAGACCATTTCGGTGGCAACCTATCGCTGACCTATGACGATCCGGTCATGCTGGTTCGCGGCTGGAGGCATCATCTGTTCGACGAGTGGGGCCGCCCCTATCTGGACGCCTATAACAATGTCCCCCACGTGGGTCATGCACATCCCCGCATTCAGGCGGTCGCAGCGGACCAACTGAAGCGGATGAACTCGAACACGCGCTATCTTCACCCGGCTCAAACGGCATTTGCCGACAAGATTCTGTCGAAACTGCCGGATCACCTCGAGGTCTGCTTCTTCGTGAACTCGGGGACCGAGGCGAACGAACTGGCCTTGCGGCTGGCGCGGGCGCACACAGGGGCAAAGGGGATTGTAACGCCGGATCACGGCTACCACGGCAATACCAATGCGGCTGTGGCGATCTCGGCCTACAAGTTCAACAAGCCTGGCGGTGTGGGGCAGGCGGATTGGGTCGAACTGGTCGAAGTGGCCGACGACTATCGAGGTTCATTCCGACGTGACGATTCCGACCGTGCCGCGAAGTTCGCAGACTTGGTGGACCCCGCGATTGCTGCATTGAAGGCCAAAGGACATGGGGTTGCGGGCTTCATCGCGGAAACCTTCCCATCGGTCGGCGGCCAGATCATTCCACCCAAGGGCTATCTTCCGGCCGTTTACGAAAAAATTCGGGCCGCAGGTGGCGTTTGTATTGCGGACGAAGTGCAGACCGGCCTTGGCCGGCTGGGCGAGTATTATTTCGGCTTTGAACATCAGGGGGCACTGCCCGACATCGTTGTCATGGGCAAACCCATCGGCAATGGCCATCCGCTGGGCGTTCTGGTCACGACCAAGGAAATCGCCAACAGCTTCGACAATGGCATCGAGTTCTTTTCGACTTTCGGCGGTTCGACCCTGTCCTGCCGGATTGGGAAAGAGGTGCTGGACATCGTCGACGACGAGGGATTGCAGGACAATGCCCGGAATATGGGTGTACGCCTGATGGACGGCCTGCGCGGGATTGAGGCTGATTTTGGCTGCGTCGGGGATGTACGCGGGATGGGTCTGTTTCTGGGCGTCGAACTGATCAACCCTGACGGATCGGAAGGAACCGAGATCTGCAAGTTCGTCAAGAACCGGATGCGGGTTCATCGTATTCTGATCGGGAGTGAGGGTCCAAAGGACAATATCCTGAAGATTCGCCCGCCGCTGACGATCGAGGCTGAAGACGTGGACATGATCCTTTGGGCCTTGAGAAGCGTTCTGAGCGAAGTGGGTGATTATGCACCCACCCCAGTCTGCGATCACGACCACCATGTTGGTTGCAGTTGCTGCTGAATTCAGAAGAACCCCGCTGCGCAGCTCGGGGTTCTCTCATCATTCGGTCTCTTTCAATGTAAAGTAGCTGCCGGGGTATGATGCCCCGTGTTGGGCAACGGAGCCGAGATGGTCATTCGGCGCAGCGCCAGCCCAAATTCTTCGGACAGACAGACAAGCGCCGGTGCAAAATCCGGCCTGATAATAAGCGAGGCCATCATCATCGCATCCTCTCGCGCCCCTTCGGATGCGGCAGCAATCATCTGCGCAAAGCAGTTTTCGTCCGCACCCAGGCATGCGCAGTTCAAGCCGTGGCGTATCAGAGGTCGGCGCCCATGGTTTGCGCACAGCGAGCACAACCTGTCCAAGGTCAGCATTGCGGCGCGACCGTGATCATTACCCAAAGCGATTTCAAAATCGCTTGCGGCATCAGCGCGGCCGTTGGCACCGTTTCCCCACAGCCGCAGATACATGACGGCTCCTGCCTCGACCGGGCTCAGATCCGCCAAATGTCCAACCGTTGCCCCGCCGCGCGAGGACTGCGCGCTCATTTCGTGAGGATCAGCTTGCCGGCACGGGTGATGCGCAGCGTGTACAGCTGGTCCCCCAACTCGATATGAGCCAGATTTCCACCCTTGGTCAGGTCTTCCGCCTTATGAGCTGGCAACATGGAAACGGCATAGGCCTGGCTTGGATTCGGGTTCTGCATGTTCATCGGGCAACTCCGGATAGGTTTTGGCAAATCGCCTTGATCTGATTGCGCTTTTCAACGATCTGGCTGACCCGGAGCCGGGTTGGCTGACTGTCTGCGCCTTAATCTGATTATTTTACTCAGGTTTGTCAAGCATGTGCCTTCACATTTCCGCATAACTGTTTGATTGCGTCGGGCCGGGACACCGGGTAGGTCTTGGAACGCATTGATACCGGTGGACATTTTTTGTGACTGCAACCCTTGTATTCGATCTGGATGGAACCCTGCTCGACAGCCTCGCCGACATTGCGGCGGCGGCAAACCGAATGCTGGATGATGTCGGTCATCGACCGTTGGAACTGAACACTATCCGGCAATTCGTTGGAAACGGCCTTCCCAAACTGGTCGAGCGGGTCATCCACCATTGCGGCCTTCCCCTTGAACAGCATTCCGACCTGACACAGAGAACCCTGGCCCACTACAACGCCGCCAGCAGCGTCCACACCGTTGCGTATCCCGGCATGATCCAGGCGCTGCATGCGCTCAGCGAAATGGGCTGTGCGATGGGTGTATGCACCAACAAACCCGAACGGCCCGCCCGGCACATCCTGGAAGCGCAGGGAATGTCAGGTTTCTTTGATGCTGTTTTCGGTGGCGATACCTTGAACATACGCAAGCCCAATCCGGCCCATCTTAATGCCTGCTTCGAAGCCCTGCCCGACACAGGACCGCGGCTGTTTGTCGGAGACAGCGAGGTTGACGCTGAAACGGCACGCCGCGCGCAGGTGCCTTTTTTGCTTTTCACCAATGGTTACCGGAAATCGGCCATTTCGGACATTTGCCATGATGTCGTGTACAACGATGCATTGGAACTGCCCGCGCTTGTCGCGCGGTTGGCGACTGGTCAGGCCGGAGATCTGTAAACTTGCCTGAAAGGGGTAAGGGGCCGGCCGAGGGGGTAAGTAGCCAGCCCCTTCTTGGGGGAAAAGTGGTTTGGTCTGTTTAGACCCGGTATCTGAAATACATAATTAACGATTCGCGGCTGACAGCGATATTGGGGGATTCCCGTAGGACCCAGTTTTCACGCCCATGAACACCGATTTTCCTGACAGAATGCGGCTCGAGGATTGGTGGCCAATGCCGCAGATACTTGAGTGTATCTGGCCTGGATTGCCCCACTGGATTGGCCGGATGCATCCCGGGGGCAAAGATCGGATTGACACCTCAGCCCAAATCATGAATGTGCCGCGGGGTTACAAGACAACCTGAGGGTCATGACGTCAGCATCACCTGTCACGGCAGGACAAGCGCTGAGTATCGTTGGCAATCAATTGCGGTGCTGTTAGATTGAGAGCAGAAACGAAGAAAATTTCGCTCAACCTGACAGTTTGGCTGAATCGTGTATCGGCCCACTAATATTGCAAGATTACAAATAGTTGGCCTATGAAGGGGCGAAATCATGAAAGTGCCGCACAGCTCAGACGCAGAAAACACTTCTGGCTGCTGCAACGTTGTCGTGCCCGTTCACCGGGAACTGACGGACACGGAAATGGCGGCCCTTCTGCACAATGTCAGGATACTGAAGTCACACGATGTCACCATTCTGGGGCCAGACGCTCTGTGCGATTACCTTGACAACACGGTCACAAAAAACGTCCTGCGGGAAACGGAAGGAACAGCGCGGTCTCTTTGCCTGTCCGATTCCCATTTTGTCAGCATCGACTCGTACAACCAACTGATGATCAGTCAGGAGTTTTATGACCAATTTGCTGATTTTTCCTACATCCTGATTTGCCAGGTCGATTGTCTGATCATTCAGGATCATCTCGATTCCTGGACCGCGCATGGATATTCCTTTGTCGGAGCGCCGGTTTTTGACGGGTACAGCCAACCAAACCTGCCGTATGACTTCACCGGTGAACTGAACGGTGGATTGTCCCTTCGCAAGATCAGCGATTGCCGTAGGGTGACGCATGAGGCGCTTTTCCTGACTTGCGCAGGTGCCGTCAGAATAGCCAACAAGGTTGGTGCCGTGGCCCTGGCAAACCTAGTGCTTCGTCTGTTCGGAAAAACAATCATTCCCGTAAAACCCGGCGTGAACGAGGATGTGATCTGGACAAACCTGGTGCCGCGTTATTTCAGCGGGTTTACAATTCCCACGCCGATGCAGGCGTCGCGGTTCGCGTTTGAAGCCGCGCCGGAATACCTGCTGGAATGCAACGACGGGAAGCTGCCATTTGGCTGCCACGCCTTCCAAAGATACGGCAGTAAGTTCTGGCGCAAGTATTTCCCGGACGAGTATTTCAGCACGGACCGGTAGCCCTGCCCGCGCAATACTCACCAGTCTAAAAAAAACCGCAGATCAGAACGCGATGGGACTAGTCCACCAGATTGCGCAGGTATCTTCCGTATGCCGTTTTCCGGAACAATTCCGCGCGTTTCAGAAGCTGCTCCTGCGAAATCCAGCCGTGTTCGAACGCGATTTCTTCTGGGCACCCGACCTGCTGACCTTGCCGGTTCGATAGTGTGTGCACGAAGTTTCCGGCTTCAAGCAATGACGCATGTGTGCCGGTGTCCAGCCAGGCATAACCGCGCCCCATCTGCCTGACGCGTAATGTTCCGTCGTCCAGGTACGTCTCAAGCAGGGACGTGATTTCAAGTTCTCCGCGTTCCGACGGCTTGACCTGCCGCGCACGCTCTGGCGCGGTTCCGTCCAGAAAATACAGTCCCGTCACGGCATAGTTCGACGGTGGCACTTTGGGCTTTTCAACGATGCTCTGCACTGCGCCGGTCGCATCAAAGCCAACCACGCCATAACGTTCCGGGTCGGCCACGCGATAACCAAAAACGGTTCCGCCTGTGCTTTGCGCATCGGCCTTTTGCAGTTGGGTCGGTAGACCATGGCCAAAGAAGATGTTGTCCCCCAGCACCATCGCCGACGGCGCGCCGTTCAGAAACTCTTCGGCCAGCAGATAGGCTTGCGCCAGACCGTCCGGCGACGGCTGGGTGATGTAGGTCAGTTCCAGACCCCACTGGCTGCCATCCCCCAGCGTGCGCTGAAACTGGTCCTGATCCTGGGGCGTGGTGATGATGCAGATCTCGCGGATTCCCGTCAGCATCAGTACCGACAGCGGATAATAGATCATCGGCTTGTCGTAGATCGGCAGAAGCTGTTTGGACACACCCATCGTGATCGGGTACAGACGGGTGCCCGAGCCGCCGGCCAGAATGATACCTTTACGGTTCGTCATGATGAAATCTCTTTGCTGTTCAATACGTCGCGCAGGCCGGCCCGCCAATCGGGGCGTTCCAGACCGCAGGCAGACAGGCTGCTGCAGTCCATTCGCGAATTCAGGGGCCGTTTGGCCGGAGTAGGATAGTCAGAGGTCGGAATACCCGTAACAGTCACGGACCGACCGGCTTGCGAGAAAATCTCGCGCGCAAATCCGGCCCAGCTGACGTCCGGTGAACCGCCAAAATGCAGGGTTGCGCTGTCCATCTCACCAGCCATCAGGCGGTCGGCCAGATGCAGGCAGGCCCGCGCGATGTCCGCAGCCGGGGTCGGGCCGCCAATCTGATCGTCTACAACGTTCAGCGCATCCCGGGTTTCAGACAGGCGCAGCATGGTTTTGACAAAGTTGTTGCCATGGGCCGAGAACACCCACGAGGTGCGCATTATGGCATGGCGGCAGGTGCTCGCCCGGATCGCCGTTTCACCAGCCAGCTTTGTGCGGCCATAGGTGTTGATCGGGTGCGTGGCATCTTCCGGCCGGTGCGAGGCCTCACCCGAGCCGTCAAATACGTAATCGGTCGAAATATGCACCAACGGAATGCCCAGCGCGGAACAGGTCCGGGCAATGGCCCCAACCGTTGTGCCGTTGACGGCCATTGCTGTCTCGGCCTCATCTTCAGCCCGATCCACGGCGGTATAGGCTGCGGCATTGATCACCGCTTGCGGCCGGTGCGTTTCGATGGCGGCCTGGCACTGTTCCGGGTTGGTCAAATCCGCTGCATCGCGGCCAAGAAACACGATCTCGCGCTGGCCCGCATTCAGGGCGATTTCCTGGGCGACCTGCCCGGTTTTTCCAAAGACAAGGATCATTTTCCCGTCCCCAGTCGCTGACCAACACCGTCGCGGTTTTGCAGCGCGCGCCACCAGTCTTCGTTGTCCAGATACCACTGGACGGTTTTTTCCAGCCCTTCCTCGACGGTTACGGACGGGCTCCAACCCAACTCATTGCGAATGCGGGTCGGGTCTATGGCATACCGTGCGTCATGGCCGGGGCGATCGGTTACAAAGGTGATCTGGTCTGCGTAAGACCCGCTGTCTTTTGGACGTTTGCGGTCAAGGATTTCGCAAAGGGTTTTGACCAGTTCCAGATTGGTGCGCTCGTTTTCGCCACCGATGTTGTAGGTGCGGCCAACTTGCCCCTTTTGCACTACCAGCAGAAGCGCATCCGCGTGATCTTCCACGTACAGCCAGTCACGGATGTTCGAACCATCCCCGTAGATCGGCAGCGGCTTGCCCGCCAGAGCATTGAGGATGATCACGGGGATCAGCTTTTCAGGAAAATGGAACGGCCCGTAATTGTTCGAACAATTGGTCAGCACGACCGGCAGGCCGTATGTTTCGGCCCAGGCGCGAACAAGGTGGTCGCTTGCCGCTTTCGAAGCGGAATAGGGCGAGCGGGGGTCGTAGGACGTCTCTTCGGTGAACTGAACCTGCGGGTCAGCAGGCAGCGAGCCATAAACCTCATCCGTCGAGATGTGGTGAAACCGGAACGCCGCGGGCTGACCCATGCGTGTCCAGTAGGCTCTTGCAGCTTCGAGCATCTGATAGGTGCCCGTGATGTTGGTTTCGATGAAATCGCCCGGCCCGTCGATCGAGCGGTCAACGTGGCTTTCCGCCGCCAGGTGCATGACCGCGTCCGGCTCATGTTCTGCAAACACCTTGTCCAGGGCTGCGCGATCACGAATATCGGCCTGCACAAAACTGTAATTGGGGTGGTTGGTCACACTGGCCACGTTTTCAAGACACGCCGCGTATGTCAGCGCATCCAGGTTGACCACGCTGTGCCCGTCACGAATGGCCTGACGAACAACTGCGGATCCAATGAACCCGGCCCCGCCGGTCACGAGAATTTTCATTTCTGACCTTCATATACAAACGGATTGTCCAAAGCCGCCAGTGTCACGGCCGCTTCATCCTTGGCGCTCAGCACAGGATCAATTTCCAGCTCCCAGTCGATACCGATATCGGCATCGTCGAACCGGACCGAGCGGTCGCAGTCCGGGGCGTAGTAGTCCGAGCACTTGTAGACGATCTCGGTGTCCGGCTCACGGGTGACGAAACCATGCAGGAACCCGGCCGGGATCAGCAGTTGCTTGCCGTTCTCGGCACTCAGTTCAACGCCCACCCATTTCCCATAGGTCGGGCTGCCCTTGCGAATATCGACGGCCACATCAAACAACCGTCCGCGCCCACAGCGCACCAGCTTGTCCTGCGCGTGAGGCGGTGTTTGCATATGCAGCCCGCGCAGCGTTCCCACCGTTGCAGATACCGAATGATTGTCCTGAACAAACTCGAAGTTCAGCCCTGCATCCTCCATCCGCTTCCGGTTCCAGCTTTCGGAAAAGAAGCCACGGTTGTCGCCAAAGCGTGCTGGTGTAAGGATTTTCACACCTTCTAATGAAGTATCTTCTATCTGCATCAAAAAACTTCCTGCCGTTTCAATCGCAAATGTTCGGTTTGTCGGTTGCCCACCCTCTAACCCGCCTGATGTGGAATTACCACCACGCGAACGTGATTTCGGCAAGAACCACCGGACGGCCTCAGTTGCAATCTGTTTCATCTGTGCAAAACTGTCTCCTGCCCGATGCAGGGTGGTTACAGAATTTTGGGGAGTTCCGATTTTGCCCGTATCTGCTCGACTGAGCCTGTGTTTTTTCATGGCTTGGCTGTCTTCGGCTTGGGCAAGCGACGCCCCATGGCCCCCCATTCTGATCGATCCTTCCAGCCAGTTGCACGGCCCTGCGGATCTGGTCTTGCCGATGCCTTGTGGCGGTGGCATGGCCTTTCAGAAAGTCAACGTGCCGGTCGATATCGCCCGCCCGTTGTCGGACCGACCCTTTCGTATGGGGCAGTCTGACGCCGATACCGCTTTTTCGGACTACCTCAAGCCCACCTATCTGCGCGGGGCATTCGACGACCCCGAAAACAGTGTCAGCTACTATTATATTGCCCGGTACGAATTGAATGAGGCCCAGTACCGCGCCATCAACATGAATTGCGACGGCGGCTTCAAGCCGGTCGAAGCCCGGGCCAAAGGCGGATTAAGCTGGTTCGAAGCCGTGGATCTCTCGCGCGCCTATTCCGAATGGCTGATGCAGAACGCCCGCGACAGCCTGCCCCGGCAGGGTGACCGCACCGGCTTTCTTCGGCTACCAACTGAACCTGAATGGGAATACGCCGCCCGTGGCGGTGCCAAAGCAGACGCCTCGGTTTTTGCCGCCCGCAGGTTCTTTTCCGAAGGGACGTTGTCCGATTACGCCGCCTATCTGGCGCCTGGCAGCGGCAGCACCAAGCTCAGCATCATCGGAGCGCGACGGAAACCCAACCCGCTGGGCCTTTTGGATATCTATGGCAATGTTGAGGAGTTGATGCTTGAACCGTTCCGCCTGAATGCCATCGGGCGCAGTCACGGCCAGTCTGGCGGACTGGTCACGCGTGGCGGTTCGGTCGATCAGGAAGACGCGCAAATCTACACCGCGCGCCGTAATGAATACCCGATGTACAGCAGCCTGAATGGACAGGCTCTGGCCGGCGAATACTTTGGTGTCAGGCTGGTCATCAGTGCCGCCGTGGTATCCGAAGACCGCTATGACGCGATCCGTGATGGCTGGACGCAAGAGGCTGATCGGTCCTCGGAAGAGCAATCTGACCCACTGGCGACCCTGAACGCGCTGCTGGAAGAGGAAGTGGACCCCCGCCGCAAATCTGCCTTGGGCGATCTTCAGCTGGAATTTCGCATCGCGCGGGAACAGGCTGCGGAATCCCTGTTTCAAGCCGCAAAATCCACACTTCTGAGCGGGGCAGCTTTCGTGGAGACCTTGATCGAAGGCAGCCGCGAAATTCAGCAACTGGAACGGGACAGCCTGCGCCTGCTGGACACGATCAAGGTCACGGTCGGCAATCAACGCACCCAACTGATGCAGACATTGAACCTGAACCTCGACCGGCTGGATGCCTTGCGGGCAAGCCGGGATACGTACTTGCTGTCTTACCGGGCAACGCTTGAGACCTTGGGTTCCGACGTCGAAGCAGAAATCCGTGAACGCGCCTATGAAGGGCTGGCGCAGGATCTGGCCCAGGCGGAACAGGCGCAGCTTTTGGCAATGCTCAACCGGTTCTGGACGGATATGGGGCTTTATCTTGAAGAACCGGACATGGAGAAAGATCAACTGCTGCTGATCGCTATTCAGTAGGGTGAACCTGTGCGGTTTGTGGACCCATTCATTTGGCTGAGCGGCCCCCGCAAATCTGAATGACAAAAAGCTGTTTCGGGCAAAAATCCGGGCACGCTCCGTCCCTTGGTGCCCTAATGCATGTTTGCGCTATGGGTCAGACTTGAGGCCAAAAAACCGAAGAATAAAACCAACTCTTTGAAAAGAAACCGCAAAGCTCGAACTTCCCTCCGATCCTGAGCGATAACATTTTTTGTAACGGGCTATTTTGAACGGCGCTGGCTAGCGTTGGTCCCAGATAGTTTTTTGCTTAGGGGGTCGACAATGGCACGCAGTATTTTCAAACACACGCTGGGCGGCGCATTGGCCGCATCCATGTTGATGACAGCATCGGTTGAACGCGCAAACGCGGGCGCGAAGGAAGTGATCGGTACAGCGATGCTGTTATGTCTCGCCAATCCAAACATCTGCCCAAGAAACAAACCAAGACCTCCCGGCAAAAAGCCGGTCCCAACGCCCGTTCTAAGCGAGGAAGAACGTCAACAAAACCGCGACGTGCAAAACGCCTTGAACACATTCGGCTTTCCGGTCGGAAACGCTGACGGAGTATTGGGCCGCCGGAGCCGCGCAGCCATCCGCGATTATCAATACTTCATGGGCGATCCCGCCAACGGACGCCTGTCTCAGTGGGAACGGGATACATTGATCAACGCATGGCGCAAGTATCAGGCTGGCGCGGGCAACGCATATCCCCGTCTAATGGCCGCCGAAGGCCCACGTGGCCTGCTGAAGCTTGAACGCAACCCCGGCTATGCTGGGCATTATGGCGACGGGCAGCAGCCGCAGCCATACCCATCGCCACAACCCTTAGACGGTGGTATTGTCGATCCGAACAAATCGTCCCCGCCACCCATCATCGGCGAACTGCCCAAACGCATAGGCACACCCGTCAAATCTGTGGCCGCGCGTTGCGAACTGGTGGATGCCACCTCGAAAATCCAGGGCGGACTGATCCACGCGGACAATGTGACCGATCATCATCAGGCGCTGAGTGAAAAACTGTGCGAGGCACGCGGGCTTGTCATTACTTTGGGACAGTCCTCGCAGTCCCATTTCGCAGTTTCCGAAACCGAAATGACGGAAATCTGCAATCACATCAAAGCCACATTCTCGGGCACAATCAGTGCTCTTCCCGGAACGCCGGTGCAGTCCACCCTGGACAGCGCGCGGAATGCGAATGCTACGCTTGGGCTGAATATGCCCCAGATTGCCCGGGACTATGGCGAGATCTGCACAGGAATGGGGTATCGCATGGACGACGCAGAGATGGCGCTGGCCGGTGCCCTTTCACTGACCGCATCCGGCCACGCTGCATATGGCGAACTGGTTGGCCACCACCTGCGGGAAGGTTTCGGCACGGCCGAAGCTCCGAAGGCGTCGGTCGAGTGGTATGCGAACGCGATGACGGCACTGGAAAATGGTGCGCCGGCCGTTTTCATGGCCAGCGCCACACAGGATCGCATCAGCGTAATCCGCAAGGCAATGCAAATCGCGGAAACGCAGGCTGCACTTCACGGTGTTCCCGTAAATGCCCAATGGTCGGCAGGTAATTGACGATTTATCGAGATACTGTTTCGACATTAAGGGTCATTACGCCTGAATTGTCGAAGTTTTAGGGCGCCATCCCCACCCTCGGCGTCCTAAAATTATTTGTTTTCAATGCTCAATTGCATGGGTGCAAACAGGTGACATTTTTTGTAACATGCACTGAATCACATGTTTAAGTAAGAATAGCGATGTAGATTTTGGGTAAGGAGGTGACTTAAAGATGCCACGTCATATTTTAAATAATTCCGTCGGCGGCGCATTGCTGGTCTCCCTGATGATTACCACGGGCGTCAGCCGCGCAAGTGCAGATTTGGCAGATGTGATTATCGGCGGCGGTGCCGCTGTGATCCTTGGGTGCGCTACAGGCGCAATCAACTGCAACAAAAACAAAAAACGCAGCCAAACGACGACAACGCGCCGCTCGACGGTGAATTCTGCCCAGCGGCAGCAAAACCGTGAGGTTCAGAGCGCGCTGAACGGCTTCGGCTGGAATGCGGGAACGGTCGACGGCGTGATGGGAAACCGCAGCCGCGCTGCGATCCGTGATTATCAGGGTTACATGGGATACCCCCAGACCGGCCAGCTTTCGGATTGGGAACGTCAGAACCTGGTCAATGGATGGCGGCAGTATCAGTCAGGTGCCGGTGGCGCTTATCCCCGTACGATGGCTGCTGAAGGCCCGCGCGGATTGCTGAACATCGGTCGTGACCCCAATTATGCCGCACGTTATGGCGACAATGCCGGGCCGAACTACGGTGCAAATACTCCCAATTATGGCACCAACAACAACGGCATTGTTGACCCGTGGGCCAACAATGGCACTCAGGCCGCAGCTGCGCAGCCCCTGAACCAGGTACCACGCCAGCAGGTCCCGCAGGCGGTCATTCCCGACCAGCCCCAGCAGGGTGGCGGTCAGGTTATCGGCAATGGCGGCACGGTGCCAAAGCTCAAGCCCCTGAAGCCGGTTGGTCAGCCCACTGTATCCGCCGCTGCGCGGTGTGAACTGGTTGACCAGACAACGCGCATTCAGGGCGGTGTGGTTCAGGCGTCGAACATGACAGATCCGAACCAGGCACTAAGCGAAAAGTTCTGCGAAGCACGTGGATTTGCCATCACGCAAGGTGGATCGCTCGCGTCGCAATACGCGGTGTCCGAAAACGAGATGACGGAGCTGTGCAGCCAGATTGCAGGCGGGTACTCCGACGTCATGTCCGGCCTGCCCACAACGGATCAGGCACAGGTCATGCCGGCGGTGCAATCGACCGCCACCCAGTTGGGTCTGAGCGACGCCGCAACAATGGGCGTCTATGGCCAGATCTGCCTGGGCATCGGTTATCGTCTGGATGATGCCGAAATGGCTCTGGCTGGCGCATTGACAATGATGGCTGCGGGTCAGGCTCCTTACGGAGAGCTGATTGGGCACCACCTGCGTGAAGGGTTCGGTGTGCCGGCGACCCCTGCGGCAGCGGTTCCGTGGTATGTGAACGCGATGGATTCACTGGAAAGCGGTGCAACGCCTGTTTTCGTCCCCAGCACGACAACCGAACGGGTTCAGGTCATCCGTTCTGCACTGCAGGTACAGAACCAGCGTGCAGGAAACAACGGGCAAAGCTTGCCCAGGGTGGTTCCGGTTGCAAATACGCTGCCGCTACTGACGCCCAAGGACTAAGCTACAACTGCCAAAAAAAGCAAACGGGCCGCCTGATCAGGTGGCCCGTTTGCTTTTGTGGCGCAGGTCACCCGTCAGCCTGCGCCAATCATCAGGAACGGGGCCCAGATCGACGGGTGGGAATTCGGCAGTTGGGTCTGATCGCGGCTCGTGTCGTCAAAAAGAGATTTCATCGACTGCCTCAGCGACTCGGCCTTGCTGGTCTGATTTTGCGAGGCGGTCACGGTGCGGGTAATCAGCGCCTCGGCGGCGCGATCATCTACGCGCCAATGCGAAACAAGCATATTGCGCACGCCAGCTGAGAAAAAGCCCTGAACCAACCCCCCCAGACCTTCGCCGCCGATCGAATCTTCCCCTGCCGTGTCGCAGGCCGACAGAATGACCCAGTCGGCACCAATATCGAGCTGCGCGGCCTCGGAGGCGGTCAACAGGCCATCGCCAGTGAAACTTCCTTGCGCCGGGGCAGTCGCGTCTGGCGTCAGCGCCAATGCGGGTTCGGCCAACCCTTCGAACGCGCCCGACAACAACCCATGCGTCGCAAAATGCAGAATTTGCGCCTGCGCCAGTTTGCCTTGGTTGTTGAGCGCAACGATTTCCGCTTCGCTTGCTGAGGAACCCAACCGAATGTCGCTGCGGGTCTCTCCGAACAACCCTGCCAGCGTTTCAACTTCGCGCCGGGTGCCCGGCAAACGCGGAAGCGCGCGTACTGCGGTTGCTCGTTGCGAGACCGATCCGCGCATAACGATGTCTGTCTGAGGCAAGGCCGCCAGTTCCGCCCCCTGAAACGCAGGGTCGCCAAATCCGACATATGCCAGCCTGGAGGCTGGTTGCTCGGGGACCCGGGGACGTTTTCGCAGGTTTTCAAGGGCCGCGACGGACGGCACAACCCGCAGCGCGCGCTCATGCCCCAACCAGCGTATTTCGCGCAGGTCCTTTGCGGTGCGACGGTCCTGCAAATGTCGGCCCGGGTCATCCACGATCAGGGCCGCGAAAGGTATGCTCAGCGTTTCACCGTAGGGGACCAACGTCCAGGTCGACTTGGAACCAATCAGATCAGCTATTTCCGGCGATCCGAAAAACGTCTTGTGCAGTCGTTCTGCGGCATCGAAAGCAAACGGGGCGGCATACCGCGTCGCTGCGGCGCCCGACGCGCCCTGCACGTTGGCAAGCGGCGCCCGCAATTGGGCCATATGCTCTGGCGACTTCGGGTCAAGCGTACGCTGGAGATCAAGTATGTCCTGCACCAGAACGTTCCACTTCTGAGGCAATTCAACCATCGCCGCGCCGTCCCGGGTCACGGCAAGAACCAGCCCTTTGATCCCTTTCTTATGCGCGCTCTGGGTTGTGGCTGTCAGGATCATGATCACAGCCTCATCCGGCGCGATTACCTCGCGCTGGATATGGCCCATCGTCAGCGGCGCAGGGATTTGCCATTCGAAGTACTCGGAAAACTGTGCCGACATCCGGGACCGCAGACGGTCCAGATCCGAATTCTGAACATCGTTCCCGACCCGCTGGGCCAAAGTCGCTTTCTGCCATTGCGCCGCAAGTTGAACCAGATCGGGGTTTTGCGCCTTGTCCCGGATCGCCGCACGGGCCACAGCGACAGAGGCGGGGCCGTAACCCGCCAGTTGCATGGCCTCAAAGGCCATCTGAACATAGAGGTTCTTCTCCTGCTCACTGCCGGTTTCGGCAGCCTTGAGCGCTGATGAGGCGAACAACTCACCATACACCTGGCCAATCAGGTATACTTTTGCCCCGCCCGCTATCCCTTCCAGCCATTGAAACCCGCGCAGATAGTTCAACAGGTCGACTGTTCCATTCTGGAAGACGGCTGCCGCAGCAGAGAATTGCCCGCCTTTGAGCAGTGCCGACCCATGCGCGTCCACCAATCGGTAGTTGATGTCCAGATCGGGTATGGAACCCGTCCGCTGTTCTCCTTCCCGCTTTTCGATCTGGTTTCTTATGACTGCCAGCGCGGTTTCAATTTGTCCGGCTTCTTGCAGGAAAAAGGCATAGTTGAGTTGTGATGCATAAGCCTCAAGCCGCTTGCCTTGCGCCTCCTCTGCGGCGGCCAGTTGGCGCAGCATTTCCAGATCCGAGGCCGTGGGTTTCTTTCCCGCCTCTGTTCCATCCCAGAACGCAAGCTCCTCCTTGGGCCGGTCCAAGGCGACGTTGGCCTGAATTTCCTTGTCCTTGGCCTGCAACCTGCGGGCCTGGACTTGCAGGGTTTCGCGGTGATCCGGTCCCAGTTCACGCGTCAGGATATCGATGGATCGGGCATATAGCGGCTTGGCCCCTTTGAAGTTCTGGCGGAAATTCACCAGGTGATCGGCCACTGCGAAATAGACTTGGGCCTGCTGCCGTTCAGGGACCGCACCCGGGTCCGAGACGATCAGTTCAAGCGCCGCCATCATTTTGGCCTCATAACTCTCGAACTCGAGATTAGCCAAATCATGTCCGGCCAGCGCCAGCAGCGCAGCAAGACGCTGAGCAGGATCCTCGCTGGACAAGGCATCATCCGCAATTTGCCGGTTCAACTCGCGGGCTGCGAACTTCCGCCCCTCCGCGCGTTCGATATCCTCCAGCGTTCGGCGCGCCCATTGAATAATCTCGTGCCCCTGAGGCAGTTTGCCCTGCGCCGAGGCAAGAACGTCCTCAGTAACGGATCGCGCCTCATCCAGTCTGCCAACACGCTCCAGCGCAATTCCGTATCGCAGCCGCGCGTAAAGGTGGGACTCGCTGTCAACCGCGTTTAATCTTTTGCCCAGTTCAGACGCTTCACGTGTAGGTTCAAGCGCTGCTTCATAGGCTTCCATCGCGTTCAGGGTATTGGCCAAACCGTTCAATGCCACTTGCAGCTTGCGGCCTTCCGTGTCGTGTTCCCGCGCGATCCCGACCATGTTTTCAAACATTTGCCGGGCGCCATCCAGCTGGTTTGTATCCAGAAGAATTGCGCCAACCAGAATACCGGTATCCAAACCTGCAGCGCTGTTTAACAAACCCAGTTGTTCAAGATCCCGCAGCAGCTCTGAGCTGACACTCAGCGCTTTTTCGTGGTGTCCGAGCAGTTGCAGAAGACTTCCGTATTCATAGCGGACATACAGCCCGTCTCGCTGAAGCCACAGACCCTCAATCCGGGCTGCGTCGACCGATTTGGTGTAGGCGCGCAATGCGTCTTCCCTGTCGCCGATGCCGAACAGGATTTCTCCTAGTATCCCATATTGCGCGACCCCGTTCCGTCCTTCGGTGCGCAGGCCCCGGTCGATCATGGGTTCCATCTGCCTGACAAGTTCCCGGACCGTGGCATGATCCTGTGCAACGAAGGCCTGACCGGCTCGGTTTTGCAGCGCTTCCAATTCGGCAGAGTTCTGGTTCTGGGCGACGACCGGCAGGGCCAGAGCCAGCAATAGCGCGAAAACAGCGCCGGGCAGGCGGATGCCGATCAACCCGGCGCCTCGCAATCCTGATGGGGCGACTGTGGAACAAACAACGCGACGCGCCCCTGACTGCCGCCGGCATTCGTGATCCGCAACGTCGCGTTGACGCAACTGTCAATCCAGACATCCACCAGCGCCGCAATCCCTTCAATGCCGGTCTGCGGGCTGATGTCTGCGGCGATGCTGGTTCCGTCCGAGCCCACGAGTTCAACGTCGATATCAGCCCCACCAGACCCGCGCCACAAGCGAGCCTCGATCCACGTTACTTCCGAGCCGACAAGAAAAACGTCCGTTTCATGAGTTTCCCCTGGCGCAAGCAACAGGTCCAGACGGGCGGCGCCACCAAGCTGACCCCGGGATCCGGTTTCGAGAACCGCGTCCAGCAAATCCGCTCCTCCGGGCATGTCACGCAGCGCGTCGGCTAAAGGCAAGACCGAGAACGGATCGTCCTGGTCCAGAGTGCCGCCTTCCTCAAGCAACACAGCCAGACTGCTGGCAAGGGCCTGCGGTTCGTTTGCTTCAACGGCCCATTCTGCCACAACCAGGGCGCTTTTGCGCAGGTCGGCCGCCTCGGCCGATCCACCCTGACCAAGGAACATCAGGCTCAAAACAGTCAGAACCGCAATGTTGACTTTACTGCGCACCGCGTTCGGCCCCCACCTCTGCAACGGTTTTCAGCGGAATAATAACGGCACCGCTTTGCTTGATAACAGTTTCACCGACGGAACGGGTTTTGGCCAGCCCGAATCCGGCTTCGGTCAAAAGCGAGGATAGCGAGTTGGCAGGCGCAGATCGGGTTGCGGGCGGTGCGCGTTCGTCCTGTAAATAACGAAAGTCAACCGGGTCCGACCCAGGTTTGCCGCGTTCGGCCAGGATCAAAACATGCATCTGACCAGTAGCCAGCACTGCCCCATCCGGCCCACGCGTGGCTTCGGTATAGCGCAGGGTATCGGTCTCTCCTGCCCCTATGCGCCAGCCGCCTTTTTCGGCATCCCTGTATCCCGACAGGAAATACACCTTATTGTCCGGCGCGACATAAAGGGGCGTCAGATCAACCGGCCAGGGATTGCGATTGTGAACGGAGACCAACACTGTGTCACAGTGGCCAACCTGCAGGATGCCCTGAGGTGCGAACTTCGGCTCAACCTGAACCGCCAAAGCCTCCTGACATACAAATTCTTCGTCTGCTTCACCGGGGATGCGACGGGCACTGGCGGTGATCCCGTGCGACAAGGGGCTGGTCTGCAATATCGCCGCAACCGAGATCAACGCGCGCGACTTTGCGGCCTGCTGCAACATCTGCTCCAGCAGAGGCAATTGGGTCGCATCAAACGGAACAGACAGCGCATCGCGCGCACCGTCGGGAACGGGGTGCAGCACCAGCCGGTCCTTATCGGCGACGATTTGAATGTCCGGATCGTTCTGATCAAGGCGCAACCGTGGCTGCAGGTCCGAGATCATCTGAGCAATCTGCTCCTCAAATTGCGAGCCAGCAGATAGCAGCGACAGCCCTACTGCCAGCGAAAGATCTGTCGGGCGCGAAGAAACCTTTGCGGCCAGGCGGGGCGCGCGGTGCTGAAGCCAGCGCATTCGGAACTGTTCGGGGTCCAGACCCTCGGCTTTGATCTTCTCATCCAGTGTGGCGCGGGTGGTTTCCGGAAGCGGGGCAGTGGCTTGGGTCAGCGTCACTTCGGTTGGCGACACATCGAACAGCAAGGCGCCATCGCTGTCCTCGACTGAAAACACCGTATCTGTCGTAACGCCATCGATGACACCAGCCTCGACAACAACGAGGTCCAAAATGGAGACGGCAAACCGGTCCGACACTCCGATACCCTCAGAAAGCATGGGCTTTGTACCCAAAGCCCCTTCAAACCGGGGGTCTGCACGCCCCCAGCCAATATCCCAGAGCGTCGCGGAAACCTGTCTGGCCAGTTCTGAATATGTGGGGGCTTCGGCACTTCGCAACGCACTGGCCAGCGCCCATGTCAGCAGACCATGAACCGTTGGCGAACCCGGCGGTTTCAACTCGTAGGCCAATGATCCAGCCTCGGCAGCATAGAAGCCGGTAAAGTGACCGGGTGCGAGAGTACTGGCTTTCGACAGGTCCACGAGTGGTTCGGCAACCGGGCTGACTGTCTTGACGGGCCTCAGATCGACAAAGCGCGCAACGGCTGTCTCACCCCGCCGAAAGCTGCCGGAATGACAGGTATCCGCAATCAGCCACACATTCGCCCCGGCGGCGATCATCCGGTCTATTCTGGCCCCGATCTCATCGTCCCGGACAACATTGACCGGCGCGTCATCGGCATCAAATGCAAAATCCGAGGGCAAGAAAACCTCATCCAGCCCGTCCACCTCGGATGTGTCCGAACCGGACGCAATCTGCGCACCGTGGCCCGCCATGTAGATCGCTATCTTGTCGCCCGCCTGCGCCTCTGCTGCCAACCGATCCAGCGCGGCCAGAATATTGGCGCGCGTTGGAGTTTCGATAGAAACACCCTCAGTTTCAGTCAGTTCCGGAGAATCCGACAGCACTGAAATCTTTTCTATTGGAACACCTTTGCCAGCAAAAACCTGCGTCATCAGCGCCACGTCCGGGCCCGGTCCGGTCAGGGCTCCACCCAGGCGGGCCAGATCAGCAGTGTAATTCATCACGCCAATCAACAGCGCTTTGCGGTCGGGATTAGCGACGGCCGCACCGGCCGACAAAATACATCCCGCTAACAGAAAAACGCGGATCATGGGTCTACAGGCCGGGTTTCAATGACGACCCAGTCAGGGCCACCCGGCACATGATTGATGTGTATCTCACCTTGCAGGCCTGCAGGCACACAGTTCCAGTTCTGCGCCTCACGTCGGCAGGACGCCCCCGACAGACCAAACACCTGCCGCGCTGAGACGCCTGTTGCGGAAGCAAAGGACGCAACACCCTGCCCCTGTGGGGGGGCGAACCGACTGCCGCCTGGGACAATCCAAACCGTGTTTCGCAAAGACTCAGGCGAGGTATTGCTAATCAAACGATCAAACCGCTCACCCAGTTCTTTGTCCCCTCGCATCAAAAACCGCGCCTCGGCCTGATAGCGGTTTTGCAGTTGCGTCGCGGTTTCGCCTTTGGGGGCGTGTGCGGAAACAATCTCGAGCGCGGTTAGCAACAGGGGCGCGTTTTCAGTTGATACGGCCCAGTCGGCAAGAACCAGACCGGCAGAGACCCGGGCCGCCGCACTGTCTGGTTGTGCCTGCATTCCCGTTGGCAGGACGATCACAAGAAAGGCTGAAAACACTTTTGCCTTCATCATGGCCTACCCTCCCCCGCCCGATGCCGCGCCGGATACCGATGCAACGACCCGCCCGCCTTCTGCATCTTCCACAAGGCTGGCCGAAAAACCATGTTTCTGCACAATCGCCTTCACCAACCCCAGACCCAACCCATACCCGGTAATACCGGAATGCTCGGCACCTTGCGCGAAACGCTCGAACGCGTGCTCGGTAAAGCCTTGCGACAAGGCCCCGGCATTGGAAATTTTCAGGTCGAACCGTTTCGCATCCCCGGTCAGCTCGACCCGGATTTCGCTGTTTGCGGCAGCGTATTTTACGGCGTTGGACAAGAGGTTCGACAGCATGAGTTCCAGAAGATGCGAGTTGCCGGTGACACGTAGCGACTTGTCTATGTGCTGAACCAGACTTCGCCCGTTTGCCTGCAGGTCTTCTTCGAAATCGTAAACAAGGTCTTCCAGCAGATCCCCCAACCGGACGTCAGGTTCCAGCCGGATATCCGCATCGGCCTGAAGCCGGAACAATTGCATGATGGATTGCAGGCGGGCGTCAGCGGCATCTATTCCCATGTCGATACGCTGTGCGTGCATCTGCCTATCCTGCGCGTTTTGTGCATTCAGCAGCTTCCGCATGCCGCTGCGAATATTCTGAAGCGGTGTCCGCAACTCATGCGCCAGATGGGCGGACAGGGCACGCAAATCTGCGAACAGCCCGTCAATCTTGGGCAGCGCTTCGTTCAACTGGCGCCCCAGCTCGCGCAATTCCGGCGCGGGCGTTTCATCTTCAAACCGAATGCCGGTCTCGCCCGAAGAATACCGCTCAAGCAACCGGTTCACCCGTTGCAGACTGCGTCGGTACCGTTGCCAATGGGCGATCTGCAACAGGATCATCAAACCGCACACGACAAGTGAGACACCGGCAATGGCAAGCGCCAGCCAACGTGCGCGTTGGGTTTCGAAACTGGGCGATTCAATTCCAAAGACAAGCGCCACATCCCCAACGGGCAGCGCCCAGTCCTGTGAGGCCGCTGCAACATCAACCGATCTGGTTTCAAAGTCGGCCCCATCCAGCGACGCATGTCCCTGCCCGTGCTCAAGGGCGCTGGCTGCGCCCGGTGTTGTTTCCAGCAGAACGCGCCTGCGATCTCCGCTGATCTGCCAGATCGCCAGTTCCAGCCGGTCGGTGCCCGGCAGAACTATGTTGCGTGACCGATCGAACGCGGTGGCCAGCCCACTGACGCCACTGTCTTCGAGAATACGCAGCATCTGCGCTTCGACGCTTTTTAGGGTCTGCCGGTCCGCCCTGTCTGCCGCCGAGAATACGGATAGACAGAATATTGCCGCCAATGTCAGGAAAACACCAAGCGCCGCGTAAAACAGCCCTTGTCCCGTTACCATGCGGGACAGTTTCGGGTTTTCTCCGATCAGGTGGATCACTGATCCGGGCTTTCGTCAGCGGGAATGCGCAGCAATGCCTCGGACCGGAAAACGTAGGCATCCCCATCGGTTTCCAGGAATTCCGGGTACGTTTCGCCGCGCGAATCCAGGGCGGACTTGAAATCGCGCACCAGCCGGTGCCGGGCCGCCGTCACCGGGTTCGAGCCGACATCCATGAACGTCTTTTGCCAAACGTCCAGATAGATCATCCGCTTGGGGATCGGCAGGCCGTCGCGCTCGGCCAGGTAGATCAGCATTTCACATTCTTTCGGCCGCAGTTCGACACGCGCGCCGCGCCACCGGACGATCCTGTCCTTGCGGCTGATCTCAAGCGGGCCAAACACCATCGTTTCTTCCGAGACCAAGGGACGCAAAAGCACCTGAACGCGTGCGCGCAACTCGCCCTCGTGAACCGGCTTGCAGATGTAGTCATCTGCCCGCGCGGTCTCGAGCCCGCGGATACGTTCTTCGATGGAATCCAGTGCGGTGAACAACAGGGCCGGAATTCGGATGCCGAGGTCACGCAAACGCGAGATGAAGGTCAGCCCGTCCCCATCCGGCAGGCCGCGGTCCACGACCAGCGCGTCAACCGGTCCAGCTTCGAACCTGTTCTGCGCATCCTTCAGGGTGCGTACACGCATGGCGTCCATACCGGCCTCGCGCAGGACATCCACCGCCCAGTCTCCGATTTCCTCTTCATCTTCCACAATCAGTACGCGCGGAGGCTGCGCCTGATGCCGAAGCGCCTGCACCCGTGTCAGGAACTCATCATCCGCCCCGGTGGCCGACATGACGTCGTCCGCGCCAAGCGCAATCAGCTCGTCCCGGCGATTGCGAAAACTGACCCCGTGGGACAGAGAAAAAAGAACCAGAACCCGTGCCGCGTTCTGTGCAACCTGTGTCAGACGCTCATTCGCCTGGTCATCCGTCAGGGTTTCAACGTCCAGAACAGTGACTGTCGCACCCTCGTCGCCGATGATCAGCTTTTGCGCATCCAGAATGGCAATGCGTGAAGCTTTCTTTTCCGGAACACCGTCCAAATATGAAACATCTACAGTATTCATGATGTACTATCCGTTTTCTCCGATTGGGGACGATATGATTTGAACTGTCAATTCCCTAGGCTGCCTGCAGGTTTCCAACCAACGGCAGAGGCTCAACAATCGTTGCTTCGGCCAACAGTTGCGCTGCTTCAAATAGCCTTTCCTTCCCCGAAAAATCCGCGATTTTACGCATGTTACGCAGTTCACCGGGCTCAAGTTTAAAACCAAGCGCATCGAAGGTGTCGCGGGTCAGGCTCATGTCGTAATGGGTGTGCTGCAATCCCGAACCTAACATGTCTGCCATATCGCGCATCAGCTCCCGAGACAGCGCCTCGCCATCCTTGATCAGGCCGAAGAGGCCACGGAAGGCCCTGAAGACTGACACTTTGTCTGTCAGGGAATTGCCCGAATAAACAGGGCGCGAACTGCCCGTACCCAATGAGGTCAATGCAATGCGCTGCACACCACGAGCCCGGGTCAGACGGGTCAGCAGGTAAGACGGATCATTGAACAGGCTAAAGCCGCCATCCACCAGACGGGTCTCGCCCACGCCGCGCAATGTCATGGACACCGGCGAGAACAGACCCGGGGCTGCAGTGCTTGCGCGCAAGAGGTCGGACAGAGGCAGTTTTTCGCATCGGATTTCGGCGGACAATACACGGTCCACACCGTAGTCAATCGTTGTAAACGCGATCGAATTCCCGCGCTGCAGGTCTTTGGCCAGCAATGTCAGGTCGCATTCCAGATCGTTGCGGTCCAGCAGCCGCCCCTGCGTGCGCTGTTCGAAGAAGCTGTGCAGCAGATCGCCGTCGAAGATGTCCTGCAAGAGCGGTACAGCCCGCTTGCGCCGTTTGAAACCGCGCGGCACATCCTGCAAATAAAAATCCGCGATATCCCGAGCGGAAAGGCCCAGAGCGATGCCGGCGGCAATCACTGCCCCCGTCGAGGATCCGGACACGGAATCGAAGCTGTCGGACAGGCGATAATGGGGGCCATATTTCTCTTTCCCCAGGGCCTCGATACGCAGCAACATGGCGGCCGGGATAACGCCCAGCAAACCGCCTCCGGAAACGGACAACAGTGAACTTTCGGTAACTGGTCCTGCTGTGTTTTCAAAGTCAAACATCTCGAATTCTCCGGACGATTTTACCATTGCCTAAAATGGTAGGCTCTGCGGTTAGAAGTTTGAAATGACAGCTTTTGTAAGCGTGGCTGTGTGACAAGTTCTGTAACTGGTCAAATTCTGAGATTTGCGTTGACCATGAGTTATGAGTCACGTTTACTTATCTTCAATTTGTAGGGGGCTATTTTTCTTTTGTTTCGGGCTGTGTTGGCATTTTTGACGACTGGTGTGTTGATCGCGATTGTTGCCTGGTCTGCCGCCGCGCTTGTTCCTGCATGCGGCGCAAATGATCGGGTCGCAGGAACCTGGCTGGATTGGTGCCCGGTTAACAAGGCCGAGCAGGCTGAACAGAGGCTGGCGGCACTCGAACGACAAAATCAGGAACTGGTCGATCGCATTTTGCGGCACGAACGCGAGCTTGCATTGTTGCAGTGCGAACCCAAGGCCCCGCAACAGGCCGCGCTGCCCGATTTGGCCCCGATACCCGACAAGATCGACCCTCAGGACTGGGACAATCAGCGTATCGGATTGCTGGAAGGGTGCTGGGAACTGGATTCCCGGTTTGTGACCACCAACAGACGGACCGGCGTGAAGACTGATTACAACCAGTGGACCATGTGTTTCGACGCCAGTGGCAATGGGCGCGAAGAAATGCGCGCCGATAACGGCAACAGCTGCGCCGGACCGGTGACCGGCGCGTTCGCAGCTGATGGATCGCTGATTATCGACGAACCCGGCAACCTGCAATGCAGCGACGGCGGATACATCTACCGCCTGAACAGCAGCTGTAAACTGAATGAATCCGGCACGGCCAGCTGTGTCGTGACGCAACCAGAAGTCGGCAGTTCGACAACCGTCGAATTCCGCCGACCCGCAAGGGGCAACTGATGGCTGAACACTTTCTGACTAAGACGCAAATCGAACTGGGCCAGTGCCTTGAGGCTGGAGACGAGCTTGCGATTGAGGCCTATCCGGCTCTGCTGGACGCGCTCACCGCGCATGGGGGTGAGGAAACGGCGCACCTATTTGCCGAACCGCTGCTCAGCCGGGGAAACGATCAGGTGGCTCCGTCGGTGTCGTGGTATACCGACATCAAGGGAAATGCGACGCCGTTCAATCGTCTGGATGACGCCGCGCAGAACGCGCTGGGGCAGGAGCTGACCCGCAGGCTGGCGCCACTTCAGGCCGCCTTGGGCAACGAGCAGACCGGAAGCCTGATTGGCAGCGCCCTTCATATCCCTGACATGAACGATGTCTGGTCCGTGGACGGAACACCGGTCATCATCAACTGGGGCATGTTGCCCGCCGGAGCCAGCCGCGAGACCGAGACCCGCGCGAAACACTATGCGCAAACTCTGGGGCGTTTTCTTCCCCTGCCTTCTGCACCGCCTTTGTCGTCAGGCGAAGCGCAGGAAATGGCCGCGCAGAAACAGGCTGTTGCCCCAGCAACTCCTGCGCCAGACGCGGCGGCAGCGGCAGCCACGGCGGCTCCTGTCGCAGCAGCAGCCGCAACGGCCGATCCAACACCGCCGCCTCCGCCTTCTCAGGCATCGGCAACACCGCAGCGGGTGCCGCTTTGGGCCTGGCTGCCGTTACTGTTGCTGCTTCTGCTGGCCAGCGGCGTCCTGATCTGGCTGCTGATCCCCGGAAATCGCATTTTCCCGGACCTTGCCAAAGACCGCGCGGTCACTGACGAGGCTGCACTTGCGGCGGTTCTTAGCACCAACAAGTCGCTGGAACAGCGTCTGGCAGACCTGCAGTTTGCGCTGGATGGCGCGGTTTGCGAAGCGGATGGCACCTTGCTGATGCCCAACGGTCGCACGATCGAAGGGTTGCTGCCGCCCGATCCGAATGACCGCGCCGACATACCCGGCGCAGTGCGCCCCGCTGACAGAACCTCTATTCTTCCCCCCAATCCGGAGCGCGTGAAAATTCAGGATTCCGATAACCCCAAGGACACCAAATCGCTGCTTGCCTATATCGAGGAGCGGACAGCCATGGTCCTCGCCCCGTCCCCGGAAGGGTTGGGCAGCGGGACAGGTTTCTTTGTGGGCCCGGACCTTCTGGTCACCAATCACCACGTTATCGCATCTCCGGGTGCGACGATTTATGTAACCAACAATGCGCTGGGTTCACTGAGAGAAGCGCAGGTTCTCAAGACATTTGGCCCGTTCCAGTCCACGGGTGGCGATTTTGCGCTGCTGCGTGTTCAAGGCGCACAACAGCCTTCGTTCAACGTGCTGGATTCCGCGGAATCGCTGCGCCTGCAATCCGTTATAGCCGCAGGCTACCCGGGTGATCTGCTGCAAAGTGACGCGAATTTCCAACAACTCCGGTCCGGTGACAGAACCGCCGTTCCGGAATTGGCAGTCACAGACGGCACTGTATCGGCCGAACAGACACTGCCACCGCAAACCAAAGTGGTTGTGCATTCAGCGCCGATTTCCAAGGGTAATTCGGGCGGTCCGCTGGTTGATATGTGCGGCCGGTTGGTTGGCGTGAATACCTTTGTCAAAGTCGGCCCGATGCGCAGCCTGAATTTCGCGCTGTCTACCGGCGACCTGATGCGTTTTCTTGCCGACACAGGCGCGCTTCCCGCCGTTGTGACACAAACCTGCGCCCCGCAGGTTCAGCGCCCGCTGCCGCCGGAAACCGCACAGGCGTCGGGGGCGGCACCTGAAAGCCCCGCCCCGGAAACCAACGCGCTTCCGAAACTGCCGGCGCTGACGCCCAAATCCGAGTGAGCCGCAACGATGTTTGAAGCTTTCCTCGCAAATACGTCGACGCAAGGGCTTTCCCCACTGGGAACGGCACCGCAGCGGTCATTCGAACTGATTTCGGGCACAGTTCGGGACAAATTGGGCGAACGTCACGCCGCCCTGTTTGCCGAACCGGTGGCGACCCAGTACGGGGATCGGTTCGACTGGTATGCCGTGACGGGCGGCAAACCCAACAGGCTGGACACATTCGAAGAGGAGGAGCGCGCCGCCATCGACGCGGACCTTCAGGGCCTGTTGTCGGACATCCGCGAATTGGGCCAATCCCTGCTGGACAGCAACGACCCAGACCAGCAGCGGCTTGGCGAAGCCCTGTCCAACGCAACACGTTATCCCGATGACGATTGCGTCTACGTGCTGACGGATGGCGAAACACGTCAGCCCGTGCTGTTGAACTGGGCTTGGGTCTCGGACAATCAGGCTGCAGTTGCAGGCGACCTGAGTGGCAAGGAGGGGGCTGCAAGAGCACAGAAGAAAGCCACGGAAAAGGCGGCAGCGGTTGCTGCGGCCACTGCTGCAGCGGCACCGGCATCCGCCGGAGAAGCGCAGGCCACGGCGGCTGATCGTGGTCCGTTAAACCTGTGGTGGCTGATGTGGTTTGGCTGGCTGCTGCTGATGCTGATGATCGCAGCCATCCTGTATCTGATGGTCGAAGCCTGCGCCCTGCGCATTCCGGGTTTGCCCAGTTACTGCCCGCCGCCGGGTGTGGAGGCATCCGAAGAAGAACGCAGAACACTTTGGCTGCGCGACCGGATCGCCAGCCTCGAGAAAGACATCGGCATTGCCGACCGCGCCTGTCAGCCTGACAAGGCAACAGCGCCGATCCCCGACCCGAAAGACCGGGCGCAACTGGTTCCGGATATCGACAGCGAAAGACTGGCTGAACGCGGTGCACGCGAAGGAAAACTGACGATTTCGTTGCTGTGGGACTCGGTTGCGGACTTACATATGGATGTGCGGTGCCCGGGCAATCAGATCATCAATTACGACAACCGCGCGGCTTGCGGTGGCAACCTGGATATCGGCGGTAATCACGACATTCGTACGGCCGTGCCCAACGCAATCGAAAGCATGTATTTCGACGCCCCGGCCAATGGACCGTACAATATCGCAGTCTCGTTGTTTGACCCCCACGGCCAAAGCACCACGCAATCCTTCCGATTGCGTATCAAGGACGGGGTCGAGACCAAAATATTCAATGGTTCCGTCACAAGCGGCCAACCCGCATGGACCAAACAATACGAAGTTGGAAAGGGAAACTGATGCTCAGGGATCGGAAACCACAAATTCGCAAACTCGCGAATTTGCGCGAAGAAATCACTCTGATTCCGTTTTCGGGAATTCAAATGCTGGATTTCGGCTTTGACATTTCCAAGCTCGAAATGCGCCCTCTGCGATATATTGAAAGGGTCACGGGCGAGCAGGATGGTGAGAACATTCTGACCCTGTTCCCGCTGTCCGGCGATGACACGCGCGACGCCGAAATCCTGGACGCGCGGCGAGACGATGACGACGAATATTCGGTTCGGCCAACTGCGGCGCTGGACCCGTTTCTGGACAAATGGGTGCCGGTGCCTTTCCTGCGCCAGAAAAGCCAGCGCGGCCATGCCGGTGAATTGCAGTTCGACCCCGGCCCGTCCAGCTGGGCGCGTATGCGAACCGTCGAACTGGCCGAACCGGACGCCGAAACCGGGCATACCCACAGGATCCAGATCGCGCTGGACACCACGTTGGTGGATCATCAGCAGGACATGAATTACATCGCGCCTGAGAAATCGGATGCCGAAAAGGCCCGCGATTTCAAACTGGTGACCGAACCCAACGACATGAGATGGTTCCTGCGCCGTCCCGAAACGGACGAAGACGGCAACATGCTGGATCATCAGCGCTGGGTGTCGGAGTGGCTTAAGGAGCTATTCATCAACTTCAAGCGCGCTGAACGGCCCGGACGCCGCTTCGCGGAAGAGGACCTGCCGCACCGGTTCGAACATTGGGCACGATACCTGGCTTATCTGCAGGTCGTACAGAATACCGCGAACCCGCCGACCGTCCGTTTTGCCAATACCGTCAGCGAGCGGGATGCTGTTACACCGGTGAATGTCGATCTGGTTCTGGACGTCGGCAACAGCCGGACCTGCGGCATTCTGATCGAGCAGTTTCCGGGTGAAACACGTGTCGATCTGGCGCGGTCCTTCCCGCTGGAAATCCGCGATCTCAGCAAACCGGAATTCTACTACAGCGGTCTGTTCCCCAGCCGGGTCGAGTTTTCCGATGTCCGGTTCGGCGATGATCGCTATGCCAGTCGTTCGGGGCGGCGCAACGCGTTCCTGTGGCCCAGCTTTGTGCGCATCGGCCCCGAAGCGGTGCGGCTGGTTCAGGGCGAGGAAGGGACGGAAACCCTGTCCGGTCTCTCGTCACCGAAACGATACCTATGGGACAGCGCCGCCGTGCAGCAGGACTGGCGGTTCCACAATCACATGGACCCAAACAACCTGCCCAAGGCGGTGCGATCTGCCATGCGCCACCTCAATGAGGCGGGCGATGTGATGAAGCAGGTCCGGTACGAGGAAGAACAACGCCTGCGCCGCCGGGGCGAAACACCCAGCACTCCGGCCATCCGGCCACGCTTCTCGCGCAGTTCGCTGTTCGGGTTCATGATGGGCGAGATCATTGCGCACGCGCTGATCCAGATCAACGATCCCGCCGGGCGATCCCGCCGGGCGCAATCGGATCTGCCACGCCGTCTGAACCGCATCATCCTGAGCCTGCCAACCGCCACGCCGATCAAGGAACAGGCTATCATCCGGTCGCGCACGCAAGGCGCGCTTGGCCTGATCTGGCAGCAATTGGGTTTGGACAGTGCTCAGAAGCCCTATTCGACCAAGCCCGAGGTGATGGTGGACTGGGACGAAGCGTCGTGTACCCAGCTTGTTTACCTTTACAGCGAGCTGACACAGAAATTCGACGGGCGCATCGATACGTTCATCAACCTCAAGGGCAAGCCCCGCATGTCTCCATCGGGGGCCGAGGAACCGTCGTTGAGGCTGGCCAGCATTGATGTGGGTGGTGGCACAACCGACCTGATGATCACCACTTACCGGAACGAAGCCAACCGGGTTCTGCACCCCGAGCAGACATTCCGCGAAGGGTTCCGCATCGCGGGTGATGACCTGGTTCACCGAGTGGTCAGCGCCATCATTATTCCACGCATTCAAGAATCCATCGAAGCCGCAGGCGGCGTCTACGTGGCCGAGAAGCTGCGCGAGCTGTTCGGCGGCGACATCGGCGGACAGGATCAGCAGGCCGTTCAGCGACGCCGGCAATTCTCGCTGCGCGTGCTTGTGCCCCTGGCCGAGGCAACTCTGGCCCACTGCGAAACCTCGGAAGAGTTCGACCGGTTCGACCTGCCCGTGGCGCGCATTCTGGGTATGCCCGAGCCGGTTGATCCCGAAGATCGGCCTGACGGTGAAGAAGAGGTAGCGGAAGCACCAACAACCGAGCCGACACCCGATGCGAATGGCGGCCGCGAGGTCGGCTCTGACATCCTGTCATATGTCGAAGACGCGGCGGCGGCCCTTGGTGCACGCGACTGGAAGCTGGCCGATCTGGTCCTGACCAGCTCGCGCGAAGATGTGGACGCGATCAGCCGCGAGGTGTTCCAGCGCGTTCTGGGCAACATGTGCGAGGTGATCGACCATCTGGGCGTTGACGTCGTGCTGCTGACCGGACGGCCCTCGCGCCTGCCGGCCATCCGCTCGATCGTCGAGGAAATGCTGGTTGTGTCACCGCACCGGCTGATCTCGATGCACCAGTACAAGACCGGGCGCTGGTACCCGTTCCGGGATCCGGTTTCGCAAAAGATCGGCGATCCGAAATCGACCGTTGCGGTCGGCGGTATGCTGATTGCGCTGTCGGAAAACCGTATCCCGAATTTCAAGGTCACGACCGGCGCGTTCCAGATGCGCTCGACCGCGCGGTTTGTCGGTGAGATGGACATCAACGGCCAGATCCCGGACGAACGCATCCTGTTCTCGGATGTCGATCTGGACACGGATGGGTCCAGCAATGACACCGCGACCGTGAACCTCTATTCGCCAGTCTACATCGGATCACGGCAGTTGCCGTTGGACCGCTGGACAACCACGCCGCTGTTCCGGCTGGATTTTGCGGATACCGGCAACCAGTCGCGCCCGCTGCCGATCCGGGTCGAACTGCGCAAGACGGACTTTGACGACAGCGATGGGGAAACCAGCGAAGACAAGCTGCGCCGGGAATCCATGCGCGAGGCCTTCGAGATCGATCAGGTCGAAGACGGCGAAGGCGGCGCGATGAAATCAAGTGATGTCATACTGCGCCTGCACACCCTTGGGTTCGAAGATGAATACTGGATCGACACTGGCGTGTTCCAGGTCTGAACCGGTTTGAAGATGTGAGACGATGATATGAGCCAACAAGACGCCCTTACCAACCGCTGCACCGATGTCGCCCGCCTGTCCCGCGCCGCGCTGGAATGGATCAATGATCCCGAGAACGCGCAGACCGTCGAGGGCCGCGTCGCCCATCTGCCCAAGGTTCTGCGCAAAGCTGCAAGGCGGGCCGAACGACTGGGGCGCGCTTCGCAAACCAAGATGAGCGTCAGTGTTTTCGGTCCCTCGCAGGCCGGCAAGTCCTTTCTGGTCTCGGTTCTGGCCCGCCCGAACGAGGGGCGTCTGGTGGCCGATTTCAACGGCCCGGGCGGCAAGCTTGACTATATCAGCCAGGTGAATCCGGCAGGCGACGGCGAGTCCACCGGGCTGGTGACGCGGTTCACCATGACCAAGGCCCCGACGCCGGACGGGTATCCGATCCAGCTCAACCTGCTGACGGAAGCCGACATCGCGCGCACGCTGATCAACAGCTTCTACGAGGATGGCGACCTGTCCGAAGAGCCGCCGACACCGGAATCGCTGGGGGCTCATTTTTCGACTCATTCGGGCAAGGCGCAGCCAGCACCCACCGGCGGGATCGACTATGAAGAAGTCTACGAGATTGCCGATTACGTCCAGAAATGGGTCAGCAAATCGTCATACGCCTTCAATCTGGGCGGGTTCTGGGACGAAGCGGCCGAACTGGCACCGCGCCTGACACCCGAAGACCGGGGTCAGTTCCTGTCAATTCTGTGGGGCGGGTACGAGCCGCTGACCAACCTGTACATCAAACTGTCTAAAGCGCTGACGACGATCAACCATGCCGAGGTGATCTACGCCTCGCTGGATTCGCTGCAGCCGCGCGAGACCTCAATCATCGACGTCAACACCCTGTCGGGTTTGTTTGGACCGGAGGGCGAGGATATGCTGAATATCCAGACCGCCGCCGGGCAAAACGGTCAGCTGAACCGGGCGGTGACAACCGCGCTGGCGGCGGAACTGGTCTTTCCGATGGAAGAACAGCCATCACCCCTGTTTGCCGAAACCGATCTGCTGGACTTTCCCGGGGCCCGCAACCGGTTTGAGGCACCGCTGTCAGTCACCCTTCGCAATCCCGAAGAAGCCGTGACCAACATGCTGTTGCGCGGCAAGGTGGCCTATCTGTTCGACCGCTACGTTTCGAACCAGGAAATCACCTCGATGCTGCTGTGTGTGCCTGACAGCAACATGGAAACGCTCAGCTTGCCGGGACTGGTCGAGCAGTGGATCGAGCTGACCCACGGCGCGACCCCGGATGAACGGGCAAAGAACGACTGTATTCTGTTCTTCGTGATGACCAAGTTCGACAAACACCTGATCGACAGCGCCTCGGGCGCCGAGGATTACGAGCGGTTCGAGCGGCGCATGGATGCGTCCTTGCTGAAAGGGTTCGGCAAGGTGCCAACGTCTTGGGTTCACAAATGGGCCGGGACCGAACCGTTCACCAACTGCTACTGGTTGCGAAACCCCTATTATCCGATCGAAGCGCTGATCAAATACGAGGATGAGCGCGAGGTCGAGATCATCCCCGACAAGGTCAACCGCCTGGCCGAACTCAAGGCGGGCTGCCTTCAGGCGGAACCGGTGCAAAAGCACTTCAAGGATCCCGAACGGGCATGGGAAGCGGCCCTGGGCCTGAACGATGGTGGCGTCAGCTATCTGATCGAAGAACTGACGAAAGTCTGCAAACCCGAAAGCAAACTGCGCCAGATCAGCAATCAGATCGAAGCGGTCGCCGCCAATCTGCATCAGGAACTGGCCCAGTTCTACATCTCCGATGACGTCGAAAAACGGATCGAGGAAAAGAGACTGGCCGCCGCCGGTATCATCGACAGTCTTGAACTGACCTTGTCCAACCACCGGTTCGGTGCCTTCCTGAATGCGTTGTCGGTGGATCAGGATGCGGTGCAGGACCGGATTTCGCGGGTGCCTTCGTCAATCCGCATCACGAACGCGGTTGCAAACGAAGCGCACAAACCTGCCGCAGTAACGCCGGCGGCCGCGACCAGCGCAGCAAGCCCGGCGCGCCCCGGCGCACCGTTACGTCCCGGCGCACCGGCCAGACCATCGGCCCCGACCTCGCAGGCCAATGCAGCACCGCCTGAAACGCCCGAGGCCGAGGATGACAAGCCAAAGACAAAGTCAATCCGCACCATGACACCCGAAACCTTTCAGGCAGATACCGCGATTTCCGTCTGGGTCGAGGGCCTTAACCGGTTCCGTGAGGATGAAGAACGGCTGGCCATCTTCCAACTGACGCCGGAAAAAGCCGGCGATCTGGTGAATGAAATGGTGCACGGTTTCTCGCGCACCAATGTCCAGAGCGGCATTATGGAACTGCTGCGAAGCATTTCTTACAGCCTGACCGTCGACAAGCAGGCGCCGTCTGCCGCCATTGTCTGCTCGGAACGAATTAATAATTTTGTCACTACGCTTGGCGCCCGCGACATGTTTAATGGACAGGGTCTGGACATTGATCTTGGCGAAGGAGCAAGCAGGAAAGCGTTCGAAAAACACAAGGGCGCAGATACTGCCGAAAGCCTGCCGGAAGTGCCGCGCGCAGCCGCGACAGATACCTGGACGGATTGGGTATTCGCATTGGACGCGCTGTTTGTAGAAAACGCCAAGGACGGTGATGCCGGCACGGTAAATATTGAACAGAACATCAAACTGGGCGGCGTCCTCAACGAGCTGACAGTCAACGCGGAGCAACCCTCGTGATCGAGATCAAACCAGATCCCAAACATCCTCGCGGTGGCTTTGCCGAAATCACCATATCCGGTGCGACCGCCGATGATGATCCGGTCAGCGTTGCGGTGTTCAACAGCTATCAGCAGAAATGGCTGGGCGCGGATGGCTGGCAGCCGAACCGAGCGAGTATCCCGGCGCGCACCGCCGAACAGGGCGGCGACTCGCTGCGACTGGTCGTCGGACCCGAGGTTGTAAACCACATCGAAGAAGATACACCCGTTCGGATCGAAGTGGGCGGCGGCAGTTGGGACACCTATTGGCCTGACGATATCAATGCAGGCCCGGACGAGGCCGTCATTGGTGGCATCGGCGGCACCGGCACGGCACCCGAAGTCAAGGCACCAACCGTAATGGTGGCGCAACCGCAGACAGACGATGCCGAAAGTGGTGTCGACGTGGGCGATGATGGGGACGCAAAGTCACCTGAAAGCAATCTGGAAGGCAAGGGCAGCGTCGCCCCGTCAGGTACGTCAGAGGAAGAATCCGAAGGAAAATCCAGCAAGTCCGGATTGATTATCGGCGGGGTCGTGGTGGCAGCGGTCCTTGCCGCGCTTGCCTATCTGTTCCTGATGCCGGGCACCACGCCGGAAGATGACCCGGTCGAAGTGACTGAGCCGGAACCCGCGCCCGAACCTGAACCGGACCCGGTACAGAATGCCTGCGCCATGTCTCAGTTTGCCGAACTTTCGTCGCAAGGTTTCGACGCGGTGGCAGGCAAAATGCGCGAATGCGGTGGCAGTTTGTCGGCCGATGACGCACTGGGTCTTGTCGAAAAAGCGGCCCTTGCCGGAGATGCCCAGGCGCTTGCCATGTTCGGCTCAATTTACGACAGCGGCGTCACGGATGACGTTATCGAAGGTCAGATCGGCCTGACATTCCCTGATAAGCCGTCCCTGGCGGCGGAGTATTACGACAGGGCCGTCAAGGCCGGCTCCCAGGAAGCAGCGGATCGCCTGGCAGCGGTCTGTACACGTTTGCGGATCAAGTCCGATTCCCTGTCGAAAAGCGCGTTTGAAGATTATTGCCAGTGACCCAGAGGACCCTGAAAACCATGCACCCTGCCCTGATACTCCGGTTCGTTGCCGTCTTTGCATTGCTCTGGGCGTTTGGGGCGGCTGGTGCGGAGGCACAGCAACGCAAACCCCTGCTGCTTGAAGGGACCCAAACAATCTATGAACGGGTCCTGACCCGCCCCGGTACCACACTTCACCCGTCGGCAAACGGCCCTGCGCAATCGACCTATCCGGCCTTTCAGCCGCTTTATGTCTTTGCACGGCAAGACGGTTGGCTTGAAGTTGGCCCAAGCCCGAATATCGCGCCCGAAGGCTGGGTGCAGGAGCCCGGTACCGTACCCTGGAAGCAGAACATTGTCGGTGCCTTTACCAACTCCGCCGGTCGCAGCCGTCAACTGCTGTTCGATACGCAGCAAAACTTGGATTGGCTGATGAACCACGAAGCGCTGCGCGATGTGCAGGAGCGTCTGGTCGCCGAAGCCTCGGCCGGTGTTGTTGACGGTCAGAATGGTGTCGTCTCGGTCGAACCACAGGAATTCGTCAATATCCGCGACGAACTGTATCTGATGCCGATCCTCGATTTCACCGAAGCGTTGCATCCGCTGACCTATGACGAGGTCCTGCTGATGCAGGTGGCCTCGGTCCCGAAACAAGAGGATACGGCTGGCGCACAGGAACTGCAGGGCGATCCGGCGGCCTTTGATGTGGGCATCGTCTTTGTTCTGGACACGACACAGTCGATGGAACCTTACATCGCGGCCACACAGCGCGTTCTGCAGAACACAGTGCGTCAGATTGAGGGCACAGAAATCGGCAAGCTGGTCAATTTCGGAGTGATCGGATTTCGCGACAACACCGAAGCTGTACCAGAGCTGGAATACCGCACCAAAACTCTGATGGATGTGGAACGGCGTCAGGATCAGAGCCCGGTTCTGTCTGCGATTGGCGAGGCAACCTATGTGGCCCGCGCCAATTCACCCGGTTTCAACGAAGACAGCCTTGCTGGCGTCGAGGATGCGATTGATACGATTGATTGGGAATTGTCCAAAGGTGACGGCGACAAGATCGATGCGCGCTATGTCATTCTGGTGACCGACGCTGGGCCGAAGGACCCGCGGGATCCGAACGCGCGGTCCGAGATCGGAACCGTCGAACTGCAGAAAGACGCCGAAGGCCGCAATATCGTCGTCATGACGCTGCACCTCAAAACCCCCAACGGGCAGGGCAATCACGCTTATGCCGCCGCCAAATACCGTGAGCTTTCGCGCTTTGCCGGACGGGAGTACTATTTCCCCATCGAAGGCGGCTCGGAACAGGCATTCGAAGGCGTCGTCACCCGGCTGGTGACCGCACTGACCGACCATGTCCGTATCGTCCGGGGCGAAAAAACAGTGCTCAACCCGGAAGAGGCTGGCGAAGGCCTGGTCGAACTGGGCCGCGCCATGCAACTGGCCTGGCTGGGCGAACAGAAAGGCACGCAAGCCCCTGACGTGATCAAGGGCTGGCTGTCCAATCGCGCTGTCGAAGCACCCGACCGGCTTGCCATCGAACCGCGCCTGCTGGTGACCAAGAACGAGATGGCCAGCATGGCCGAGTTTCTGGACAATCTGGTTCGCTTTGGCGAAACCGCGCAAAGCTCGGAACAGTCGCTTGATTTCTTCTCGCAGGTTCGGGGCCTGATCGCGGATATGGCGCAGAACCCGGACCTGCTGGTCAACGCAAACGCCGACACGCTGGGCGGCGCGATGGAGTTTCTGGACCGTCTGCCCTATCAAAGCCAGGTTCTGGGCATGAGCGAGCAACGCTGGGCCGAAAGCGCCATGTTCCGCCGCAGCGTGATCGATGGCATGCGCCAGAAACTGACCCAATATCGGAAGTGGCTGTTTGACAGCACCGTCTGGACTGCACTTTACGAGGGCGCGCCTGACGGCGAGCATGTCTTTGCCATGCCCTTTGACGTGTTGCCCTGACCCGTGTCGGCTCAGCTGCTTCTTGAAGGTGTCTCGGTCAGCCTGAGCGATCAGGAACGTCGGTTTACGCTGGATGTTCCGGGTCTAAGCCTGACCTCGGGAGAAGCGATAGGCCTGACCGGCCCCAGCGGCACGGGCAAGACCCTGTTGCTTGAGACACTCGGGTTGCTGCGGCGTCCATCAACGGCGAAGAAATTTCTGATCGGAGTTGGTGAGGATGGGCTGGATTTTGGCGGCATCTGGAACAATCCCAGCATGTCGCCCGCGGAAATTCGCGGGACGATGTTTGGGTTCGTTCCACAAAGCGGCGGCCTTTTGCCGTTTCTGACCGTGGCTGACAATGTTGCGCTGTCGCAAAAGATTGTCGGTATGGATGATCCGGGATGGTGCAGCGAGTTGCTGCAAAGATTGGGCATCTCGGAAATTTCCGCGCTCTATCCCGGCGCGTTGTCTATCGGTCAGCGTCAGCGTGTTGCCATCTGCCGTGCGCTGGCGCATCGCCCTGCCTTTGTGATCGCGGACGAACCCACCGCAGCGCTGGACCCCGGAGCGGCCTCGACCGCGATGGGGTTGCTGATCGATATGGCCATTTCGGGCGGGGCCGGTGTAATCATCTCGTCCCATGATCTGGACCTTCTGGACCAGTTTTCGCTCCGCCGGATCGCCCTTGGATTGGTGGATCCGGCGAACCAGTCCAACGTCATCAGCCAACTACACGGCCAGACCGGAGTGGCGACAGCGGGGGACGCGGCATGAGATTGATGATCGAGCTGGCCCTGCGCGACCTGTTGCGCCAACGCGTACATTTGATCTGCAATGTCGCAATTCTTGCCGGGGTCCTGGTGCCGCTCATGGTGATCTTCGGCGTCAAGAACGGGGTTTATGACGCACTGATCGGGCGGCTGTTGAACGACCCGGCGACCTTGCGGATCGAAACCACCGGAAACAGCGCGTTTGTTGAAAGCGACGTAGCCGAGGTGGCGGGCTGGGAACAGACGGCCTTTGCCACGGCCAAAACCCGATCGATCTTTGATTTCGTCAATGTCCGAAAGGAAGGGGCCGTCGCCAAGCGGGACGCTGTTCTGGTTCCGTCGGGCACAGGTGACCCGACCTTGCCAAAGGGCCTTGAGCTGGGCGCAGACCAGGTGGTCCTCAGCGCCAGTCTGGCGCGCCAGCTCGAGTTCACTGTGGGCGACACTGTGCAGATTTTCACGCAGGCTACAGAACGAAAACGGCAATTGATGCTGCCGCTGGAACTTGTCGTGATCCTTCCGGATTCCGCGCTGTCCGGCCGGTCCGTTCTGGCCAATATCGAGGTGCTGGATCTGGTCGAAGCCTTTTATGACGAATACGCCCTGCCCGAGCATGGAATAACCGAAGGGCGCGACATCGCTGCACGCAAGCCCGAATTCGAAGGAATGCGCGTCTTTGCCCGCGACATCACCGAACTGGCGGCCCTGCAATCAAGGCTGGAACAGCGGTTTGGCGTGCAGACCGAAGCCCGCACGGCCGAGGTCAGCGGCGTCCTCAGCCTGGGACGCAATCTGAATCTGGCACTGCTGCTGACAGCCGGGGTTGCCAGTCTGGGTCTGGCCGCCGCGCTGGTCTTCGGGTTCTGGGGTGAGGTCGCGCGCAAGCGTCAGACCCTCGCCTCGTTGGCCTTGTTGGGGATCGGTCCCCGCAAGCTGTGGATGTTCCCCGTCGTTCAGGCATTTGTCAGCGGATTGATCGGCTTGCTGGTCAGTTTCGCACTGTTCTGGATCGCGGGCAATCTGGCCGAGCGTTTGTTTGACAGCGGTCTGACCGCAGAAAACGGTCTTGTCGTTCTGGGGTTGCTTCAAAGCCTGGTCATCATCGTTCTGACACTGGTGTTTGTGATGGCCGCCGCCTTTTTTGCGGCTCACAGTGCTGCGCGTGTGGACCCCGCTGAAGTGCTGCGCGAAGGGGCGACCTGATCAACTGCCGCTTTTGTGTGTAGGCAGGTTGTCGAAAATCTCTTCGTCGCTGTCGATCGGGATACGGTTGTCGCCGGGGTAATAGCTGGCCGAGATATAAGGCCGCTTGCGCCCGCCACCGGGTTTGTCAGCTGTTTCGACAAGCGAATACAGCACGATCTGCTGCCCGCTAAAGTCCTGAAACGTGCCGACCGGGGCCTCACCCTGATTGGGCACGGATTCCCAATGCCGCAGCAAATCCAGCGCCTTCACGGACTCGCGCCCACCGATCAGCGTTGTGCCGATGAAGTCGCCGTCCGTTGACGGGTTGGTGGTCCCCTTGAAGCGCGCGCCTGGCACCAGTGCGCCCAGCGCCGCGTTGGCGTTGACCTGCCAGATATTATGGTCCGTCCCGATCAGAACGCCGCCGCCCCGCTCGGCCAGCGCCGACAGCTGATTGATCAGAATGGCCCCGCTTGATCCGTTCCGGCCCGGAAACTTCGTGGTCGGGTTATGATTGATGTTCCGGATCGCGAAAGACCCGTCCAGCATCAGCGTTCGGCGCCCTGCCCCGTAAAACTGCTGCAGGGCCTGCACATCTTCAGCATTCATCCGTTTGCGTTGATTAGCTGTGTCCAGGATCAGAATATCGTATTGCCCGCCCCGCAAAGCCGCCGCCAGGCCACCACCCTGCAGGTTCCGTTCGTATGTGACATTGAAAACCTTGCCTTCGCGATACTGATCGAGGAACTGGGCCATTTGCTGACGGTGCCGCGATACAACCTCGGGGCTGTAATCGGGCATCGCGTTGAACCACAATACGCTGCGGGTTTTGTTGTGCCCCTGATGCTGGGCGTGGGCCGGTGTGCCGGCAAAAAGAAACAAGACAAACCAAATTCGAAATAGACGGCTCAGAACAGTCACGACCCAACTCCACCAATACAGGTTTCAGTTTATCCGACTTCCCCGCCCCGCAAAATAACGAAAACTGTCATTCTGCTCAGGCAAGGGGCGGATTGACCAACGGACTAATATCCGCAACTCTGCCAGAGGAGTTTTTGAGATAATTATTAGGTATCGCTAAGGAATATGCCGGTCAGATCAACCCTGCCAGTCATGATTGCCAGTGTCGGCATCGTCGGCCTCGCCGGTGTTTCTGCGGCACTGATCCTGCAGGCATGTGCGTTGCAGATCCCGATACTGCGGGACCTGACAGGCTGTAAGCCGCAAACGCAACTGGTCGCGCAGGAGCAACTGGGTGTGTCGAAAGCAGCCGGTCTGGAGTTGGAACGCCGTATCTTTCAGTTGGAGAGAGAACTGGCCGCGCTGCAATGCGTCAAGGCCCCACCCGATGCCACCGGACCGCTGCACGATGAGGGGTGGAACGAGGCGGATCTGGAAATGCTCTATGGATGCTGGTCGCTTGACACCACCTATCGCACCCGTGACGTCGATTCCGGTGAAATCCGCACCTACCGGGACTGGCAGATGTGTTTCGACACCAATGGCAACGGCAAGCAGGTCATGCGGTCGAACGATGGGATCACATGCGAAGGTCCGGTTCAGGCGCAATTCGCGCAAGGTCAGCTGAACCTGATCGAGCCTGGAAATCTTGCCTGCCAGGACAACGGCTACATCCATCAGCGCCAGATCAGTTGCGCCCTGGCAGAAAACGGCAAGGCGAGTTGCGAGACCTTACAGCCCGAAACCGGAGGCGAGGCCACGGTCGGGTTCGAACGTGCGCCGGCTTGAAGTTTGAGGATAGTTTTCGTGCGTCGCCAAGCGCGATGATGGTCACGCTGTCGGCACCCGCGTTTGGCAAAATTTCTCCGAAGACCAAAGACAGTCCGGGCTTGAACTCGGCACATCGTCAAGCTGAAGCATCCGCCCCAAATGGGGCGGCCCGCGACGTGTCGTCGAAATTAAGGCAGTTCAGGAAGTCTCCGGTTCAATCCGATTTCTGGTGCGTCAGTGCGCCACCCATGATCGTGTAGACAACTTCGACATCCGAGATGGCTGATGGTTCGACTTCGAACAGGTTTTCCCCAAGCACTACAATATCGGCCTTCTTTCCGACTTCGATGCTTCCGATCTCGCCGTCCAATGCCATACCTTTTGCCGCGTTGATCGTATGTGCTTCCAATGCAAGTTGCAGCGGGATTTTGGCCTCTTCTCCGCCCAGCGGCGGAACATCCGAGCGCCCGCGCAACTGGCGAGTGACCCCTGCCTCAATGGCGGCAAGCGGGCGATACTCGGAAACGTACCCGGACACAGGCCAGTCCGAACCGAATGAGAATATACCACCCTCGTCCGCGACCCTGTTCACCGGGAACATCGCCTGCACGCGTTCTTCACCCAGTCTGGAGGTTGAAATGGACTGCATGAGCGGGTCAAAGGTCATCCACGCGCCGGTCGTGTCATATATGACGCCCAGCTCTCCGAACCGGGCGTAATCCTCGGGATGAACCAGGGTGCCATGCGTTATCTTGTGTGCACGTTCACGGTCAGGGTTCACTTCGATTGCGGCTTCAATGGCGTCCAGAAGAGTTCGTACCGCCAGATCTCCAAAGCAGTGACACGTGACGTTGAAGCCTGCGGCGTCGGCGCGGATCACCGCGTCTTTGACCAATCTGATCGGAATAATCGGTTCGACCTCGAGTTCGGGCTTGTCGGCATATGGATCCACATAGAGCGCATTCCATTTGTCGTCCCCACCATCAATATTGATCTTCAGATAGCGAGCCTTGACCAATTCGGAGTCGAACTTTTCGCTGAGCTCTTGAGTGCCGGGAAGGGGGTCAATCGCCCCGTCGTTCCAGTAGAATGAGCCGATGAAGCGTATTGGCAGATCTCCGTTTTTCTCGAAATCGGCCATCATCTGAAAGCCTTCTTCCTGGCTCATCCCCTGAATGCCGTGGTCATGAACTGCGGTGATCCCGGCAGCAGCGAAGCGCTGTAGCCAGTTCGAAACACCGTCCGCCAAGAACTCGGGGTTGATGTCTATCAGCGATGTCAGAACCTGCATCTGGGCTGGCACCTCGACGATCCACCCGGTTGGGTTGCCGTCGGTGTCACGTTCAAAAAACGAAAAACCCGGCGCTGTGTCAGGCGTGTCCTTGTCGACACCGGCCATTTCCAACGCCTTGGAATTCACCCAAGCCGCGTGGCCGTCGATTGCCCACAAAAACACAGGTCGGTCAGGTTCAATTTCATCGAGCATGGCGGCCGTCGGATTTCCGTCTGTCCATGGGTTGAAACGGACCCCGTAGCCCAGAATTATGTCGTTGTCGTTGGTTTCGGCTTCCTGGCGGATACGGGAAAACAGCTCGTCCTTGTCATCTGTCTGCAGATCCACGCCAAGCATGATCAACCCGCCTGCGGCCGCATGTATATGCCCATCAACGAAACCCGGAAGGGCCATTCTACCCTTGAGGTCGATGACTTCGGTACCGATGCCGATGACGTCCTTCAATCCAGCCGCATCGCCCACATAGACAATTTCATCGCCTTCTATTCCCACGGCGGTTGCAATGCTTCTGCTTGCATCCATCGTATGGACCTCTCCGTTGATCAGAGCGTAATCGGCAGTTGGGTTACTTCGATTGGACTGTGCGAATGCGGGGGATGTACTGGCAAAAATGGCGATAGCCGAAACAAGTAGTCTGGTCATTGCAACCTCTCCAAACGAATAATTCGAATATGATCATAGTGTACCAATCCCAAAAAACGACCTTTACGGCTGATTGCTGGTCGTGCGACGAAGTAGGCAAGGCCAAATCCAAGCCGATATCAATTCACCCTTGCCAAACTCCTCACACCCCTGTAGATCGCGCGAGTTCTCGACAAGAACATCAAGGCGGGGTGATTCCCGCCTTTTGGGTTCGATGAGGGTTGGCGATGCGCGTCTGTCCTCCTCTCAACCTCAACGCCTGATAAAAGGCTGTTAATATGCAAAGCCAAAACATCCGTATTCGGCTGAAGGCATTTGACTATCGCGTTCTGGATGCCAGCACGCAAGAGATCGTCAACACTGCCAAGCGGACCGGCGCGAACGTGCGCGGCCCGATCCCGCTGCCGAACAAGATCGAGAAGTTCACGGTTCTCCGTGGCCCTCACGTTGACAAGAAATCCCGCGACCAGTTCGAGATCCGCACGCACAAGCGTCTCTTGGACATCGTTGATCCGACCCCCCAGACCGTGGACGCGCTGATGAAGCTCGACCTGGCTGCTGGTGTGGACGTCGAGATCAAGCTGCAGTCGTAATCGGAGGGTATGAGAATGCGCTCTGGTATTATCGCAAAAAAAGTTGGCATGACCCGCCTGTTCATGGAAGACGGCAAGCAGATCCCTGTGACCGTTCTTCACCTGGACAACCTGCAGGTCGTTGCACAGCGTACCGCTGACAAAGACGGCTACACCGCCGTTCAGCTGGGCGCAGGTGCTGCCAAGGCAAAACGCACCTCGAAAGCCATGCGCGGTCACTATGCCGCTGCCAAGGTCGAGCCCAAGCGTAAGCTGGCCGAGTTCCGCGTCTCTGAAGGTGGCCTGATCGAAGTAGGTGCCGAGATTTCGGCAGAACACTTCCTGGCAGGTCAGAAGGTTGACGTTTCGGGTACCTCGATCGGTAAAGGCTTTGCCGGTGCGATGAAGCGCCACAACTTCGGTGGTCTGCGCGCCTCGCACGGTGTTTCGATCAGCCACCGTTCGCACGGTTCGACCGGTCAGTGTCAGGACCCGGGCAAGGTGTTCAAAGGCAAGAAGATGGCCGGTCACATGGGTGCTGCCCGTGTAACCACCCAGAACCTGGAAGTCGTCAAAACCGACGCCGACCGTGGTCTGGTCTTCATCAAAGGCGCCGTTCCCGGACCGAAATCGGGCTGGGTCACCGTCAAGGACGCCGTCAAGAAGAAAGCACCGGAAGGCCTGCCTTTCCCGGCTGCTGTGAAATCGGCTGCAACCGAAGCACCTGCGGAAGAAGCTCCCGCGGAAGGTGGTGAAGCATGAAACTTGATGTAATCAAACTGGACGGCGGCAAAGCCGGTAACATCGAGCTGGATGCAGACCTGTTCGGCCTGGAGCCGCGCGCGGACATCCTGCACCGTGTGGTCCGTTGGCAGCGCAACAACGCGCAGGCCGGCACCCACAAGGTGAAGACCCGCTCGGAAACCAGCTACTCGACCAAGAAGATCTATCGCCAGAAGGGCACCGGTGGCGCACGCCATGGTGACCGCAACGCGCCGATCTTCCGCAAGGGTGGTATCTACAAGGGCCCGACCCCTCGTTCGCACGGCCACGACCTGCCGAAAAAGTTCCGCAAGCTTGGCCTGCGCCACGCTCTGTCGGCCAAAGCCAAGGCAGGTGAACTGGTTGTGATCGAGAACGCCGAAGCCGAAGGCAAGACCGCCGCTCTGGCCAAACAGGTTGCAAACCTGGGCTGGAAACGCGCTCTGGTCATCGACGGCGCGACCGTGAACGAAGGTTTCCTGAAGGCGTCGCGCAACATCGAAGGTCTGGATATCCTGCCGTCGATGGGTGCAAACGTTTATGACATCCTCAAGCGTGACACCCTGGTGCTCACCAAAGCGGCTGTCGAAGCACTGGAGGCTCGTCTGAAATGAGCGCGAAGGCAGAACACTACGACGTGATCCGCAAGCCGGTCATCACCGAAAAGTCGACCATGGCGTCCGAAAACGGCGCGGTTGTCTTTGAAGTGGCGATCGACAGCAACAAGCCGCAGATCAAAGAGGCCGTCGAGGCGCTGTTTGGTGTGAAGGTCAAGGCGGTGAACACCACCGTGACCAAAGGCAAGGTCAAGCGGTTCCGCGGCCAGCTGGGCCGTCGGAAAGACGTCAAGAAAGCATACGTGACCCTGGAAGAGGGCAACACCATCGATATCTCTACCGGTCTCTGATCGGAACTGTCTTTGGACAAACCAATAAGACCCCCGCGAAAGCGGGGGTTTTTCTTTAGGTGGCGACACCAAAAATTGAGCGCCAAACCCAGCGTCTCGACAAGAAATGGATTGCTATGCCTGTAGGGTCGTCTATCTGGGATGCAACAAACAAAAGATATGGCAGGCGCATGACCCAATCCTCTTTCTCGACCCGGGACAACCCGGATATGACCGTTGCGCGGGATTGGGTGTCGACACTGGCAAAATATCGGGAACCGAGCCAGCCGCGCAGTTGGTTCGAGCTTGGAGCCACCATAATCCCTTTCATCGCGCTTTGGGCGTTGGCGTGGGCGTCTTTGTCGGTCAGCTATTGGCTGGCTTTTGCAATCTCGGTTATAAATGCGGCGTTCCTGCTACGCCTGTTTGCCATACAGCATGATTGCGGGCACGGGGCGTTTTTCACGAACCGGACGGTCAGTGACTGGGTCGGGCGGGGGATCGGCGTGCTGACCCTGACACCCTATGACGTCTGGCGTCGTACGCATTCCACGCATCACAACTCTTCCGGTAATCTGGACAAGCGCGGGATGGGCGACGTCCATACGCTGACGGTGGACGAATACCGCGCACTGAAGCCGATGAGCCAGTTTTGGTACCGCGTGTATCGTCATCCGATCACCCTGTTTGGCTTTGGTCCCGGCTATCTGTTCCTGTTGCAGAACCGCCTGCCGCTAGGCCTGACAGGAATTCCGAAATTCTGGGTCAGCGCGATGGTGACAAACCTTGCCATTCTGACCGTGCTGGGGGCGATCTACTATTTTGGTGGCCTGATGCCTATGGTGCTGATCTTTCTGCCGTCAACGCTGGTTGCCGCCGCGGCTGGCGTCTGGCTTTTTTACGTCCAGCACCAGTTTGAAGAGACGCAATGGGATCCCGACAAGGACTGGCAATTGCACGAGGCCGCCCTGCACGGCAGTTCGCATTACATCCTGCCATCCATATTGCAGTGGTTCACGGCCAATATTGGCATCCACCACGTCCACCACCTGTACAGCCGCATCCCGTTCTACCGTCTGACCGAAGTGCTGCGCGACCATGATGAACTGGCAAATAGCAACCGGATGACCATCCGTGAGAGCCTCGCCAACGCGCGTCTGCATTTGTGGGATGAAAAGAGCCGTCGCCTGTTGTCCTTTGCGGAGGCGCGGGCGCTGTATGGGTGAGCGGTAGTTACCGCGGAAAGTTGGGCAAGCGGAAAGACTTAAGATAGCCTGCGTGACCCTGGAAATAGGTAACACCATCGTCGTGTCCTCCGGTCTCTGATCGAACCGGTTTTTGGAGAGTGATGAAAGCCCCCGCCAAAGCGGGGGTATTGTTTTCTGGTTTACGGGAAGTTGGCAGAGCTGCAGTCATTTTTGTGAATTTGCACAATGGGACAAAACGCTGAATAAATGAAAAAGTCTTGAGCTCGGTTTCTTACTCAGCAGCTTCGATCGGTTGTGATCTTGCGACGTTTTCCCTGGCCTCAGAGAGCAGCCATTCGCGGAAACTGTTGACGAGTGGGTCGTCGCGCTTTTCCTGTTGCGTTGCGATTGCATAGATGGTGAATGGAATCGTTGTGGCCTCGAACAATCGTACGAGGCGACCATCGTTGACCGAACTGCCTATGACGGCTTCATAGGCAAGCGATACACCCAGACCAGCCTCTGCCGCAGTGGAAGCATATTCGCAGTTTGGATAAATCGGGTCACCATGCGGAAGCTCGGCAACAACGCCTGCGGCACGGAACCATTCAGCCCACTGGTCGTCAACTTCGTCACGAAACAGCGTCAAGCGCAACAGGTCCCTTGGATGAGAGATGTTTTCGCGTTCCAACAGCGATGGTGAAGCGACCGGGTAGCGCGCCGAGTTCAGGAATGGCACGACATCGACACCTACCTCGGGGTCATCGCGCCACTTGATTACGACATCGGCATCGTTGGTTGCAAAATCTGTGGAGGGCGCGCCCTCGGCAATGCGCAGCCTGACCGCTTTCGCGTGCTCAAATCGCCCCATCCGTGGCACAAGCCATCGGGCGGCAAATCCCGGAGTGGACAAGACCCGCAATGTTTGACCATGTGCGTCAGCCTTCGCCGCGCTGGTGCCGTCTTCGAGGTTGTCCAGCAATTGCGTCAGCCGGCCTGCGTAGTCTCGACCGGTGCCGGTCAAACTGATCCTGTTACCTTCCCGGCGAAAAAGAGCAGTTGCGAGATAATCCTCCAATGCGCGGATTTGGTGCGAAATTGCTGAAGGGCTTAAGCAAAGTTCGTCCGCAGCATCTTTGAAGCTCAGATGCCGGGCTGCGGCCTCAAATGCTTTCACGGCCGAAAACGGGGGTAATTGCCGTTTCTTCACGCGTGAATTTCCCTCATCAAGCAATGAAAAACGATCTTTTGCGGTCGATAATACCTGTCGGCTAGGCTCGGGGCAATTCCTCATCTGTCGGAAGGAGGGAACAATGCTGTTCCTCAGACGTGTCACGCTCGCCGTGGCCGCACAGTTTCTTTTTGCCTTTTCCTACGCGGTTGCGGCAGAGACCCCGACGGTTCCAGACGATTTGACGGAAGAGCTTCACCGCTGGATAGATACTGCCACGGACCTCCCAAGGACGCCTTCACCAGCAAGCATCTTTTTTGCTGATACCAAGGATTTGGCTGAACCGAGTGAGATGGCTTCGATGATTGGCGGCACGCCCCGCGGGATCTATGATCCTGAAACGAGGAGGATAACGCTGGTCCTTCCTTGGAGCGCAGAAGACCCGCAGGACATTTCTGTCCTGCTGCACGAACTTATTCATCATCGTCAGGAGGGTGAGCATTATTACTGTGAGGCCGCCAAGGAACAGGTCGCCTATGGTTTGCAGCAGGCCTGGCTGGCCGAGCGCGACCTTTCGCTGGACGTCAATTGGATCGCGGTTGTCCTAGCTTCAAGTTGTACGGCACGCGACATTCATCCATAACGAGAGATTGTTGGTCTCGCGAAACAACCGCGTCGTTTTTACTGTGCCCCCTGACTGCTGAGTTGGTTCCGAATTCGAGTGCCAGAAAATCAGCAGGGCCCTATAGACACCTACCCCCAACACTGCTACATGCACCCAATCTTACGGCCTCGGATTCGTTCCGGGGCCTCTGATATTTGTAACCGGGGACCTTCGGGGCCCTACACCCTTGGCACCTACGGGGGCCTATCACATAGCAGGGAAACCCCCTGCACTTGCTAAACGGAAGACAGAAAGCATGGCACTTAAGTCGTACAAGCCGACGACGCCGGGCCAGCGCGGGCTGGTGCTGATCGACCGTTCGGAGCTTTGGAAAGGACGTCCGGTCAAGTCTCTTACAGAGGGTTTGACCAAATCGGGCGGCCGGAACAACACCGGACGGATCACTTCACGCCGCCGCGGCGGTGGCGCAAAGCGTCTCTACCGGATCGTTGACTTCAAACGGAACAAATTTGATGTCGCGGCAACCGTCGAGCGGATCGAATATGACCCGAACCGGACCGCATTCATCGCACTGGTAAAATACGAAGACGGCGAGCAGGCATATATCCTGGCTCCGCAGCGTCTGGCTGTTGGTGACAAAGTCATCGCGTCGGCAAAAGCTGACATCAAGCCGGGCAACGCAATGCCGTTCTCGGGCATGCCCATTGGTACCATCGTCCACAACATCGAGATGAAGCCTGGCAAAGGCGGTCAGATCGCACGTGCGGCCGGTACTTACGCTCAGTTCGTTGGTCGCGATGGCGGCTACGCTCAGATCCGTCTGAGCTCGGGCGAGCTGCGCATGGTCCGTCAGGAATGCATGGCCACCGTTGGTGCCGTGTCCAACCCCGACAACTCGAACCAGAACCTCGGTAAAGCCGGTCGTATGCGCCACAAAGGCGTTCGTCCGTCGGTTCGTGGTGTTGCAATGAACCCGATCGATCACCCGCACGGTGGTGGTGAAGGTCGTACCTCGGGTGGCCGTACGCCGGTTACACCGTGGGGTAAGGACACCAAGGGTAAGCGTACCCGCAACAAGAACAAAGCGTCCCAGAAGCTGATCATCCGCTCGCGGCACGCCAAGAAGAAGGGACGTTAATCTATGTCTCGCTCTGTTTGGAAGGGTCCTTTCGTCGATGCTTACGTGCTGAAAAAAGCCGAAGCAGCGCGCGAGTCGGGCCGCAACGAAGTCATCAAGATCTGGTCGCGTCGTTCCACCATTCTGCCCCAGTTCGTGGGTCTGACCTTTGGTGTGTACAACGGCCAGAAGCATATCCCCGTCAACGTCTCGGAAGACATGATCGGTCAGAAGTTCGGTGAATACTCGCCGACCCGTACCTATTATGGCCACGCCGCAGACAAAAAAGCGAAGCGGAAGTAAGTCATGGGCAAGGAAAAGAACCCCCGCCGCGTGGCTGAAAACGAAGCAATGGCGAAAACGCGCATGCTTCGCACCAGCCCGCAGAAACTGAACCTGGTTGCGCAAATGATCCGCGGCAAGAAAGTTGAGAAGGCTCTGACCGACCTGACTTTCTCGAACAAGCGCGTCGCGCAGGACGTCAAGAAGTGCCTGCAGTCCGCAATCGCGAATGCCGAAAACAACCACAACCTGGATGTTGACGAGCTGATCGTCGCCGAAGCATGGGTTGGCAAGAACCTGGTCATGAAGCGCGGTCGCCCGCGTGCCCGTGGCCGTTTCGGCAAGATCATGAAGCCGTTCTCGGAGATCACCATCAAGGTGCGTCAAGTTGAGGAGCAAGCCTAATGGGTCATAAAGTCAATCCGATCGGCATGCGCCTGCAGGTCAACCGCACCTGGGACAGCCGCTGGTACGCCGACACCAAGGACTACGGTGATCTTCTGCTGGAAGACCTCAAAATCCGTGAGTTCATCAACAAAGAGTGCAAGCAGGCCGGTGTTGCCCGTGTGATCATCGAACGTCCGCACAAGAAGTGCCGCGTCACGATCCACACTGCACGCCCCGGTGTCATCATCGGCAAGAAAGGTGCAGACATCGAAGTTCTGCGCAAAAAGCTTGCTCGCATGACCGACAGCGAACTGCACCTGAACATCGTCGAAGTGCGCAAGCCCGAGCTTGACGCGCAGTTGGTTGCCGAGTCCATCGCTCAGCAGCTGGAGCGCCGCGTCTCGTTCCGTCGCGCGATGAAGCGGTCGGTTCAGAACGCCATGCGCATGGGCGCCCTGGGTATCCGGGTGAACGTCGCTGGTCGTCTGGGCGGCGCCGAAATCGCACGGACCGAGTGGTACCGCGAAGGCCGCGTGCCTCTGCACACCCTGCGTGCCGACATCGATTACGCACATGCCGAAGCGATGACTCCTTACGGGATCATCGGGATCAAGGTCTGGATCTTCAAAGGTGAGATCATGGAGCACGATCCGCAGGCACGTGACCGTAAAGCACAGGAACTCCAGGACGGCCCTGCACCTCGTGGTGCTGGTGGCGGTCGTCGCTAAGGAGGGAAAGATATGCTTCAACCAAAGCGTACAAAATTCCGCAAGATGCACAAAGGCCGGATCAAGGGCGAAGCCAAGGGCGGCTCTGATCTGAACTTTGGCACCTACGGCCTGAAAGCCATCGAGCCTGAGCGTGTGACTGCACGTCAGATCGAAGCTGCGCGTCGTGCCATGACCCGTCACATGAAGCGTCAGGGCCGTGTCTGGATCCGCATCTTCCCCGACACTCCGGTCACTGCAAAGCCGATCGAAGTTCGTATGGGTAAAGGTAAAGGTTCCGTGGACCGTTGGGTTTGCAAGGTCAAGCCCGGTCGCGTGATGTTCGAGATCGACGGCGTCAATGACGACATCGCCCGCGAGGCCCTGCGCCTGGCCGCGATGAAGCTGCCGATCAAGACCCGCGTCGTGGTTCGCGAAGACTGGTAAGCGATTGGGGGCAATCCCGTTCGTGACTGAAAAGACCCCCGCCGGGACACCGGCGGGGGTTTTCTGTTTCAACGATGCACTGCATTCGCGGTCGCGTGATTGGATTCGACGAAATACGAAGGCACCCCTAGGCTGTCAGTCAGTTAGCCGGAGGTTCCCATGGTTCAGTTGCGCAAGAAAGTGCTTATCAAAGAAGTGATCACCACTGATCAACTGGGCCAGCCATGCCCACCCATCGTTCGCGTGGCAGCTATGGCCGTCTTTCAAAACCCACTGGCAGGCAAGTTTACAGAAGACTTATCGGACTTGTTCGAGATCGGCGGAGCGCTTGGTGCCGATCTGGCTGCCGAAGCAATTGGGCAGCTGGACGGAGATCCGGTTTCATACGGCAAGGCGACCATCATCGGCATAAACGGAGATCTTGAACAAGGCGGGGCTGTGATTCACCCCAAGCTAGGTGCCCCAATGCGCACGGCGGCTGGCGGGGGCGAGGCTGTGATCCCATCAAATGCAAAACTGGGTGCACCAGGTTGCGCGATCGATCTGCCGCTGGGACACAAGGACAACCCGTGGTCATTCGATCATTTCGACACGATGACACTGAATGTACCCGATGCGCCGAAACCGGACGAGATTGTATTGTGCCTTGCCTATGCGGATGGTGGCCGCCCTATCCCGCGCTGTGGCAAAGGGCCCCTTAAGACGTAACCCAGGAAACATTAACTGGCCTTGCTGCAAGGGCTGGGTTATGCCCGGCCCATGCCACAGATTGATTCACTCTTCGTCACCCGCCTCTACCGCGCTGCCCTTTCTGAATTCGATCCGAAGATCGACCCGGAAGAGCTGGAAAATTCCTGCTTGGTCATCGCCGAGGATGATGAAGCCGGACAGGACTGGTGTGAGGAAAACGGCTATCCCGGTTATACCAGCTACGCCTCCCTGACCGATCTGCCATGGCGGTTCCCAATATTTGCCGATCTGGTCAAGGTTTTGGATCAGCACGTGGCCGCGTTTGCCAAGGATCTTGAGTTTGACCTGGGCGAAGGAGAACTGAAGCTTGAGGATCTGTGGATCAACATCCTGCCCGAAGGCGGGATGCATTCCAGCCACCTGCACCCTCACAGCGTGATCTCAGGAACAACGTACGTCGCGATGCCAGAAGGCGCCAGCGCGCTGAAACTAGAAGACCCTCGGTCCGGCCGCATGATGGCCGCCCCCACACGCCTCAAGGGTGGTCGGCGCGACTTGCAGCCGTTCATCTATGTAAAGCCGAAGGTGGGGGACGTGTTGCTGTGGGAAAGCTGGCTGCGCCATGAGGTTCCGATGAACATGGCCGAGGACGAACGGATCAGCGTCAGCTTCAATTACCGTTGGGATTAACAAACCAGGTCATTGCGGGGTCACCAAAGCCTTCCCGTCCGCGTATCAACTGCGGTTGCATACGTCTTCCGACAGTGCAGGCCAATAAAGTCGACCAGCCATGATGAGCATTATCTTTTCGTAATCCTGACGTCCACAAACCAGTTTTTGTCAAATCGGCCCTGTGTACTGCTCAGCGACCTTCCCGCCGAAAAATCTGGCGGCAGATTCTGACTTATCGAGAATCCGACAACAATCGAACTCTTGAACAAGTAATTCGTGCGGCCGGACACGCGCAATTGACCGCTATCAGAAAGCGATGCGCTATAACTCTTGGGCCGCGACGCTCCGCCCTTGGCGAATTCCTGAGCACTGATCAACTGAAACCCGTTGGCGGACTTGCGGTAGTGTAATCGCAAGACCAGCTTTGTGCCTGAACCCGCGTCTTTGCCATTGGGGTTCGCCCGTCGGCTGATATCGATAACATAATCCCCATATAGCGGGCTGGACGCCTCGGCACGGGGATTTGGCAACGCCACTGAAACGCGGCTGTCAGGCTGCACATTGCTATCAAGTGGCGGTTCGGGTTTCGCGATGTTTTTTAGAACAGCATAGCTTTTCTCGGTCAGGTATCCCGTTCCCTCTGAACCGCTTTGCCCCTGAAATCGACGCAAGGCCGTGCGAGACCGCGCACCGAATATCCCGTCAACTGGCCCGGCGGAATAGCCCAGAGCATTCAGACCGCGCTGAATACTTCGATAGTCGCTTCGGCTTAAGTTCAACGCAGTTTCGGTTTCCAGCGCCATGTCTTGTAGCGCATTCTCCCGAACCCCCTGGTCGGCTGTATTCTTCGACATCAAGGACAGGTCGCCTGCATTCCTTTGATCATCCGAGGCCTTCGTTTTTGGCTGAGCCTGATTGCCAATCGCGCCAGCGACCTCGCCAGCGTACTGTCCGGCCCTCGTGTTCGGGTAGAGTTGCGCGATCATTTCCAATGCGCCGTTTTTCACACTGTCATCTTCCAGCTTCAGTGCTTCGCGCAGGACGCGTTGAGCCGCGTCTTCGCGCTCGTCAGCAGGGAGGGGCTCTGTGGTCGCAGAGCTTTGCTCTAATTCGGCTTTAGGAGCCTTGACTGCTGCGGGGACAAGGAAGATGTCGCGCCCGGGCAGTGAGCCATAGGTGAACGGCTCCTGATAGCCCTCGGTCAGGTCAAAAACTGTGTCCCGCACTTTGCGGAAGAGCTTTCCCAATTCCAGACCGGGCACTTCGATATGCTCCAGCAAAGCCTGCGCGTAAGGGCTGTTGCGGCCCACGCCATCCAATGCCAGCGTCCCACTGCGCGCGGAATACCCGACAAGCACGCCGCCCGGGTCGATACGCCCCAATCCCCGGCCAATCGACCGGGTCGCCGTGGTTCGGACCATTTGCGACACGAACGGGTTGTTCCGGCAGGCGTCCACAAGAACCAGTTTCAAGCCTTTGGCCGTTGAAACTGAATTCAGCATTGTCTCCAACCGGATGGCCTCGAACTCTACATCCTTGTCACTTCTGAGTTCCGCGTTTGTGGGTATCAGATAGTTTGTATTGTCGATTTCGATTCCGTGGCCCGCAAAGTAGACCAGCACCATATCTGCGTCGTCTGTTTCCTCGGAAAAATCCCGAAGGGTAAGCCGCATGTCTCGGTAATCGAGGTTGTATTTTTGGGTGACAACAAACCCGATCCGCCCAAGCGCGGCGGCTACGTCCCTGGCGTCATTGGCCGAGTTGGGAATGTCCGAAACATGGTCATACTGTGCGTTGCCGATTACAAGCGCCACGCGCTTTGCCTCGGCTGATGTCGCAATACTCAGGCAAAGTACCAGGCCCCAGAAAAAGCAAAGAACCATCCGCAAGCCCCGACGGAATTGATGAGTTTGGCATCTAAACATAAGTAACAGCAGATTTTTTAACCTGAGTATACTCTATCACACCCTGGTCTGCCCCGCGACGTCAAGCTGGCGCACGCGGTACTTAGAGGGATTTCACGGCTTTTGGTTTTGACGAATAACAGAAAACATCAACGACAAATCAATATTTTGCCGCTCATCGGTGACCGGTCCGTTTTCACTTGACCAAGCATCTTGCCGTGAATGCCTGAACCGATCACTGTTCCTACATGCCGAACCACCAGATCCGAAAACTGGAAGCAGCCAAACCGGTGCTACCGGAAAGCCGTGGTCATTTCTTGCCTGCCACAATGCGGTCCAGAATGAGAGCACAGAAGAGGATTGCCAGACCCGCCAGTATGCCTTGCCCAGCGGCAGCATATTGCAGAGCCTCCAGCACATCTTCGCCCAGGCCTTTCGCACCGATCAGTGATGCAACAACGACCATGGCAAGTGACATAAGTATGGTCTGGTTGACGCCAGCCATGATGGTCTTGTGCGCCAGCGGCAGATCTACTTTCCACAGCAGATAGCGCGGCGTTGCGCCAAATGCGAGGGCAGCCTCGCGCACGGTTTCCGGCACTTGCTGCAGACCCAGGACGGTAAAGCGGATCACCGGTGGGCTTCCAAAGATCATTGTCGCAACGACTCCGGCAGGTTTGCCAGACCCGATGAAGGCGACAACTGGGATCAGATACACGAAGGACGGCATCGATTGCATGAAGTCCAGGATTGGCCGCACGATGGCAAACGCGCGGGGGCGGCGTGCACAGTAAATGCCAAGCGGAATACCCAGCGTGATCGAGATCAACGCAGCGGCTCCCAGCAGGGCAATAGTTGTCATCGCCTTCTCCCAGAAATCCAGCAGGCCGAGATAAGCCAATGCCGCACCGGTGAAAATTGCCACGCGCGGGCCAGCGGAAAGGTAAGCCAGCATGATTATGACCAGTCCCACGACCGGCCAAGGGGTGTCGACCAGAACCACTTCGATCCAGTCCAGAAGGGTGCGCATTCCGTAGGTCAGCCCATCGAAGAAACCGCGTCCGGCTGTTTTGGTCCACTCGAATACGGCCTGTACGCCGTCACCCACGTTGAGCCGCCAATCCCGGTTTGTCGGAAAGGTCTTTAGAACAGACAGCGCATCAGGTTGCGCAAACTTGATGGCAGAGAGAACAACGACAACCAGGGTCAGCACGGACGCGACGATCATCCGGGGCACAGACCATCCATGAGCCACGCTGGAATCTGATCGCCAGCGCGCGAACTGACCTTCCAGCGTCCAGTTGGCCAACGACGCCGCGAGGAGTTTGACCGCTAGCAGCAGGAAAAGCCCGACCGCCAGATAGGTGATACCGGTGGAGTCTGCGCTCTGTGCGGCTTCCTGCGCTCCGGCCAGGGCGCCTTCCAGCGACTCTGCCGCGCGTTTTAGGGAATCCAGCGACGCAGCGCCGGATTGTTCCGCCGCCTCGATCTGCTGTCGACGCAGCGCCAGAGTCTGTTCAATCTGATCGGCCCGTTCGCGAAACTCCCGCCCCAGATCACCGAATAGACCCAAGCCGACCTGAATGTAAGCCAGTGTTTCAAGCACCAGAAAGCCCAGGAACCAGGACCAGAGGCCTCGCGCGCCGAACCAGATCGGGCCGAGAACGGCGGCAGCCTTGTTCAGGGTGAACCGATAACCCGGCGCCTGCATCATATTGTCTTAGCCCCGTAAAACTGTGCCACTATTTTGGTGTCACGGAAGGGATGATGGATGGCTCGGAAGCGGTATTCGGATGAAGATGCGTTG
>NZ_JBQFPJ010000010.1:0-162033 GCF_056534475.1 Ruegeria sp. D4
CAACGCATCTTCATCCGAATACCGCTTCCGAGCCATCCATCATCCCTTCCGTGACACCAAAATAGTGGCACAGTTTTACGGGGCTAAGACAGGGTCGCATATGAACCACTGAACCGGTTTGTCTTGCGGTTACACCAAAGTGTCTTCAAAGACATCTGACATGTTAAGGTTTGCTAAGGTTTGCAAAGGTTGTGTAACGAAGAGCTGGGAAAGATCGCTCATCGGTCTCTTCGCAGCCGCTCATACCGATGATGACGAAATGTTCCGGCAGCTCGTGGCAGCGGGGACAAATGTCACCGCGAGGGACTCGCAAGGCCGCACACCAGCCCATGTGGCAGCCTTTGCTTCAGAGGACGAGGCATTGCGTGCGCTAGGCGAGAAGCGCGCCGATATGAATGCGCTTGACGGTCAGGCCAGCGACTTGGTCACGATTGCGGCCGTTCCATCAGTGAGCAGGGTTGCTCGATGGTGAGCGGTACCTCGTTCAGTGGGCACCGTTGAAAGCTGGCGCCGGAGCGGCTGGTTGGTCAGGATCGGTAGCCGAGTTCGCAAAGGCGCCGCGCGCGGCCAATATGGTGTCCAGACAGATCACGCCGTTAGCAAAAAGACAGTTTCGTCAGTGGGTGCTGGAACTGAAAGAACAAGAGAAACAGGTGGTCGCGTTTGAACCGTGTGGTTAGAAAACTGTGTGATCTGATGAAAAGGAGCGAGGCGGGTTTCAGTGGTTTTCCCGTCTTTCTTTTTCATTATGAACACACCAATGGCAGCAAGTAACGATGATCGGGCTGCAACACTGATCGAATCCCTCTCCGGCAAGTGGTTGAGGCAAGTCTGTTCAACGACGCCGATCTGTCTGATCGCATCCAGGCAGGTCATACCTGGCGCCATCAACACCTCAACCTGCTGCAACTTCAAGGTAATCTCTTCGGGCTTCAACCGCTGGTTTGCCGTTCTTGGTCCTCCGTATTCTAAACATAGCGGTGGACCAGTTCAGTTGCGGAGGCTTATACCCACTGTGCCAAAGGGCCTGACACCCAGCTGGAGGTTACAACACTTTTCTCATTCAGTTTGGTCCTCAGAACGGCCACCAAAGTGCTCACTCGCAAGTGCCTTAAAACCCATGATGAACTTGCTCTGAAGATCTCTGTGATACGCAAGTACAACGTTTAGGGGACGCAGGGTTTCGACCAACTGCAGCGCTTTTATCGTGCCTCCGCTATATGTCGTCGTCGACTCGGGCAGCATTATCAAAAACGAAAATCCGAACTCCTCAGCTACGGCACTGCGCACGGTTTCAAGAGAATTCGACGCATAGGCTATGTCTGGATAGAGGGCCGCCTCTCTCAGCAAATCTTCGAAATAGGTCCGGCTGCCTGGCCCGTCGAACATGACATATGGAATATCGCGCAAGTCAGATAGTCGAACCTCTTCATTTTGTGCCAGCGGATGGTTCGAAGAAATAATAACTTTCGGCTGCAAAGCGGCCAGTCTGACGATCTCCAGCCCATCCAGTGACCAGCCCCTGTCGTATGTCAGAGCCAGATCAATCTCTCCGTTTCGCAGCGCATCACCAAGTTCAGCCAGACCATACTCTTGTTGAAACACCCGGACATCCGGATAAGTGTGTTGGAATTTTCGAATGAGCGTCGGAAGGAAAAAGGGTGAAAGGGTCCGAAATGCGCCCAGCCGAAGTTCGCCCGCCGTTTCCGAAAGCAGTGCCTTTGCCTGAGTGCCGACACGTTCAGCCTGCGCTTCAAGTTCCTTGACATGTTCCAGAAACAGGCGCCCCTGAAGCGTGAGCGACAAGCCCCGAGCATGGTGGCGATTGAACAGGACCAACCCGGTGACATCTTCAAGCTTTTGTATCGCCTGCGCGACCGAAGGCTGCGAAATGTTCAGCACACGCGCGGCCTGTGCAATGCCGCCGTATTCGGCGACGGTTCGAAAATAGGTGCATTGGCGCAAAGTGAAGTGAACCATATTTTACCTTCTTAAAGGCCATCTTTTTTAAGTTTTTATATTTTTCAGTTCGAGTGCAACATGAAATCGTCCGAGGATGACAGGCTGTCTTAGCCTGCAAATCGGGGTCACCGCATGATTGAGGAGCCACCCATGTCGTTAGACCAGGCAGTTACTGAATTGTTGAATGCCGCTCATCGGCCGATGGAAGACGCGGTTGCCATGCCTCCTTCTGTCTACACAAGTCAGGATTTCCTGCGCAGTGAGTTGGACAATGTTTTTGGCAAGGACTGGGTCTGCGTTGGACGTTCCAGCCGATTGGCAAATCCCGGTGACTACATTGCCCTTGAAGTCGCGGAACAACCCATCGTCGTGCTTCGGGGCAAGTCCGAAGAGCTGAAAGCGTTTTCGAATGTTTGTTTGCACCGCATGTCGACGATCGTGGAAGGCGAAGGGAACGCCCGCGTTCTGGTCTGCCCGTATCATGCCTGGACCTACGATCTGGAAGGCAACCTGCGCGGCGCACCGTTCATGAAAGAGACGACGGGTTTTTGCAAAGAAAGCTACAAGCTCCCCAAAATCCGCTGCGAGGAATGGCTGGGCTGGATTTACGTGACCCTGAACCCGGATTCAGCCCCGGTGGCCCAGCAACTGTCCGAACTGGAAGAGATGGTGTCCCAGTACGGAATGGAGAACTATGTCGAGTGCTTCCGCGAGACCCATGTCTGGGACACGAACTGGAAGGTTCTGGCAGAGAACTTCATGGAGAGCTACCACCTGCCTGTGTGTCACGCCCAGACAGTTGGGGGCCATTCCAAACTGGAGGAGATGGATTGCCCGCCTGGGCTGAAGCACTTCAATTATCACTGGATCACCAAAGAGGCGTCGCTGCCGATGGGCAACGCCCATCCGGACAACACGCGCCTTGAGGGCGATTGGCGCAAGACCACCGCTCTGCTGACGCTTTACCCAAGTCACCTGATTACTCTGACGCCGGGATACTTCTGGTATCTTTCGTTGCACCCAAAAGGCACGGGCCAGGTCTCGATTGTCTATGGCGGCGGTTTGTCACCCGAATTCATGGCGGACCCGAAGGCGGATGAATATATCGCGACACTGAAGAAGCTGCTGGATGACGTGAATGACGAAGACCGCGGCTGTACGGAAAAAGTGTTCAAGGGTCTGAACTCCGGCGCGGCGCGGGCCGGACATCTCTCTTACCTCGAACGACCGATCTACGACTTCACGCAGTATCTGGCCGAGAAGACGGCCGGGTTCAACCGCGTCTTCGGACAGGAGGCCGCGCAGTAAAATGCAAATGGTTCGAAAGCAGCGGGTTGCTGAGATGGTGGGAATGCTCCATCAGGTCGCGGCCCTGCCAGAGTCGCAAGCGCAGTGCTTGCCCGGATGGTTTTACACGGATCCCGAGTTCTTTGATTTCGAGGTGAAAACATTCCTGAGCAAGGAGTGGCATTGCCTTGGCCGTGCCGACGAAATCCCAAGTGCCGGGGACTACTTTACAGCGCAGCTTTTCGACGAACCCCTGCTGGTCGTTCGCGGGGATGACGAGCAAGTCAGAATCTTGTCGAACCTGTGCCGCCATCGGGGCATGCCGATTGCCGAAGGGTCTGGTTCAACCCGTAAGTTTGTCTGCAGCTACCATGCGTGGAGCTATGCGCGAGACGGTGAGCTTTTGAACGCGCCGCGCATGCGAGACAAAGGCGTCAAAAAGGGCAGTTGCGCCTTACCGGAATTTCGCTGTGAGCAGTGGAACGGCTTTGTCTATGTCAATCTGGACGATGATGCAGAGCCGCTGGCGCCGCGCCTTGAGCAACTGGAAGTTCTGCTTGGCAACTATCAGACGGACAGGATGCGCCATGTTGCAACGTTTGAAGAAGACTGGCACACGAACTGGAAGTGCCTTGTCGAGAATTTCATGGAAGCGTACCACCTCTCGGTCGTGCATCCGGAAACGCTGCATCCCTACACGCCGACGGGTTTAAGCCGAAAGGCCTTATCCGACGACACGTTCACGGCTTATTGTGCCAACTACCCATCAAGCGCAGAATCCCGTGGCTTGGGCGCGCCAGGGCTGAGCGATGACGAACGCCGCCGCTCAACCTTGTTCAATGTCTTCCCCGCTCAGGTGGCCAGCCAGGCCGCGACATTGCTAGTTTCTTTGTCCATCAAACCTTTGTCCGTGGATTGCATCCGGGTGCGATGGACGATGTCGACCTATGGCGACGAGCTGACCCAGGATGAGTTGGAAGAACGCATCAAGTTATGGCACGAGGTAAATCGCGAGGATCGCGAGAAGCTGGAGAAAATGCAATCGGCGCTCAGTTCGCGCCACGCGCCGTCCGGCCATCTCGCGCCAAGCGACTATGAAGGAACCATATGGGATTTTTACCGTTACCTGTCGCGACAATTCCCTGCATGATAAAAAATGGAGGCCAGTGGATATACCTGTGTCTTTCAACATATCTCGGAACCTGTCGTCGTCGTGGTGGCGATCTCCGAGCAAACGGTCCACATTTGGTGGGCAACTGATCAGGACCCGAGCACCGATTTGATCGCTGATCTGCCCCGTCGGCAACGAACAGGTTGAGCGGGCGCCTATGGCTGTCGCAAATGGCATCAAGCTTGGTATTCAAGCCGCCTTTGGTTCTCCCGATCCGGCGACTAACCTTTATTGCGCGACCATGCTCGTCGCGGCGCGGAGTGACCTGAGATACTTGCGCAGGCTCAGCTGAACGCATGATGTTCGTCTGTTCCTATCGATCTTGACGGCCTTCTCTTTGCTGTGCTCGGCGGCAAGAACGGCCATCCTCCGGGCGAAAACACCGTCTTGTTCCAATGCTTCCACCGGCTGCAATGGGTCTTTTGCAGACCGTCGGATTCCGGATCGTCCCGCCATCCCAAACCGCCGCCATTGATGAAGATAATCTCGGCAAACACGCTTTTGGCATCTACCCGAGGCTTGCCCTGTGACTTCCGGAAATAAGGAGCGAGCTTGGCCATCTGCTCAATGGTCAGCCAATTCAGGTCGCTCATGTCGCGGCTCGGTTTTCGAACCGTGAACCTCCCATCGCAGGAAAAAATACATCCTGACCCTGGTGAGCCATTGCCCTGTTTGCCATCGGGATAATGGTTTCCGACGCAGGCGGGAAGTAGCCCACAGCACCTGAGTGGTTCCGATCCGTGTAATTTCACCCTTAACTGTAATCAATTTGCTGCTCTCACAGGAATTGTTGCCCGCATGCCAGGTAAACGGAAAGGCCAATATGGTTTTCTGGTCTTCGGGTTGAGGGTTTATCTGTCTGAAAGTTGAAATAATTACAGTAGCTTAACTTTCTTCGCGCGACTTTAGATCAGTACGCACTTTTGAAAGTGAACTATTTTACTTTCGCGAGGGCGATGTTCTGGCAGTGTTGTCGTGTGTGAATTTGTTAGTGTTGTGTGTAATCAGATGTACTTGGCCAAATTCGAAGAACAGTTCTGTATTGTCAGCGACATCCGCAAGGATGAGTTTTCCCGCAAGTTCCCTTTGCTCGACATGGGCGCGGTACACGCGCAGTGGAAGACAGGCTCGCGGCTGGTCACGCGGATTGGCGACATCTGGAAGCGAAGCGGAAAGGTTTTCTCCGTTCCATATGAAGGTATTGACGCGTATCCATCTTTTCAGTTTGCCGAAGATGGTACTCCGTTTCCGTTGATGGAAGATGTTTTGAAGGCGCTGCCCGTTGAAATGACCCCGTGGCAATGCGCGTTGTGGATGACCTCGCCCAAAAGTGAGCTGGGAGGCGAAGTTCCGGTCAGCTGTATTCAGTCTGGAGATGACCGTGTGGTCGACGTGGCAAGAAGTGCCACCGCAAACCGTCTCAACTAAACGACTGGCTTTCAGGACGTACGGTTAATTAGAGAACTACTTGCCAGGTTCGAATGTCATTCAAATTGCGGCAAGGCAGTTTGGTCAGCCTCAAAGTCACTCTGTCGCCCTTTTCGCCAAGCCGCGCCGCCAAGGCGGTTTCCGAAGCCTGTGAAGCCATAACCACGAAATCGGCACTTAATTCTAGACGGGCACTTCCAGATCAGTAGCCGTCAACGCATGAACCTCAGTGTTTTGGAAAATGAACTGCCAAGAGACCCCTCATTGCAAAAGTGGGATTTGCAGCAACAGGCGCCCTCCGTCGTTCCTTCGACAGACATCCCTGCACGCTAAAATTGTGGTAAGTTGGTCACGAGGACATTCTGGCAGGAGGTTTTCCGTTGAAACCGATATCGCTCCGTCTTGCAGTCACGTTCATGACAATTGCCGTCTCGGCAGGTTCGCTGCCTGATCGAGTTAATGCACTGTCATCGGATATCCCCGCCTGGTTGCAAAAGCATGTGGGCACGGGCGATGGCCAAATAGCTCCGATCGTCCTGAAAAGGGCGCGGGATTTGTATCAGGAAAAAGTGCGGCAGGGCGTGGTCAGAAACCCTTGCTACCTTGCAAAGGATGCAACCCGGCCCAGTACCGCGCGAAACGGCAATCCGGGACGTCGGTTTTATGTCATCTGCGAGTCTCGGAGATCTTTCCAGGCCGTCTCGTCCGGCTACGGGAATGGGCGCAAACTGCAACGCGCCAATTTCTCGAACGGTCGGCAATGCGCGAAGAATTTCAGCAACGCTGAGGGGTCGAAACTAACCGCTGGCGGATCCTACGTGACCGCCGAGACACGAACATCATTCAAAGGCTATTACAGTCATTCCGGTCAGACGAAACCGTTCTATCGGACGTTTCTTTTGTTTGATGGCGAAGGCGAAACGAGCAACGCACGGGAGCGCGCAATTGGCGGACATCCTGCCGTTTTCCTGAAGTGGCAATGCCGGTTCAAAAATCCGCAAAGCTCTCATGCGGATGATGACGGCTATGTCCCATACGGAAGGCTCGTGAACTATGCCGGGGGCCGCAGCAACGGGTGCACGACATGGTCGCAATCCGCCTCGAAAGAGATTCTGGCCCTGGTGGAAGGGAACCCGACAACCCTCTACATCTATCCGGAAGGCAAAGACATTAACGCCGTCGCAAAGGCGGTCAAAAAGGGCAAATCGTTATCTGGGGCGGGGGTTTACTGGAACGCCGCCTGTCTACAGGCAATCGGTGCTCCGAAGTTCTGGCCCAAGCGCAGCCTCCAACCCATCATAAACCAATGGAGGGATTCTTTGCCCAAGCAGCCTCCATTGGAGTTGCCGATCTGCAAGTAAGGCGGGCGGGACGAAGGCAACGATACATTGGTTTCGCGGGACAGCGCTGAAGTGCGCGATCCTTTCCCGTTTGTTCGATATGGTCCAGTTGGAGCAGGCTCGTCGCTTGACGCCATCCGGTCGGCATGGTCGCCCACTTTGGGCGACCATCACTTACCAATCGCTTTGCTGCGGCGGGAAGTGCGCCGGAGATCGGCGGCTACTCAACCGGCGACCAGTCCGGGCCGGGATCGTAGATGTTGATATCGGCAGTGGCATCGAGGGTCTCGGGGCCGAAATCGGCCTCGTAAACGATACCGTTTTCACCGACCATGAAGGAATGGATGCCTGTTTCTCCGTAATCCGAAGGCACTGCAAGCAAGGCATGTCCGGCCACGAAGCGATCCCCGACAAAGTACGAGTAGGCTCCGCCAGCCGCATTCGCCCCCTGTTCGTGAAGGATGGTGAAGTAATAGCCGAGGAATGGTTCCGCCTCATAGTCGGTCTCACCGTCGCTCCACCCCGAGGCGGCGGCTCGGGCAAGTGCCGCGCCGACAAAGCTGTCGTCTTCGGGCCAGAAAAGTCCGTTTCGCTCGCCCGGGTCGGAAATGATCGTCTGCGCAAATTCCATGACGCCGTCACCGTTGTGATCCATCAGCCGGAATGCCGCCTGTAGGTCGACATAAGCCTCCAGCAAATCAATCACTTCCAGCTCATTCAAGCCGATTTCCCGGGCCGAAAGTTCTTCGATCCCGGCCTCCAGGTCAAAACGCCAGCCGTCTTCCCCGCGCAGGATTGGAATCGGGAAAGGCCAACTTTCTTCACCCAGCAGAAGAACAACCCCATCATCCTCGGGCTGAAAGCGGTACCCTTCGGCGTACATGCCAAGAACTTCCTGCCTTCTTTGCTGGTCTTCTGCCGGATCTCCCGATCCGACCAAATCTTCGGCTTCAGGTCCGAAAATTTCAAGCAACTTACTCTGATCATTTGCTTTCAGAGCATCTGCGAACGCGTCCAGCGCGCTTTGCGGAGTATCAAACCGGGCGCCGTCAGAAAGCGCGACGCCTGCGGTCGCAGCGAGCAAAACAACTGAAAATACCGATATACGCATCTTACCGTCTCCGCTTGCCTTTGGCGGCGTGCCCTCGCTTGGACGCGCTGTGAGTTCTGCTTCCGGACGCCTTTTTCTTCATCGCTTGCCCCCTGGACGCACTGGGTTTGCGCTGCGCCGTTGCGGCCTTCTTCGCCTGCGGTTTTCTGGCTGTCTGCGGTTTTTGTGCGACAGGCCGTTTCGCCGCATCGGGTCGTTTGGTCCGATCAACGGCCTGTTGTTTTGCAGCGGCCTTGTCCCGGTCGACGTTGCCCCGGTTTATCTGCGGCAACGGTTTTTTCCCACCGCTCCGATTTGCCAGAGCACCACCGGCCACGGCCCCTGCACCTGCGCCAGCCGCAACGGCAGCCGCCGCACGGTCGCGGCTGATGTCCGCGGCGCCGGACTCGCGGCTCAGTTTTGACCGCAATTCATCCGTGCGACCCTCGGGGCGGTTGACCGGCAAATTGCCGCGACCCCCTTCTGGTCTTTTGTGATTGGCGATTTTGTCTCGGGCTTGCTGCTGACGGCCAGGATCGGGTTTCCATCCGATATCCGTGCGGTTGCCCAGATCAATGTTGTTGCCGATGTTGACGTTTCCTTCGACGTCAATGTCGATGTTCGGGTTTCTGTAAATCGGGCCACCGCCCCAGCCACCGCAGTTCCGGCACCCCCAATAGCCATACCAATCGTCGTCGTCGTCAAAAATCTCGTCGATCAGGGCGACGGTGCCAAATGTCAGCAGGGCCGCGCCTGCAACGTCCCCCACCGACGGTCCCGTATAGACGGTCTCAGGGTTATACTGCGGGACGTATACGGTTTCCGGCTCTGTCGGTGTAATGACAACCGTGTCTTCTTCCGTCACCTCGACAGTTTGCGCGGGCCCGGACACAAGCGCTCCGCTGTCAATCGCCTGGTCCCGCATGACTTGAACCGCATCCAGCACATCATCGGACTGCGCCAGCATGGCCGTTCCCACCGTCTCGGTCCAATCGACATGGGTGGCCATCTGACCGACGACTTCGGGAAACGCTGTCGCCAACACACTGACCGAAGGATCCCAGCCCATGGCTTCAATTTCCGGACCAAGCTCGGAGGCGTCTCGGTCGGCGTTGTCCAGCAAATACCGTTCGGCCTTCACGATCTCCAACGGCTGCGTCGCCGCGACCAAAATCTGTATCAGCAGCGTATCAGGATAAAGAGCGACCGGAGCGACCAGGGTCTGCAACTCAGCATCAGTCAGAAGATCGGACGAAGTGGCCGAGGCGTTTTCCGTCGCAGCAGCGTCATCAGATGCCTCTTGTGCGAACAAGGTCGTAGATGCGCAAATACCGAGCGCAAATATTAGATATCTAAACATATTGCGATCCTTCAATTTCTTGAAGGATCACCCAAGACCGCGATTCTGGCAACCGGGCGGTCTTACAGACATTTGTTGGAGGCGAAACCGTTGCTGGAGGCATCCCCGTGCGCCGGGCCCTGCGACCGAAAGAATAGGGAAAATGTCGCAAACTCAACGAGCAAACGTTTGGCAATTGCCCCTTTCGCGGCATTTCGGCGCAAATTCTACCGTGATCGCGCGGTGGGGTGACAGAACCGCTTTGGTTTCCCATTTGCCACCAACCACTTTGTCGGCGAGACAGGCCAATTGATGACCCCCGTGTATGCCTGCGCCAAGGTCTATTCCTGTATTGTTTTGTTCCGATTTGCGTAATAGGTTTCCGCCGAAATGATTTTGCAGCGGATATTATCGGTGTTCCTGGCAGCAATTCTGGTCTTATTGACCGGGTTCGCAAGTGTTGCCCACGACATGCCGCTGCATTGCAACGATGGACATTGTGACGAGGTTCAGTCTTTGGAGCGATCTCCGCACTTGGATCGTTTGTCGCCGACCGGCCATCACGAAACGGACGGCGCAGACCATGATGGATGCAATCCTTTCCTCTGCAACCTGATGTTACTTGCCTCCGAGACGTCGGATGCATCACCAGACCAGTTCGAACAGGTATTGAATTGGCAGGTAAGCGAACTTTCTGCGCTGCGTGAGCCGGAACATCCGGACAGACCACCTAACTTCTGAAACGGCACTTCGACGCTAGGTGTACGCGCCTGGTGTTTTTGCTTGGCCGCCGCTCAGCGCGGTCAATATTCTGTTTCATAAAGTCAGGAAGAACCATGAACCGAAAGTATCTCGTTATCGGAGCGTGTGCCGTGGCGGTCGCTGCTGCCTACATTATGCTGCGGCCCGGTACGTCCGAAATTGCCACTCCGTCGTCCCCTGTAGAAGGGGATGCCATGGTGGCCATTCAAATGCCCCCGATCGAGGGCAACGCTGCCATTGGACAGCGCTTCTTCGATGAGGCTTGCGCCGCGTGCCACGGCACCAATGCTGTCGGAATTGAAGGTGCCGGACCTCCACTGATCCATGTTATCTATGAACCCAGCCATCACGCCGACGAATCCTTTCAGCGCGCAGTTGCGACAGGTGTAAGAAGCCATCACTGGTCGTTCGGAGATATGCCGCCGGTCGAAGGCTTAACCCGTGGCGACGTTGCCATGGTTGTCGCCTATATCCGCGAAATCCAGCGCGCCAACGGAATTAACTGAGGAACACTCTATGAAGACGCTCACGATCCTTGCTCTGCTTGCCACGCTTGCCACGGTTGCGCTTGCGCATTCCCGCGTGGACACGACGACGCCAGAAAACGGCGCGACGATTGCGGAAGTCCCGTCTGAAATCAGTTTCAACTTTGCGGACGACATCCGTCTGACCCGAGTGGAGATGACCCATCAGGATATTCATTCGGTCCCACTCGACATTGGGAACCAGACCAGTTTTGATCGTCTCTTCACCCTCCCGCTTCAGGATATGGGGACAGGCGCCTATCGCATAGAATGGCGCGGTCTGGGCGTGGACGGCCATGCGATGCAGGGCGAGTTTTCCTTTACGGTTGACTGAGGATGCCGGACGTCTGGGGCATTGCTGCGATCCTGTCAAAACTCCTGCTGTATGTTGGCATTGCAGGATCCAGCGGGCTGGTGATCATGCGCGCCGCCTTTGCTGATCTCCTCTCGTCGCTGAGCGGCCGGATGCGCGTCCATACTGCGTTCTTGGCTGGGCTTGCGATAGTCGCGTCTGTCATTGGGTTCATGCTGCGCGGGGCCGCCCTAACCGGCGGCGCTGATGGGATGAGCGATCCCGAGATGCTGAGGCTTTTGTGGCAAACACCGGTCGGTGATGTTCTGGTCTATCGACTGGTCGGCGCGACCATGATCCTTGTCGGGTTGTTCGTGCCATTTGCCGGTCAATGGATATCCCTTGGTGGCGGTGTGCTGGCGCTGTGGTCGTTTGCACAGATTGGGCATGTGCCCGGCCTGGAACAAAGCGGCGTAAGGCTTCTGCTGCTTTTGCATTTGCTTTGCCTTGCGTTCTGGATCGGCATTCTTGGTCCGTTACGGCGCTTGTCGTTACAGCCCGAACGCTTGGACGAGGCAGCAGCGCTGGGGGATCGTTTCGGGCAAGCCGCCTCGGTCATTGTCCCTGCGTTGATTTTGGCGGGCTTGCTGATGTCCTGGCTTCTGTTGGGTGATCTTCGAAGCCTTTTTGTTTCGGGCTACGGGCAGGCGCTTCTCATCAAACTGGGGCTGGTGGCGTTGGTGCTTGTGATGGCAGCCGCCAACAAGTTTCGGTTTGTTCCCGCCATGCAGGCAGGTGATCACGACGCAGCGCGTCATTTGGCACGCTCCATCGAAATAGAAACTGCGGTCATACTGGTCGTGTTCGCGGCAACAGCTACCCTTACCAGCGTCCTGACCCTTCCGAATTGAGGTTTAAGATGAACCGAAGAGAATTCCTGATCACGACAAGTGCAATGGCATTGGTTCCCGGCGTCGTCATCGCGGCGGCTCCATTGAACCTGATTGCACAGCCAGTCTCTGCGCAAATCCTGCCGGAAGGCGATCCGGCAACGCCGATGCTTGGCTTCAACGGCAGCACGCCCGGTCCGGTCCTTCGCGTCCGTCAGGACGAGGTTTTCGACATCCGTTTTCTCAACCAGATAGACGACGGCTCGGCGGTCCATTGGCACGGGTTGCGGACCGACAATGCGATGGACGGCGTGCCGGGCCTGACACAGGACGTTGTCGAAACGGGTGCAGAGTTCACCTATCGCTTTCGCGCGCCGGACGCCGGAACCTTCTGGTATCACTCGCATAACCGGTCCTGGGAACAGGTTGCAAGGGGGCTTTACGGCCCCCTGATCGTCGAGGAGCAATCCCCGCCTGATGTGGACCATGACGTGATCGTCATGATTGATGACTGGCGCCTGACCGAAGACGGCACACTCGCCGATGGCTTTGAGAACATGCACGATCAGGCGCATCAGGGTCGGCTTGGCAACTATGCCCGTGTGCTTTTCGAACCGGACGCGTCCGTTCGTCTTGGTGACCGTGTGCGCTTGAGGTTGATCAACGTCGCGACTGACAGGATTTTCCCGATTGAACTTGAAGGCATTGACGGCAAGACTGTTGCATTGGACGGTATGCCGCTTTCCGATCCGCAAGAGGTTTCTGACCTGGTTTTGGCCCCGGCCCAACGGGTTGATATCATAGCGGATGTCACTTCCGCTGAAACAATCGCTTTTATATTTCCGACCCGGGATGATCCTTACCTGCTGGGCGAAATCCCGGTTGAAGGCGAGAACACGGCGCGACAACCATCAGAGATATCCGCGCTGCCGCCAAACGCGACGGTGCAGCCCGACTTGGACAATGCCGTTTCCCTGACCTTGACCATGGAGGGCGGGGCCATGAGCCAAAGAATGATGCAGGGGCTGATGGAAGAGGGCATCTGGGCGTTCAACGGACAGTCCGGCCTTGCGGACACCCCTTTCCACAGCTTCCAACGCGGACAGACTGCGCGCATCCAACTAGTGAACGATACCCGCTTTCCCCATGGTATCCATCTGCACGGGCATCACTTTTTCGAGGTCGAAGCCGACGGCAATTTAGGTGCTTTCCGGGATACAACGCTGATTGATCCGGGTGAAACGCGAGAAATCGTTTGCGTGTTCGACAACCCCGGCAAATGGCTGATGCACTGTCACATGCTGGGCCATCAGGCGTCGGGCATGAAAACCTGGGTCGAGGTTGCATGAAACGCGTTCTGATCATCGCAGCCTTTAGCGTTGCAACCGGGGCAATCGCAGGTCACGAACTGGATGGCCGGGACTTGGCCAGCGGTCAGGCCCTTTACGCTGAACATTGCGCGTCCTGTCACGGTGCAAACCTCGAAGGACAACCGAACTGGCAAACGCCAGACGAAAACGGTGTCTTGCCCGCGCCTCCCCATGATGAGACGGGGCACACCTGGCATCACGATAACCTACTTCTTTTTGAATACACCCAATTAGGTGGAGAAAAAGCTTTGGCGGTACGCGGAATCAGCGACTTCGCAAGTGGAATGCCCGGGTTTGAGGAAGTAATATCCGACGATGATATCTGGGATATCTTAGCCTACATTCGATCAACCTGGTCTGAACGTGCGCAGGAAATTCAGGCCTCCAGAAACCCGCCGCACGACTGACACCGCTAATAGCCGGTTAACGCCGACGAACCGCGTCTGGACGTTTGCCGCACACAATGATCTAAATTTGAGTTGCTTGAAGAAGTGGTGGGCGACCCTGGAATCGAACCAGGCGTGCGTCTCCGCGAGGGAGTTACAGTCCCCTGCCACACCTTGCGGCCTGTCGCCCACTGTCAGGCGTTGCACCTGACGTGGAGGCGTGATTACTAGCGCCTTAAAGGAGCGTCAACAGGAAAATTCCGCTTTGGCGCAGGAAACCGAATTCCCGGCCCGGAGGCCCTTAAAATGAAGAAACCCAAATGGGTCGTCGAAAAGGAACAGGCGCGCAAAGCAGCCGCGTCCGAGACTGTCTGGTTGTTCGGACTGCACGCCGTCCGTGACGCGCTCATGAACCCGAAGCGTCAGAAATTGCGTCTGATCGTGACTCTGAACGCGCAGGCCAAGCTGGCGGAAGCCATTGAATTTTCAGGAATTGAAGCCGAGCTGGTTGATCCACGCAAATTCACCGCTCCGATCGATCCGGGGTCGGTGCATCAGGGCGCGGCGCTTGAGGTCAAGCCGCTGGACTGGGGTGGGCTGGCGGAAAACTGCATCGGTCGTGAACACCCGCGCGTCATTCTGCTGGACCGGGTCACCGACCCGCACAACGTCGGGGCGATTCTGCGCTCGGCTGAGGTGCTGGGTGCAAGCGCCGTTGTCGGCACACGCCACCATTCGGCGCCGGAAACCGGAGCGCTGGCGAAAACCGCCAGCGGCGCGCTCGAACGTCAGCCCTATCTGCGGGTGCGCAATCTGGCGGACGCAATCGTCGAGCTGCAGAATATGGGGTTTCTGGTGCTGGGGCTGGACGGCGAGGCGGATCAGACCATCGAAACCACGTTGGCGGGCAAGCTGGACCGACCGGTTGCACTGGTGTTGGGTGCCGAAGGTCCCGGTCTGCGGCAGAAAACCAAGGAAACCGTCGATCATCTGGTGAAAATTGACGCAGCCGGCGGTTTCGGGTCGCTCAACGTCTCAAATGCGGCGGCGATTGCCCTATATGCATCGAGGCACAAATAACAGGAGAGCGTCATTCCCAGCCCGTCGAAAATTGCCACTTGCTGTTACTGCGGCACGCGTGCCGCGCTGGTTCTGCAGGGAAAACAACGTCACGAGCTCAGCTGTTCCAGTTGTGGCGCCCCCCTGCACGACCTCAAGATGTTGCCCAAACGAAAGCTGACTGAAGAAAGGCAAATGCGTCCGGCCAAGTCCAAGGCCCGAACGCCGAAATACAAATACAAGAAACGGAAAAAAGGTGTGTTCTCGCGCGTGCTGGATGAAGCCTGGGATGTGATCGAAGATATCTTCGACTGACTTGTTTCTTCGGCGACACGGGTGTTCACAACCGCGTCAAGGGGGGTTTCATGGCGCTGAAAAAGTTGCATTTTGACGGTCTCGAATTCTAACAACTCAGACCGACGATGCTGACCCGACGTTTCTTCATTGGCGCTATGGCCGCTATCATGTTCGCACCTGCCGTCCAGGCGCAGGATGCGCCCGTCTATTTTGCCACAGATGGTGCGGCAATGGCGGGCTATGATCCCGTGTCCTATTTCGTGGATGACGCGCCGGTGCTGGGCCATGCCGAGCATTCGTTGATGTGGAAAGGCGTCGAATGGCATTTCGCATCAGCCGAGAACCAGGAGCGGTTCGAGCGTGATCCGCGCGCCTTTGCGCCTCAGTTTGGCGGATACTGCGCCTATGCTATGGCCTTGGGCCTTCTGTCCAGCACCGACCCGATGGCGTGGAGGGTCGTGGATGGCAGGCTTTATTTGGTGCATTCGCTCGCGATCGAGAAAGTGTGGCAGGAAGACATGGCGCTGAATATCCGCATGGCCGAGGAGCACTGGCCATCGGTTCTGTACAAGTGACAGGCGAAACTTCGCGTTTTTTTTGATCTGTCATCACAAAAGTGCGCGCGCCCTCTTTTTTTTGCCGAACTCATGCCTAAATGTCACAGTGACCGCGGAACGGAACTGCCGCGGGTCATTTCACTGTCCCTCGTTCCAACAACTGGCGCTCAGGTTCGACCTGGGCGCTTTTTTCTTTTGAACGCAGCGATTAGGGTGCCCTCAAGGCAGATTATTTCGATGAGTTCCTGAAAGGCATCCTGCAACGCACCAAAGTTGTGGCGGTCGTTGGGGTGTCGATGAACCCGGTGCGGCCCAGTTATTACGTGGCGCGTTACCTTTCGCTGAAAGGATACCGGGTCATTCCGGTCAATCCGGGACATGTTGGGAAGCAATTGTTCGGTCAGACTGTTCATGCGTCGCTGTCGGATATTTCCGAACCTGTCGACATGGTGGACATATTTCGCCGATCCGAAGCCGTGCCACCGATTGTGGACGAAGCTTTGCAGGCTTTTCCAAAGCTCAGGACAGTCTGGATGCAGATCGGTGTCGCACATGAAGGCGCGGCAGCAGTCGCACAGGCCGAAGGTGTTGATGTGGTCATGAACCGATGCCCGAAGATCGAGTATCAGCGGCTTTTCGGGGAATTGCGCATGGGCGGGTTTGCCACCGGGATCATATCCTCAAAGCTGTGACCGTCAGCCGCCGCCTGCCGTTTTCAGCCGGGCAACCTGTTCCAGTCGCCGCTTTTCCAGAACCTGATCGCGCGGAACCCACTCGTAACGTGTGTCCTCGACCAAAGGTCCCCAGTACAGCACTCCACCATACCGCCACGGGTCCAGTACGATCCCTTCGTACATGGTTTCTCCCCGTCGGCTGATAATGGCGGTCGAGTGGTCGATTCGGAACGGATTGTCGGCATTGGCGATGGCGCGGTGCAGGGTCAGTGTTTCGAACTCTTCCTGTTTTAGGCGCCGTTCAATGTCTTCGGCCCAGTGCCAGCACAATCCGCGCGGACGCAGGCCCTTATTGACCTTTGCGTTATGGATCAGCGGCGGGTCGGTGATCTCATATTCCTCGACCAACTGCGCGGTGTAGCTGTAGGCGACCCGCGCCGCGCGCTGCGCTTCTGCGGGGTCGATATCGGGTCCGAGGCTTTGGATTTTCGCTGCCAGCCGTTGAACCTCGTCCCCGGTGGAACGGGGCGGCGCAGAACAGGCCGCCAGGATGGCAAGCGTCGCCACAAAAACCAATGCTCTGATCATCGCGCGCGTTCCCTGATCCGTGGCACCCTGACACAGCACTATAGCGGGCAGGAGCAGCGCACGAAACCCACGCTTAGCCCTTGGGACGCGCCGCTTTTTCGGCAATGCCGCCGATGCCCTGACGCCGGGCAAGCTCGTTCAGAACGTCATCCAGCGCCACATCACGGGCGGCCAGCATCACCAGCAGGTGATACAGCACATCAGCCGCCTCGGACGTCAGCCCGGCGCGATCACCCTTGATGGCTTCGATGATGGCCTCGACGGCTTCTTCGCCGAACTTCTCGGCACACTTTTCTGGGCCCTTGGCAAGCAGTTTGGCGGTCCAGCTCAACTCGGGGTCGGTTCCCTTGCGCGCTTCGATGGTTGCGGCCAGTTCGTGCAGAATGCTCATGTCAGCCTCATCGGGATGCCTGCGGCGGCCATGTGTTCCTTGGCCTCGCGGATGGTGTATTCTCCGAAATGGAAGATCGAAGCCGCCAATACCGCGCTGGCACCGCCTTCGGTCACGCCTTCGACCAGATGATCCAGATTGCCGACCCCGCCCGATGCGATCACCGGTACATCCACCGCGTCCGAGATCGCGCGGGTCAGGGGCAGGTTGAACCCGGATTTGGTGCCGTCACGATCCATCGAAGTCAGCAGGATTTCCCCTGCGCCCTTGGCGACCACGGTTCTTGCAAACTCGACCGCGTCAATGCCGGTTGGTTTGCGTCCCCCGTGGGTAAAGATCTCCCACTTGCCGGGGCTGACGGTTTTGGCATCGATAGCGACCACGATGCACTGGCTGCCGAACTGATCGGCGGCCTCGGCCACAACATCCGGGTTCGCCACGGCGGCCGAGTTGAAACTGACCTTGTCGGCACCTGCCAGCAGCAGCGCGCGGACATCTTCCCTGGTGCGGACACCACCGCCCACCGTCAGCGGAACAAAACACTGTTCCGCCGTGCGCTGCACCACATCGAACATGGTGCCCCGGTTTTCATGGGTGGCGTGAATATCCAGAAAGCAGATTTCGTCCGCGCCGGCGGCATCATAGGCCTTGGCTGATTCCACCGGGTCGCCCGCGTCGCGCAAGCCGACGAAATTGACACCCTTAACCACGCGGCCATCGGCAACATCAAGGCAGGGAATTATCCGTGTTTTGAGCATGGCATGTCCTTTGTTGGCGCACCTCTACCGGCAAAGCCCCGCCGATGCCAGACTTGTGATTGCCACATCTCTCGAACCTGTGAAAACTGGTCCTTATTTCATCCGGAGATCAATGAGATGCGTAACCTCTTTTTGACGACCACATTCATATTCACAGGAGCTGTCGCCGCGATGGCTGACGATATCATCAAAGTAGAGACAGCCAAATCCGTGTCCGAGGCGATGGACGCGCTCGAGGCCGCAGTTGGCAACGCGGGTGCCACGGTCTTTGCGCGTGTCGATCACGCAGCGGGCGCCGAGAGGGTGGGCATGACCATCCCGGCAAATCAGGTGCTGATCTTCGGCAATCCAGCGCTGGGCACACCTGCCATGCAGGCCGACCCGCGCGCAGGTCTGTTTCTGCCGCTAAAAGTGCAGGCCTACGAGGACGAAAACGGGCAGGTCTGGCTGGCCTATGAAGACCCGAAAGAGACCATGGACGAACTAGATGCGGTCGAGAAATCCCCGGTCATCGAGAAGATGCGCGGGGCGCTGGCCAAGCTTACATCGGTCGCCGCCCAGTAGTCAGCTCAGGGCGCGAATGGCCTCGTTCAGATCGATCGCGCCGTCATAAAGCGCCCGGCCGGAGATTGCGCCGTTAAGTTCGACCCCGCAATCACGCAAGGCGATCAGGTCGTCCAGCGAGCTAACTCCGCCCGATGCGATGACCGGGATCGACACGGCGCGGGCCAGTGCCGCAGTGGCCTCGATATTGGGGCCCTGCATCGCTCCGTCGCGGTTGATGTCGGTGTAGATGATCGCGGCAACACCCGCATCCTCGAAGCTTCGGGCCAGATCCGTGACCTGCACATCGGTTTCTTCGGCCCAGCCCTTGGTGGCGACCATGCCATTGCGTGCGTCAATACCGACGGCTACATGGCCGGGGAACTCTTGTGCCGCTTGACGCACCAGATCGGGGTTCTCGACGGCGACAGTGCCCAGAATGACGCGCGCGAGCCCCTTGTCGAGCCATGTTTCGATTGTTGCCATGTCACGGATGCCGCCACCCAGTTGGGCGGGCACATCACAGGCTTTCAAAATCGCCTCGACCGGAGCGGCATTGACGGGTTCCCCTGCAAAGGCGCCATTCAGATCGACCAGATGCAGCCACTCGCAACCCGCTTCGACGAAGGCGCGGGCTTGCGCGGCAGGGTCTTCGTTGAACACCGTGGCCTTGTCCATTTCACCGCGCAGCAGGCGCACGGCCTGGCCGTCTTTTAGGTCGATGGCGGGGTAGAGGATCATGTCGGGCGGCCCTATATCAATGTTATCCGCGCGGGATATCGCACACACAGGGCAGGGGATGCAACGCGACGCAAAGTCAATCTTGCCCGATGGCGACCGGCGCGCCAGACTGCCTGCAAAACAGGGAGGATATCATGAAGAAATTCGTTCTGGCCGCAGGGTTTGCCGCCTTGGCAAGCAGCGCTTATGCGGCCGATCCGGTTGATGGCATCTGGAAGACCCAGCCCGGTGACACCGGCGGGTATCTGCATGTTTCCATCGGATCGTGCGGCAGTGCCGTCTGCGGCACCATCGACACGGCGTTTGACGCCAACGGCGATGAGCAGCTGGACTACGAGAATTTGGGCAAACAGATTATCTGGGACATGGTTCCGGAAGGTGGCGGGGCCTATGACAACGGCAAGATCTGGGCGCCGGACCGCGACAAGACCTACAACTCGAAAATGACGCTGGACAGCCAGAACCAACTGACCGTGAAAGGTTGCGTTGCCGGTGGCCTGATCTGCCGTGGGCAAACCTGGACACGCGTGCAATAGGCCGTCACGGAGCCCAGGTCAGGAAATTTCCGATCATACGCAGGCCGACATCCTGACTTTTCTCAGGGTGGAACTGCATCCCGACCATCGTGTCACGGCCAATCACGGCCGTGACCTCTTGGCCGTAATCCACATAGGCTAACCTCTGCGCCGGGTCCGTCACGCGGAAATGGTAGGAGTGCACGAAATAGGCGTGATCACCTGATTTCACCCCTTCAAACACCGGGTGTCTGCTTTCCAGAACCAGATCGTTCCAGCCCATATGTGGTACTTTCAACGCATGGTCTGACGGCTCGATCCGAACCACGTCGCCCGCGATCCAATCCAAACCATCGGTTTCACGGTATTCATGGCCTTTCGAGGCCATCAGCTGCATACCGACGCAGATACCCAGAAAAGGGCGGCCCTTTTGTTCGACCGCTTCGACCATCGCGTCATAGATACCCTTATGGCCGCGCAGTTCGGCCGCACAGGCTGGAAACGCACCATCGCCGGGCAGAACCAGCCGATCAGCCCGCGCGACAACATCTGCGTCCGAGGTCACGACGACCTCACCCGCATCCAGTTCACGTGCCATGCGCTGAAACGCCTTTTCAGCGGAATGCAGATTGCCGCTTTCGTAGTCGATGATGGCAGTCAGCATCTACAAGGCGCCTTTGGTCGACGGAATCGCATCGGCCTTGCGCGGGTCGGTCTCAACCGCCAGCCGAAGGGCACGGGCAACCGCCTTGAAGGCCGCCTCGGCGATATGGTGGCTGTTGAAACCGTGTAACTGATCTATATGCAGGGTGATACCACCATGGGTGCTGAGCGCCTGAAAGAACTCGCGCACCAGCTCGGTGTCGAAGGTCCCGATCTTGGGTGTCGGCAAATCCACGTTCCAGATCAGGAACGGACGGCCCGACAGATCCAGCGCACAGCGCACCTGAGCGTCATCCATCGGCAGGTGGCACTCGCCATAGCGGCGGATACCCTTCTTGTCGTCCAATGCCTGCGTCAGCGCCTGACCCAGTGCGATGCCTGTGTCCTCGACCGTGTGGTGATCGTCGATGTGATAATCGCCCTTGGCGCGGATCGTCATGTCGATAAGCGAATGGCGCGCCAGTTGGTCCAGCATGTGATCGAAGAAGCCAACGCCGGTCTGATTTTCATACTGGCCGGTGCCGTCCAGATTGACCTCGACCGTGATCTCGGTCTCGGCGGTCTGACGGCTGATCTTTGCGCTGCGCATGGGCGAATTCCTTTTGATACAAGCGCGCTTATAGACGGGGATCGCCGGGCATATCCAGACCAAGCATTACATGCGCGCCAAACTGTTGCAGGGGATTGCGCCCGGGCGCGGCCCATGCCAGCCTGCGCGCAACTCAACAAACAGGGTCAACCCCATGTCCACCTGCGTTTTCATCCAGATCCGCTGCAAACCCGGTTCCACGTACAAGGTCGCCGAAGAAATCGCCCTGCGCGAAATCCATTCCGAGCTTTACTCGACCAGCGGCGAATACGACCTGCTGCTGAAACTCTATATCCCCGAAACCGAGGATGTAGGGCACTTCATCAACGAAAACCTGCTGGTGATTCCCAATATCGAACGATCCCTGACCACGATGACGTTCAAGGCGTTCTGAACGTTACCCCAGCTCGAACGTCGTGATCCCATAGATACGGTGCAGATCAATTTCCGGCGCGTGGCTGGAATACATGCGGCCGGTTTCGAACACTTTGGTCAATCCCAGTTGTTGCGCCATCGCCATCGCCTGCGTGTTGGGGTTGGGCATGTCGATAAAGACCTCGGCATTCATCCGGTCAGCCGGAAGCGTCATCAGCAGCGACACCAAAAGCGCCTGCGCGATCTCGGGTGTGTCCGCAAACAATGGCCCGACCTTGTACCCGGCCAAACATCGGCGCAGCGTTGCATAGCCTCTGATCCGGTCGCCTGCCTCAAACACCCGCGAGGTATGGTTGGGTGCATCCAGCCAGGCCTGCAGGAACGTGTCGCGCGGGGCAGGGAACAGGCCCCGATCATAAGACTTCAGCTCATCCGTAAGTGTGTCGATCAGTGAAACCTGACCGTGGCCGGAACGGCCCAGGGCGTTGAGGATTTCACCCGCTGTGCCCGAAAAGCGGTAGTTGTCATAAGCCAGCTCGAACCCGAACTTCCGGTAATTGTCCTGCTGTTCGACGACCCCGTCCATGCCCATGTTCCGATGTTCGCAATGCGCCTTGACGGCCTCGGCAACCTGCATCCCGTAGCCCGATCCGCGATATTCGGGCAGGACGATGTAAAAGCCCAGGAACGAATAGGTGTCGTCGTAATTCACCGCCGAGGCCGACGCGATCATCTTGCCATCCAGAAATCCGCCCTTGAACCCTTCGGGATCGGAGCTGCGGAAACACACCGCGTCGTGAAGGCCGGGGTTCCAACCTTCGCGGGCGGCCCAATCAACAGCCGTCTGGACCTCATCCGCTGTCAGAGCGCGAATTACGTATTCTGGCATGGCGCATCTCCGTCGTGATTGCGTGCGACCCGAGAATGCCGCAGCAGATAACAAAGAACCAGAAATTTAAGGGAGGTTGGTATCTGGAGCGGGCGAGGCGATTCGAACGCCCGACCCTAACCTTGGCAAGGTTATGCTCTACCCCTGAGCTACGCCCGCATCAGATACATATGTGGTCCAAAGACCTCTCAATGGAGCGGGCGAGGCGATTCGAACGCCCGACCCTAACCTTGGCAAGGTTATGCTCTACCCCTGAGCTACGCCCGCGCCGTTGAGTGAGGCGTGAAGTATAAATTCTGGCGCAAAGCTGCAAGAGGAAAAACGCATCTTCCGCAAAATTTCTTTTCTGGCGACGGAAATCCGGACCCCATCCGTTCAACTGTCTGAACACGTCAGGAAAGAACGGCGGAGGTGACAGATGAACCCGAAAGAAACCCTGAAACTCTCGGTGCTGGTTGTTTCGATGTTCATGGCGGGCATCGTGGCGCAGGCCGGTGGCGACAAAGGGCAGACCGCCCAACAGATATGGCAGCCTGCATGCCCGGTTGAAGTCAAGGTGCTGGCCGGCTGATCCTAAAGTGCCAGCACGAGGTTGGTGACCGCAGCGACCAGAATGGCGGCAAATGTCAGCAACATTCCCGTCCGGCGCAGAATCACGATCTGAGGTGTACGCCCGAATCCGTAGGCATGCAGCAATCGTCCGGACAGAATCGCCAAACCCATCAGGTTGACCAGAACGCCCCCCGCACCTTGAATTTCGGCCATGGCGATCAGCAACAGCGTGAACGGCGCGTATTCGACGCAGTTGGAATGCGTGCGGATGGCCTTGATCAGCGCCTTGTTTCCGCCGTCGCCGACCGAGATTTGCCCCATAAACCGCTGCCGGATGACGTTAAGGCTGAGCGCGAGAAACAGGAGGGCAATCAGCGCGGCGTAGATCGGGGTAATGGTCAGCATGGCGTGGCTCCGCAGGGGCATGAAAAAGGGCCGCGCAGTATCCTGCGCGGCCCGGCTGACATTAACCTGTTTGTCGGCTTATTCCAGTTCGACCAAAAGGTCCTTTGCGTCAATCTGGCCGCCGGGCTGAATGTGAACCGCTTTGACCACCGCATCGCGTTCGGCATGGATGCCGGTTTCCATCTTCATCGCTTCGATGGTCAGCAGCAGGTCGCCTTCCTTGACCTCCTGACCGGCGGTGACTGAAACGGTCGCGACAACACCCGGCATCGGCGCGCCGATATGGTTGGGGTTGCCGGCCTCGGCCTTGGGCCGGGCCTGCGTGGTCGAAGTTACCAGACGGTTCGGCACCCGGATGACACGGGGCTGACCATTGAGTTCAAAGAAAACTTTGACCTCGCCCTTTTCATCGGTTTCACCAATCGCCTGACAGCGGATTTCAAGCGTTTTGCCCGGATCGATTTCGGCCGTGATTTCTTCGCCCGGCTCCATGCCGTAGAAGAAGGTGCGCGTTGGCAGGGTCCGGACCGGGCCGTAAACCCGGTGGCGGCCCATGTAGTCCAGGAAGACCTTGGGATACATGAGGTATCCGTTCAGATCCTCGTCATCGACCTCCTTGCCTTCCAGTTGCTTCGACAGTTCGGCGCGGGTAGCCTCAAGATCAACGGCGGGAACGTCCTTGCCGGGGCGCTGGGTGTTGGGCGCTTCGTCCTTGAGGACCTTCTTGATGATCGTATCGGGGAACCCGCCCGGAGGCTGACCCAGATTGCCGCGCATCATGTCGACGACAGAATCCGGGAAGGCCACATCAGTTTCGGGGCTTTCCACGTCGGCGCGGGTCAGCCCCTGGCTGACCATCATCAGCGCCATGTCACCGACCACCTTGGAGGACGGCGTCACCTTAACGATGTCCCCAAACATCTGGTTCACGTCGGCATACATCTGCGCCACCTCGTGCCAGCGTTCCTCCAGCCCAAGCGAACGCGCCTGCGCCTTGAGGTTGGTGAACTGGCCGCCGGGCATCTCGTGCAGGTACACTTCCGATGCAGGGGCCTGCAGGCTGGATTCAAAGGCCGCGTACTGGCCGCGAACGGCTTCGAAGTAATCGCTGATCTCGCGGATGGCCTTGATATCCAGTCCGGTGTCACGCTCGGTATGGCGCAGCGCCTCGACAACGGTGCCCAGCGTCGCCTGGCTGGTGTTGCCGCTGAAGCTGTCCATCGCGCAATCCACCGCGTCCACGCCCGCCTCGGACGCGGCCAGAATCGTGGCGCTGGCGATACCGGCGGTGTCGTGCGTGTGGAAGTGGATCGGCAAACCGACCTCTTCCTTCAGCGCGCGGATCAGGATTTTGGCCGAGGCCGGTTTCAGCAGGCCTGCCATGTCCTTCAGACCCAGAATATGCGCACCTGCGTCGCGCAGCTCTTTCGCCATGCCGACATAGTATTTCAGGTCATACTTGGCGCGATCGGGGTCCAGAATGTCACCGGTATAGCAGACGGTGCCTTCACAGATCTTGCCGTTTTCAACCACCGCATCCATGGCCACGCGCATGTTCTCGACCCAGTTCAGCGAGTCGAATACGCGGAAGACGTCGATATTCTTCGAGGCCTGACGCACGAACTCCTGCACCACGTTGTCGGGGTAGTTGGTATAGCCAACACCGTTCGCGCCGCGCAGAAGCATCTGTGTCATCAGGTTCGGCATCGCCTCGCGCAGGTCACGCAGACGCTGCCACGGGCATTCCTGAAGAAAGCGATAGGCCACGTCAAAGGTCGCGCCGCCCCAGCATTCAACACTGAACAGTTGCGGCAGGTTCGCCGCATAGGTCGGTGCCACCTTGATCATGTCGATTGACCGCATCCGGGTCGCCAGCAGGGATTGGTGGCCGTCGCGCATGGTGGTGTCGGTGATCAGCAACTGCCGCTGCGCCTTCATCCAGTCGGCCACGGCCTGCGGGCCCTTCTGCTCCAGCAGGTTGCGGGTGCCCATTTTGGGCTCACCCTTCAGGGCAGGGGGCCTGGCCTCTTTCAGATCGGCGCGCGGTTCGGGACGATCCTTGGTCTCGGGGTGCCCGTTCACGGTAATGTCCGCGATATAGGTCAGAACCTTGGTGCCCCGATCCCGACGGCGTTTGAACTGGAACAGGTCTGGCGTCGTGTCGATGAACTTGGTGGTGTATTCGTTCGACAGGAAGGTCGGGTGCTTCAGCAGGTTGATGACAAAGTCGATATTGGTGCTGACGCCGCGGATGCGGAATTCACGCAGCGCGCGGTCCATCCGATGGATCGCCTTGTCCGGCGTTGGTGCCCAAGCGGTCACCTTGGTCAGCAGCGAGTCGTAGTACCGCGTGATCACGCCGCCCGCATAGGCCGTGCCGCCGTCCAGACGGATGCCCATACCCGTGGCCGAGCGATAGGCGGTGATGCGGCCATAATCGGGGATGAAGTTATTCTGCGGGTCCTCGGTGGTGATCCGGGTTTGCAGGGCGTGGCCGTTCAGTTGAACGTCCGACTGGCTGGCGGCCCCGGTCGCCTCGGCCAGCGTCTTGCCCTCGGCGATCAGAATCTGGGCTTGTACGATGTCGATGCCGGTAACTTCCTCGGTGACGGTGTGTTCCACCTGAACGCGCGGGTTGACCTCGATGAAGTAGAACTTGCCGGTTTCCATATCCATCAGGAATTCGACCGTGCCCGCGCATTCATAGTTCACATGGGCACAGATCTTGCAGCCCAGCTCACAGATTTCGGCACGCTGCTCCTCGCTCAGGTAAGGGGCGGGGGCGCGTTCCACGACCTTCTGGTTCCGGCGCTGGACAGAACAGTCGCGTTCGTAGAGATGGTAGATCTCGCCATGCTTGTCGCCCAGAATCTGCACTTCGACATGCCGGGCGCGGGTGATCATCTTTTCCAGATAGCCCTCGCCATTGCCGAATGCGGCTTCGGCTTCGCGACGACCTTCCAGGACTTTCTCTTCCAGTTCGTCCTCGGACTCGATCGGGCGCATACCGCGCCCGCCGCCGCCCCAGGACGCCTTGAGCATCAGCGGATAGCCGATCTCGGCGGCTTCCTTGCGGATCGCGTCCATGTCATCGCCCAAAACCTCGGTCGCCGGGATCACCGGAACTCCTGCCTCGATGGCGACACGACGGGCACTGGCCTTGTCGCCAAGCGCGCGCATGGTCTCGGCCTTGGGACCGATGAAAGTGATGCCGTTCTGGACGCAGGCATCCACGAAGTCCGGGTTCTCCGATAGCAGGCCATAGCCCGGATGGATCGCATCCGCTCCGCATTCTTTGGCGACACGGATGATCTCGTCTATGCTCAGATAAGCGGCAACCGGCCCCATCCCCTCGCCAATGCGATATGCCTCATCCGCTTTAAAGCGATGCAGGCCAAGCTTGTCCTCCTCGGCAAAGACGGCAACGGTGCGTTTGCCCATCTCGTTGGCCGCGCGCATCACGCGAATAGCAATCTCGCCGCGATTGGCGATCAGGATCTTTTTGAAGTCGGTCATGTCAGGTCCCGGTCTTTATGGTGTGGCCGTGTTCATAGGCGGACAATACGCGCACGTATATCAGTCGTTCTGGGTAGAACCGGCATGTTATCGCTCGCAAACGCCGCCTGTTGGCGCAATCTACTTACACATGCTGCGATGCAGCATCAATATTTGTGATTGCAGATGTCACATTTTGTAAACTTGCGAGGCCCAACTGGCCCATATTGGCCTTCAGATCCTGCCGCAGGATGTCGATGACATGAGCGGGGCCGCGTTCGCCTAACGCCGCCAGACCAAAGAGAAACCCGCGCCCCAGCATGACAAAATCCGCGCCAAGGGCCAGCGCACGAAGGATATCCAGCCCACCTTCAATACCACTGTCAAAGATAATCGGCAGGTCCGTCGCTGCGCGTATGGCCGGTAGCGCATCGATACTGGCGGGCGCGCCGTCAAACTGACGGCCACCGTGATTCGACACCCATATGGCGTCAACGCCCGCCTTTTGCAGCGAAACGGCATCTTCCGGCCGCAGGACGCCTTTGACGACAAATGCACCATCCCAGTTGTCGCGCAGCCAGGATACGTACTCCATGTCCGGCGACGTTCTCAGAAGATACCCGATATGTGCCGTAGGAGGGAGGTTGAGGCTACTGTCCGAATACTTCTCGAGCGTGCGCATTCTGGGTGGTCCCTTACGCAGCATCCCCATGGCCCAGGCCGGGCATCGCGAAATCTGCGCCAGCAGGCGCGGCGTCAGCCTTGGCGGATGTGTCAACCCGGACCGCACCTGCCGTTCGCGCCGAGATGCAACCGGTACATCCGCAGTCAGCACCAGCGTCCGGAATCCCGCATCGCGCGCGCGGGCCAGCATATCGGTGCGGATGTCGGGATCCCGTGGCGGATACAATTGAAACCAGGCGTTTTCGCCGATGTGGCCGGCCAGATCTTCGGGCATCTGGCTGGCGACCGTAGACAAGGTGTAGGGAATGTTGGCCGTGGCCGCAGCGCGGGCCAGAATGCCTTCGGCATCCGGCCAGACTAACCCCGACATTCCAATGGGTGCGATACCGAACGGCAGGGCGCAATCGTGATCCAGCAGCTTCTTTCCTGTGTCGAACTCCAGTTCGCCATGCAGGATCGACGGGGTCAGTGTAACCCGGTCAAGCGCTTCGCGGTTGCGCCGGATCAGGGTTTCAGCGCCGGTGCCACTTTCCACAAATTCCCAGACAAAGCGGGGCAACCGACGCCGCGCAAGGCGTTTCAAATCGGCAATGCCGGGATATGTGCTGTGCAGGTCCATGAGGATTGATCCGATTTGCCGCGCGATTCGGCAAGTTTTTCAAGCGGCTGTCGAGGAAGACGGTTTGATTTTGGCCCCCTTGTTTCGAACCCGGCTGTCCCCGATGTCTGCGCCGCAGGACGCGGAGTTGGCAATCTGCACCTGATTTCGGGCCCGGTCCTAGGTTGTATAGAGGGTGTCATCCGCTGCGCGCAGAAGATCTTGTGGCATGGTTCCATGCGCCGGGTAATGGGCGACCCCCACCGAAGTCGCAATGCGGGGCAGGGATTTTTCACTATATCTGACCGCACCGAATTCAACCGCCTGCCGTACTTTTTCTGCGCGGGTCAAGGCATCGACGGACCTGCCAATTATCTTCGACAGTGGTATTGAAGGTGAGCTGGACATCCTTCACGCGCGGGTAAGGCGTTAATTCCCCAACCGGCTGCCGCCGATAGGGCGATCAGCATCAGCGTAACGCCTACCATTTTCAGCCGCGAACTTCGCACCGCCCATGTCGCCTGCTTCATCAGCTGCTCTCCCACAGCAATGGACCGGTCATCAGAAACAAACTTTTGCAGAAAGGTAAGATCGCCGGATGTACACAAAGGTTTAATCTGGAATCCAGTATATTATCTTCTGCGATTTCTTTGTGAACAAGCCGTGAACAAACCCTTTCCCTCGGGCCGCATCCGGCGTAGTTTGGGGGCATGAGCAGTTTTGACGAAATGGACGCCTTCGAGGGCGCATCGCTGTCCCAAAAGGCAATGACCGCGCGTGCCGTGCCTTATTTGGATGATCTCAACCCGGCGCAGCGCGATGCAGTTGAACGGCTTGACGGTCCGGTTCTGATGCTGGCCGGGGCAGGGACCGGCAAGACCAAGGCTCTCACGACCCGGATCGCGCACCTGCTGAATACCGGTCGCGCGCGTCCCAACGAGATCTTGTCGGTGACATTCACCAACAAGGCTGCGCGTGAAATGAAAGAGCGTGTCGGCCGCCTTCTCGGCCAGCCCGCCGAAGGGATGCCGTGGCTTGGCACGTTCCATTCGATTTGCGTCAAGCTGCTGCGACGCCACGCCGAACTTGCGGGGCTGAAATCGAACTTCACGATTCTGGACAGCGACGACCAGTTGCGCCTGCTCAAGCAACTGGTTCAGGCGGCCAATATTGATGACAAGCGCTGGCCTGCGCGGATGCTGGCGGGAATCATCGATGACTGGAAAAACCGTGCACTGACACCCGACAAGATACCTGCTGCTGATGCCGGAGCCTATAATAACAAGGGCGTCGACCTTTACGCCCAGTACCAGACCCGTCTGAGCGAGCTGAACGCGGTGGATTTCGGTGATCTGCTTTTGCACATGGTCACGATCTTTCAGACACATGCGGATGTGCTGGAACAATACCAGCGGTGGTTCCGTTACATTCTGGTGGACGAGTATCAGGACACCAACATCGCCCAGTACCTGTGGCTGCGGTTGCTGGCGGGCGGTCACAAGAACATCTGTTGCGTGGGCGATGATGACCAGTCGATCTATGGCTGGCGCGGGGCCGAGGTGGGCAACATTCTGCGGTTCGAGAAAGACTTCCCCGGCGCCTATGTCGTCCGGCTTGAACAGAACTACCGCTCGACCCCGCATATCCTCGCCGCCGCGTCGAATGTTATTCGCGGCAATGAAAATCGCCTGGGCAAAGAGCTTTGGACCGATGAGCAGGACGGCGAAAAGGTCCGGCTGATTGGCCACTGGGATGGCGAAGAAGAAGCGCGCTGGATTGGCGAGGAAATCGATGCGATGCAGGGCGGCACCCGTGGCGTGCGGCCGATGAACCTTGATGAAATCGCCATTCTCGTGCGCGCCAGCCACCAGATGCGTGCCTTCGAGGACCGGTTCCTGACCATTGGATTGCCCTACAAGGTCATCGGCGGTCCGCGATTCTATGAGCGGATGGAGATCCGCGATGCCATGGCCTATTTCCGGCTGGTCATCAGCCCCGAAGACGATTTGGCGTTCGAGCGGATCGTAAATACGCCCAAACGTGGCCTCGGCGACAAGGCGCAGCAGACGATTCAGGCGACCGCCCGACAGAATGGCGTCTCTTTGGTCGAAGGCGCGCGGGTCGCGGTCGAACAAGGGCTGATCAAAGGCAAGGGCGGCACGGCCTTGCGCCAGCTTGTCGATGGGCTGGCCCGCTGGAACGCAATGACCCGGGGTCCAAGGATCGAGGTTGACGACGATTCAGTCATTGATGATGGCACCGCTCCCACGCGCTTTGGCGAACCGGAACATACTCATATCGAACTGGCGCAGATTATCCTCGACGAATCCGGCTATACGGCGCACTGGCAGAACGACAAGAATCCAGATTCCCCGGGGCGGTTGGAAAACCTCAAGGAACTGGTCAACCAGCTGGACAATTTTGAAAACCTGCAGGGCTTTCTGGAACATGTCAGTCTGGTGATGGATAACGAGCAGGAATCGGATGGCGCGAAAGTGTCGATCATGACCCTGCATGCCGCCAAAGGTCTGGAATTTCCCGCCGTTTTCCTGCCGGGGTGGGAGGACGGGTTGTTCCCCTCGCAGCGGTCGATGGACGAAGCTGGCCTCAAGGGTCTCGAGGAGGAACGGCGGCTGGCCTATGTCGGCATCACCCGCGCGGAGGAGGTCTGCACGATATCCTTTGCCGCCAACAGGCGCGTTTTTGGTCAGTGGCAGAATTCGATGCCGTCCCGATTTATCGATGAATTGCCCGAAGATCATGTGGAGGTTCTGACGCCTCCGGGTCTCTACGGTGGCGGTCAGACCACGGCCGGGATCGAAACCCGCGCCGCCGAAGCAAACGTCTACAACTCACCCGGCTGGAAACGGATGCAGGCGCGGCAGGGTCAGTATGGCATGTCGCAACCGCGCGAAAGCCGCAACACCGTCATCGATGCGACCGCGGTGGCCAGTTTCACGCTGGGCGAACGGGTATTCCACCAGAAATTCGGCTATGGCGCAGTGATCGGTATCGAAGGGGACAAGGTCGAGGTCGATTTTGACAAGGCGGGCATGAAGAAGGTTGTCTCGCGCTTTCTGTCCGCCAAGGATGACGTTCCGTTTTAAAGGCCTTCGACCAGAACCATGTTTGCCGTCGCGGTCTTGTGCCGGATTTTCGCCAGTGCGACATAGTCGGGATCGTCTTTCCATGCCTTTGCGGCTTCGATCGACGGAAACTCCATAAGGACTATCCCTTCCTCAGCCCAGGTGCCCTCGATCACGTCCACTGGTTTGGATGATACTGTCAGAAGGCGACCTCCGTGCCTGTCAAAGACCGGCATGAACCCTTCAAGGTATTTCTGGTATCCGTCTGGGTCGTGAATTGTGATCTGGGCGATGAAATATGCAGCCATTGGAAACTCCTGAAACTTCGGTTCCGGCTTCACCTTACACACACAAGCACAAACAAAAAACGGCGGTTCCCAGGGAGGAGGAAGGGGAACCGCCGTTCTTTTCAACATCGAGGCAGGGAGGAGGAAGGCCCCGATGTATCCGAACCCGGGTCTGATCCCGGTATGAGGAAGACGCGGCGACACAAGGGAGGAGAATAAGTGTCGCCGCGTGCTTTCAACATCGGGGTAGGGAGGAGGAGAGCCCCGATGTGTCATGTCCCGGCTGTCAGGGCCGGTATTTGGGGCGGCAGCATCAGGGAGGAGGAGAGATGCCGCCGCCGAAATGCAGGTCCAAAGGGAGGAGGACGGACCTGATCTCGTTAAACTGTTGTGCGCTTACTGCGCGGTGTAATCCGCAGCGGCCTGCAGGGCCAGTTGACGGATCATCGAGCGTTGCAGGCCCAGATCGGCCAGTTCGCGGTTCGAAAGGCCTGACAGCTCGTTGAGTGTCTGGCGGTACAGGCGATAGCGAACAAAACGTGTTTTTACTGCTTCAAACAGTGCCACCAGCCCGGTTGCCGGTGCATTGCCAAGCGCGGAGTGGTTGGTTGCGACTGCCATTTTCAATGCCTCTGACTTGATCGTTTGCCGAAGTTTTCCGGCGTTTGCTTGAGGATGAAAATAGGCAAATGCTGCAGATGCACAATAGCGGGCGTTATCAATGCCGCTATGCAGCAAATGCATAGATATCAAATTGTTGGGGCAGTCGCGCCCAGGGGTAGCGGGTGCCGTAGGGTCACCTTTGGGGCTTCGGCGGGTGTGCTTTTGGGTGAAGCTGTCCGGCGCATGGGCGTGATGGAGGAATGGAAATGGTGTCCAGGCCGATCGTTCGGCACATGCACATTCACATGTTAAGGGGCCCTTGCATTCCGGATGGGAATTCATGGGCTGCCGGTGTTCTTGCGATGTGTGTGGGGTAATTGCGCCATCCGACACGGTTGATTCGAGGCGGTGTTCGGCAAAATACCGATTTTTCACCAACCGAAGTAGGAGAATTTCAAATTTTCTGGGAAATCATGGGACAATTTGGGCTGAGCAAATTCCGTGGATATGTTGTGTGTAGTCGACCAAGAGTGTCTATTTATGGTATCTACTGGTGAAGTTTATGTTGATTTTTCGCGCGTGGATTGCGTCCGGAATACGTCAGTGCCCAAAAAAATTGTTGATTTCCATGATTTCCCATGTCATCCCTAATACATCCGATGAGGACGAGGCAGATGGGGCACCAAACGACCCCGACCAAAAACAATCAGGTTTCATACAGGCATCTCGCTTTCATCACTTAACAGATCCGGCGCGCGGGCGAGCAGACATCCCCCCAGGTGGCGCGCGCAGCTGGACATCCCCGCACAGCGGGCGAATGCGGCGGGTTGATCAGTGGCAGCAGATCAACCCGCCGTTTTTCATCAGGGGGGAACGTAAAGATCAAGTGGGGCGCAAGCGAAAGGGACAGTCGTCTTGGCGCGCAGGTTCAGAGGTGAAAGCCACCACAAGGTGGATACGAAGGGCAGGGTTTCGATCCCGGCCTCGTTTCGCCGTGTGCTAGAGGCTTCGGACCCCAACTGGCAACCTGGAGATACCCCCGAACTGGTGATTGTCTACGGGGATCACCGCCGCAAGTTCCTTGAATGTTATACAATGCAGGCGATCGACGAGGTCGACGAAAAGATTAATGCACTGCCGCGCGGGTCGATGCAGCGCAAGATGCTGCAGCGTATGTTCCATGGCCAGTCCTTCCCGACAACGGTCGACGAAACCGGGCGTCTGGTCCTGCCGGCCAAGCTGCGCAACAAGATCGGGCTTGGGAATGAGGCCTTCTTTATCGCCGCTGGCGACACGTTCCAGATTTGGAAGCCCGAAACCTACGAGACCGAAGAACTGGCCGCGGCCGAAGACTGGCTGGACGATCAGCCCGAGGACTTTGATCCTCTGGAGTTCCTAGACGGCGTCGGGGACGCGTAACGGCATGGCCGGCGCCGGGTCCCCTTCCGACAAACCCCATATCCCCGTTTTGCTGCGTCCTTTGCTGGCCGCCGTTGCGCCCGTCTCGGGCGTTTGGCTGGACGGAACCTTTGGTGCGGGCGGGTACACGCGTGCGCTGCTCGAGGCTGGCGCCGACAAGGTTATCGGTGTCGATCGCGATCCTCTGGCTTTTGAGATGGCAGCCGGATGGGCAGGTGACTACGGCGACCGACTGGTGATGCAGCCCGGCGTTTTCTCGCAACTGGATGAATACGCTCAGGATCTGGACGGTGTCGTGCTGGATCTTGGTGTTTCGTCCATGCAGCTGGATCAGGCCGAGCGTGGATTTTCGTTCATGAAGGACGGTCCACTGGACATGCGGATGAGTCAGGATGGCGAAAGCGCAGCCGATCTGGTGAATACCGCAACCGAGGCGCAACTGGCCGACATCCTGTTTCACTATGGCGAAGAACGCGCCAGCCGCCGCATCGCCAAAGCGATTGCACGGGCGCGGACGGATGCTTCGATCACAACGACCCTGCGTCTGGTTGAAATCATCGAATCCTGCCTGCCGCGCCCGAAACCGGGGCAGTCGCACCCGGCGACCCGCAGCTTTCAGGGGCTGCGCATTGCCGTGAACGCCGAATACGAGGAATTGTTTCAGGGCCTCATGGCCGCCGAACGCGCGCTGAAACCGGGCGGGCAACTGGCCGTTGTGACGTTCCATTCCATCGAAGACCGGATGGTCAAGCGGTTCTTCCAGGCGCGCGCAGGGAAAACGGGCCGCGCCAATCGCTATGCGCCCGAGATGGAACAGGAACAGCCGCAATTCACCCTGAAAACCCGTAAAGCCGTCGGCCCGGATGATCAGGAATTGCTGGAAAACCCGCGCGCGCGCTCGGCCAAGCTGCGTGTGGCTGTACGAACCGAGGCGCCTGCAGGGGAAATTGACGCCCGTGCAATCGGCATGCCGCAACTGGGGGGAAGGGCAAGATGAAGAGTGTTCTGTATGTGTTGACTGCTCTGTCCGTGTTCGGACTGGCGTTGTGGGCCTATCAGGAGAATTACCGCACCCAGCAGGTGCTGAAGGAAACGCAGGGTCTGCAACGTGAAATTGGCATGGCGCAGGTTCGGCTGGCCGTGCTGAACGCCGAATGGGCCTATCTGAACCGACCCGACCGGCTGCGCGAACTGGCGGATTTGAACTTTGAACGGCTTGGTCTGCTGCCGCTGCGGGCCGAGCAGTTCGGGCGCGCCGACCAGATTGCCTATGCCGAAGACCCCGACCTGCCGATCGTTGATCCGATCGAACTGCAGGCCATCACAAGCATTCAGGCGCTGGGCGAGGTACAGTTTCCATGACCCGCACGCCTCTGCGCCCACTGGCGCGCATCCTTGACGCCCGCGCCCGGGGCGAAAACCCCAAGGCCATCGAGCGCGAGAACATTCGCCAACGTCACGAGGGCATGAAAGACCGCGCCCGCGCCCGTGCCGAAGGGCGTCTTCTGGTGCTGGGGCTGTTCTTCTTTTGCGCTTTTTCGGTCGTTGGCGTGCGGATGGGAATGCTTGCCACGTCCGAAGCGCAGGAGCCACTGGCCAGCGCCCCCGGTGCGGCCATCGCCATGCAGCGCGCCAATATTGTCGACCGCGACGGGCGCATTCTGGCGACCAATCTGGACACGTATTCGGTCTATGCACAGCCGCCGCTGATGATCGACCCGGTTGCCGCCGCCGATCAGCTTGTGGCCATCTTCCCCGATCTCGACAAGGATCGTCTGGTCAAGGATTTCACTGGCAACCGCAAGTTTCTGTGGATCAAGAAACGTATCTCGCCCGAGCAAAAGCAGGCGGTGCACGACATCGGCGACCCCGGCATCCTGTTCGGCCCGCGCGAGATGCGGCTGTATCCGAACGGCAGGCTGGCCGCGCATATCCTCGGTGGGTCGGGGTTTGGTCGCGAAGGCGTCAGCGCGGCTGAGGTGATTGGCGTTGCCGGTGTTGAAAAACAGTTTGACGACTATCTGCGCGATCCGGCCAACGGAAACAAGCCGCTGCAACTGTCGCTGGACCTGACCGTTCAGGCCGCGGTCGAACAGGTGCTTTACGGCGGCATGAAGATCATGAATGCCAAAGGTGCTTCGGCTGTCCTGATGAATGCCCACACGGGTGAGGTGATTTCGGCGGCCTCCCTGCCATCCTTTGACCCCAACGACCGTCCGCGCCCGCCGACTTCGGGGTTTGATCCCTCGGACAGCCCGCTGTTCAACCGTTATGTTCAGGGTGTCTACGAACTGGGATCGGTCTTCAAGATTTTCACCGCCGCGCAGGCGGTCCAGCTTGGGCTGGTGAATTCGAACACCATCATCGACACCTCGGGGCCGATGAAGATCGGGCGCTTTCCGATTGGTGAATTCAACGGCAAGAACTACGGCAAGATCAGCGTGGCGGACGTGATCGTCCACAGTTCGAACCGGGGCACCGGGCGTCTGGCCCTGCAAATTGGCGCACAGCGACAACAGGATTTCCTTGAATCGCTGGGCATGTTCGAACCCACCCCGTTCGAAATTGTCGAGGCCGCAGGTGGCGCGCCCCTGAAGCCCAAGAAATGGGGCGAATTGAGCACTGTGACCATCTCATATGGTCACGGTCTGTCGACCAGCCCCATGCATCTGGCGGCCGGGTATGCGTCGATCGCCAATGGCGGCCACTATGTCAGCCCCACGATCCTGCGAAAGAACGGTCCGCAATACGGGCCCCGTGTGCTGTCGCCAAATGCGGCGCAGCAGGCCCAGAAGATGTTGCGCAAGGTCGTGACGGACGGGACCGCCAGCTTTGGTGAAGTTGCAGGCTATGATGTTGCGGGCAAAACCGGCACCGCCGACAAGCCAAAACCGCGCGGGGGCTACTATGACGACAAGGTCATCGCCACCTTTGCGACGATCTTCCCGGCCTACGACCCGAAATACGTTCTGATCGTCACGCTCGATGAACCGTCGATCGTGGCCTATGGCGAAAAACGCCGCACGGCAGGCTGGACGGCCGTCCCGGTGGCTGCCGAACTGATCGGCCGGGTCGCACCTTTGCTGGGCCTCAGACCCCGGCTTGAGCCTGAGGCGCGCGCTGCTATAACGCTGACCTCGAACTAGGCCGTCGGACAAGAGGTGGGTCATGGGCGCAAGGTCAAAGAAACTAAGCCAACTGGCCCTGACCGCGCGGGGCGGCGCGAATCCCGACATCACCGGTCTGGCGGTTGACAGCCGCGAGGTCAAAGACGGTTTTCTCTTCGCAGCGCTTCCCGGGACACGCGTTCATGGGGGCGAATTCATCCAGTTCGCCCTGCGCATGGGAGCCGCCGCCATCCTGACCGATGCTAGGGGCGCTGAGATCGCGGCCAGCGAACTGGCTGCATCGGACGCGGCCCTGATTGTTGTCGAAGATACGCGTCAGGCGCTGGCAGGCGCCGCAGCCCTGTGGTTCGGCGCGCAGCCGCAAACCATCGTGGCCGTCACTGGGACCAACGGCAAAACCTCGGTTGCCACGTTTGTCCGCCAGATCTGGACCGAGCTTGGCCACGCCGCCGTGAACCTCGGCACCACCGGTGTCGAAGGCGCATGGACCGCGCCGCTGGTCCACACCACGCCGGAACCTATCACCTTGCATCGCTGTCTGGCGGCGGCAGCGGGGAATGGCGTGACCCACGCCGCGATGGAGGCGTCCTCGCACGGACTGGAGCAGCGCCGCCTGGACGGTGTGCACCTTTCGGCCGCCGGATTCTCGAACTTCACGCAGGATCATCTGGATTACCACGAAACGTTCGAGGCGTATTTCACCGCGAAAATGGGCCTGTTCGACCGGGTTCTTCCGCAGGATGGAACAGCCGTCGTCAATCTGAGCGATCCCAAGGGGGCCCAGGTGCGCCGGATTGCCGAACAGCGCGGTCAGACCGTCCTGACAGTCGGGCTGGGCGATGCGGACCTTTGCCTGATGAACCAGCGCTTTGACGCGACCGGGCAGGATTTGCGGTTTTCGTGGCAGGGCAAAACGCATCTGACCCGCCTGAACCTGATCGGGGGGTTTCAGGCCGAAAACGTACTGCTGGCCGCCGGGCTGGTCATCGCGGCTGGCGATGAACCCGAGCGTGTGTTCGAAACCCTGCCGTACCTGACAACGGTTCGCGGGCGGATGCAGCTTGCCGCAACCCGCGAAAACGGGGCTGCGGTCTTTGTCGATTACGCCCACACGCCTGACGCGGTCGCCACGGCGCTGAAAGCGATGCGCCCGCATGTCATGGGTCGCCTGATCGCCATCGTCGGCGCGGGCGGGGACCGGGATGCCACCAAGCGCCCGCTGATGGGCAGGGCTGCGGCTGATCACGCTGACATCGTCTTTGTCACCGACGATAACCCGCGCAGCGAAGATCCGGCCACGATCCGTGCCGCCGTCATGGATGGCGCGCCGGAAGCCACCGAAGTGGGTGACCGCGCCGAAGCCATCCTGCGTGGCATCGACGCGCTTCAACCGGGTGACGCGCTGCTGATTGCGGGCAAAGGGCACGAGACGGGCCAGATTGTCGGCGATCAGGTTTTGCCGTTCGACGATGCGGAACAGGCCAGTATCGCCGTGGCCGCACTGGACGGGAGGGTGGCATGACGCTCTGGACAGCGACTGAGGCAGCCGCGGCAACCGGCGGGCGTGCGACCTCTGACTGGGAAGCAAACGGCGTGTCCATCGACACCCGCACCATCCAGCCGGGCGATCTGTTCGTCGCACTGAAGGCCGCGCGTGACGGGCACGACTTTGTGGCGCAGGCGCTTGAGAAGGGCGCAGGCGCAGCGCTGGTCTCGCGTATTCCGGATGGCGTGCCAGACGACGCGCCGTTGCTGATCGTCGACGATGTTCAGGCGGGGCTCGAAGCGCTGGGTCAGGCCGCACGCGCCCGGACAAATGCGAAAGTTGTCGGCGTGACCGGCAGCGTCGGCAAGACCTCGACCAAGGAAATGCTTGCAACGATTCTGGAAACGCAGGGCAGGACCCATGCCAGCGTTGCCAGTTACAACAACCACTGGGGAGTGCCGTTGACGCTGGCCCGGATGCCGCGCGACACCGAATTCGCGGTGATCGAGATCGGCATGAACCACCCGGGCGAGATTGCGCCGCTGGCGCGGCAGGCAAAGCCGCATGTGGCGCTGGTGACAACCGTGGCGGCGGTTCACCTCGAAGCCTTCGAGTCGGTAGCTGCTATCGCCCGGGAAAAGGCCGCGATTTTTGAGGGACTGACCGAAGGCGGCGCAGCCATCGTCAATGCGGACATCGAACACGCGCACATCCTGCGGGAATGTGCGCAGAAGCTCGGCCTGAAAACAGTCGAATTTGGCCGCGATGGGCAGGATTTCATTCTGGAAGGCGCGGCACAGGAGGTCGATTCGGTTTCCGCAACGGCAATGGTGGGCGGCAAAACGATCCGTTTTGGCGTCAGGTCCGCTGGTCTGCATTTTGCCATGAACGCATTGGGTGCATTGGCAGCTTGTGTCGAAATGGGTGTGGACCTTGATCAGGCGATCGCTGGACTGGGGCAATGGTCGCCGGTCAAAGGGCGCGGTGTGCGCGAGCAAGTCACATTGGCTGAAGGCGGCAATATCGAACTGCTCGACGACAGCTATAACGCCAACCCCACCTCGATGGAGGCGGCGCTGAATGTACTGGCCGCGTCGCGCGGCTCCCGCCGGATCGCATTTCTGGGCGATATGAAGGAGTTGGGCGCGCAGGAAATCGCCATGCACGCCGGTATGGCTGACCTGCCTGCCATGGGCGAGGTCGATCAGATCCATTGCATCGGCCCGCTGATGCAGTCGTTGCATCAGGCGTTGCCCGCAGAAAAACGGGGATTGTGGTTTGAGACAAGCGCCGAGATGGCCGACCGCCTGCCGGAACTGGTCCGGGATGGAGACACCGTTCTGGCCAAGGGCTCGCTGAGCATGGCGCTGGCCCGTATTGTTGACGGTTTGCGCAAAATGGGGCAAGTGGGCGCGCCCGGGTCATGAGCGTTTGCCCCCGTGACCACCGCGTGAGAAAGGTATCGCTATGTTGTATTGGCTGACCGGCCTGTCGGACGGAGGAGATTTCTGGAACCTCTTCCGGTATATCACCTTCCGTGCAGGCGGTGCCTTCATGACGGCGCTGATCTTCGGCTTCCTGTTCGGCAAACCGCTGATCAACGTGCTGCGCCGCAAGCAGGGCAAAGGTCAGCCGATCCGCGATGATGGCCCAGAGGGGCATTTTTCCAAGGCCGGAACGCCCACGATGGGTGGGTTGCTGATCGTTGGGGCGCTGGTGACATCGACGCTGATCTGGGCGCGATGGGATAACCCGTATGTCTGGATGGTACTGTTCGTCACTCTGGCTTATGCGGCCATAGGCTTTGCCGACGATTATGCCAAAGTGTCCAAGCAGAACACACAAGGCGTGTCCGGCCGAATGCGCATGGCGCTGGGCATCATCATTGCAGCCCTGGCGGCGCTTTGGGCAACGTTGAATCACCCCGAAATGCTGCAAAGCCAGCTGGCATTGCCGATCTTCAAGGACACGCTGATCAATCTGGGGATCTTTTATATTCCCTTCTCGATCGTGGTGATTGTCGGGGCCGCCAATGCGGTGAACCTGACCGATGGTCTGGACGGTCTGGCGATCATGCCCGCGATGATTGCGGCTTCGACGCTGGGCATCATCGCCTACGCGGTGGGGCGGGTCGACTTCACCGAATATCTGGATGTGCATTACGTGCCAGGCACAGGTGAGATTTTCATCTTCACCTCGGCGCTCTTTGGCGCGGGGCTTGGGTTCCTGTGGTACAACGCGCCGCCGGCTGCGGTTTTCATGGGTGACACCGGATCCTTGGCCTTGGGCGGGGCGCTGGGCGCAATTGCCGTGGCCACCAAACACGAGCTGGTACTGGCCGTTGTCGGCGGGCTGTTCGTGGTCGAGGCGCTGAGCGTGATCATTCAGGTGCTGTATTTCAAACGCACAGGTCGCCGCGTGTTCCTGATGGCGCCGATCCATCACCATTACGAGAAAAAGGGCTGGGCGGAACCCACCATCGTCATCCGCTTCTGGATCATCTCGCTGATCCTGGCAATGATCGGTCTGGCGACGCTCAAGGTCCGCTAACGCTCCCGCCAGGTTCGGCGGACCTGCGGTCCGCCTGCCACCTGTTGGGCCCGGCTCGCGCTGCCGCGCGAGCCTTTCCGGACCCTTGCCTTCGGTCAGGTCTTCTGCGCAGTGTGGCGGCCAATTGAAGGTCGTAGGAAGGGTGGCGGCATGATCCCGGTCAAAGGGTTTTCAGGGCAGAAAGTTGCGGTTCTGGGGCTGGGCCGGTCCGGTCTGACCACGGCGCGTGCGCTGCGGGCGGGTGGGGCCGATGCGATCTGCTGGGATGACAACCCGACGGCGCGTGACATAGCGTCAGGCGAAGGGTTCACCTGTGCCGATCTGCGGCGTCATGGGGCCTTCGATGACATCGCCACTCTGATCGTCTCCCCCGGCATTCCGCATCTCTATCCCGAACCCAACCCGGTCGTGGCGGCCGCGCTTGAGGCCGGTGTGCCGGTCGACAACGATATCGGCCTGTTCTTCCGGTCATTCGCGGATCAGACATGGAACAACTTTGACACCCCGCCACGTGTGATCGCCGTAACCGGGTCGAACGGCAAATCCACCACCGCGGCACTGATTCACCACATCCTGACCGAGGCCGGACGCGAGGCGCAGCTGGCCGGGAATATCGGACGCGGAGTGCTGGATATTGATCCCGGCGGTGATGGTTCGGTCGTGGTGCTTGAGCTTTCCAGCTATCAGACCGAACTTGCCCGTGCGCTGACGCCGGATGTGGCTGTGTTCACCAACCTCTCGCCCGACCATCTGGACCGCCATGGCGGCATGGGCGGGTATTTCGCCGCCAAGCGTCGCCTGTTTGCCGAAGGCGGACCGGATCGCGCGGTCATCGGCGTGGGTGAGGCCGAAGGCGCGTTTCTGGCCGGTCAGATGTCCGAAGGCCCTGCCGACGACCGCGTCATCCGGGTATCGGTTGCGCGCAAGCTGACCGGGCCGGGCTGGCAGGTTTTTGCCCGCAAGGGGTTTCTTTCGGAGTACCGCAAGGGGCGCCAGGCCGGATCAATCGACCTGCGTGGGATCAAGGGACTGCCAGGGGCGCATAACCACCAGAACGCCTGCGCCGCATATGCTGCCTGCCGGTCAGTGGGGCTTGCGCCAAAAATGATCGAGCAGGCCCTGCGCAGCTATCCCGGCCTGCCGCATCGCAGCCAGATCATCGCCGAAGCAAACGATGTGACCTATGTGAACGATTCCAAGGCGACCAATGTGGACAGCGCGGTAAAGGCGCTGAGCGCGTTCCGCAACATCCGCTGGATCTGTGGGGGGCTGGAAAAGGACGGCGGCCTGTCCGGCCTGAACGACGTGAAGGATCAGGTCCGCAAAGCCTACGTGATCGGGCGCGAGGCCGCAGGATTCGCCATGCAGCTTGAGGTCGAGACCGAAATCTGCACCACGATGGCCATGGCGGTCGAGCGCGCGATGCAGGACGCGCAGCCGGGTGAAACGGTATTGCTGGCTCCGGCAGCGGCCAGTTTCGACCAGTACGACAATTTCGAGCAGCGCGGAGATGACTTCACCGCGCAGGTGCGCCAACGGCTGGATTGAGCCGCGTTTGCAATAGACCGCCGGTTCGGGCAGGCTTGGACCCTGCCTGCTTGAAGACTGTCCCCGGCGGTATTACCTGCGGGTAAATCAATACGAGGTCACGAAAATGCTCAATCGCAAGTCACTTTTTGTCGTTCCCGCACTTGTTCTGGTGGGCGCCTGCGCCAACTCCGGTGCCAATTACCAACCGGTCATCGATGGCCCGGTTGGTCCGAACTACAATTCGGATCTGGCGCAATGCCAGCAGCTGGCGGCGTCGCAGGCCAGCGTTGACGGCTCGACCGCCGGCAACGCGGCGATCGGCGCGGCGGGTGCTGCCGCCACGACCGCCATCATTCAGGACAGCAGTTCCAACCTGGGCAGGGCCGCCGCCGCCGGGGCGGTGATCGGCGCGGGCGCGGATGTCATCGCGAAAAACCAGAACAAGGAAGTTATCGTGCGCAACTGCATGCGCGGACGCGGGTACAACGTCGTCGGCTAACGCCCCGCGATTGCAGTTCCGGCGGCGTAGCCCGAAGACCACGCCCATTGGAAATTGTAACCGCCCAGCCAGCCGGTGACATCCACAGCTTCGCCAATCGCATAGAGGCCGGGGACATCCCTGGCCTCCATCGTTCTGGACGACAGGCCGTCGGTGTCAATTCCGCCCAGCGTGACCTCGGCCGTGCGATAGCCTTCCGTGCCGGAAGGCGTCAGTTCCCAGTCGGACAGGGCAGCGATCAGGTCGTTCAGCGCGGCATCGGACTGATCCGCCAGATTGCCCTGCATCGAGATGTACTGTTTCAGGTAATCCACCAATCGCGCGGGAAGGAGGCGCGCCAGTTCCGTGGTCAGGGCCTTGCGGCCACCACTTTGCCGCTGGTCCCGCAGCATGTCGAACAGCGGCAGATCCGGGATCAGGTTCACTCTGATCGTCTCACCTTCGCGCCAATAGGACGACAATTGCAGCACCGATGGTCCGCTGAGGCCGCGATGGGTGAACAACAGTGCCTCGTCAAAACTGGTCCGCGCGTTTGACAACCGTGCGGGCAGGGACACGCCAGACAGGTCCCGGAACTTGCCGTCCGAAAAGGTAAAAGGCACCAGCGCCGCCTGCGTTTCCGTCAGCCTTAGCCCGAACTGCCGGGCGAGGTCATAGGCCAGCCCGGTCGCACCCATCTTGGGGATCGACTTGCCACCCGTGGCCAGCACCAGATTGGCGCAGGTCAGGCTCAGGCGTTTACCTTCACGCTCGACATCCAGTGCAAAGCCGCCTTCGGCCTTGCGCAGGTCCTTCAGTTCGGTTCGGATCCAAAGTTCGGCCCCCGCACGCTGCATCTCGTCCAGCAGCATCTGAATGATCTGCTTTGACGACCCGTCGCAGAACAGCTGACCCAGAGTTTTTTCATGCCAGGCGATGCCGTGGCGGTTTACCAGATCGATAAAATCCCACTGCGTATATCGCGCCAGCGCCGATTTGCAGAAATGGGGGTTTCGCGACAGGAAGTTCTGCGGCCCTGCATACATGTTGGTAAAGTTGCAGCGCCCACCACCCGAGATGCGGATTTTCTCACCGGGCGCCTTGGCATGATCGACCACGAGAACACGCCCGCCACAGTGGGCAGCGCACATCATGCCGGCGGCTCCGGCACCAAGGATGATCGTGTCAAAGGTCATGTGCAAGCGCATGGCCCGGTTTTCCCGCAACCGCAAGGGCGAGATGTTTTCCAACGCCCCATTTTCTTTGGTTTCGGTCTTTCCAACAGGTGGGCGGCACGACGAGGACTTGCCTGCCGGTCACAACTTCGAAGTTTTCCCGCGGCGGCACTTGACCTGCACGAGCCTCAAATCCTACGAATTCTTCGGTAAAGTGACTATTTGTCTGCGTTAATAAATTTGGTGGAGGGGCCGCATGCCCACGAACGTATATGGTGCCTTTCGGTCTGACAGCACATTGTCCGATGCAGGGGCTTCATCCACTGTCGTGGGATCCACGTTCCAGATATCGGCCTACAGCCAGATCACGATCCAGGACGGCGCAGACGCCACGATTATCGATGGCGACAACATCTCAAACGAGACCGGCAACGACCCGACCCAGACCCTGAACGGAGAGATCATCTTCTGGGATTTCACCGTTTCGGTGACGGACGGCACGAATACTTACCAGATCGGCCTTTTCGACTATGACCTCGACGGGGATGGAAATTCGATCGGGGTCGACAGCGAGGACGGGTATTTTCTGGGCTTCATCGGCGGGACCATACCGCCCCTAAACACGACGCTGACCATCACCGCCATTATAGACAATGGCCCGGACATCGATGTCGACACTGTTGTCCCTTGCTTTGTGGAAGGGACAAGCATCCAGACGCCTGATGGTCCACGCCGGATCGAGACCTTGATTCCGGGCGATGTGGTCACGACCCTGGACAATGGGCCCCAGATAATCCGCTGGATCGGTTCGCGCGAACTGGACAGCATTGATCTGAGGGTCAAGCCAAAGCTGCGGCCGGTTCGGATCGCCAGGGGTGCGCTTGGGAATGGTCTGCCTAAAGACGACCTGCGAGTCTCCCGGCAGCATCGGATGCTGGTCCGATCCCCGATCGCGGCCAGAATGTTTTCCAAGCCCGAGGTTCTGGTGCCTGCGCACGAGCTGGTTGGGATGCCTGGTATTTCCATCGAAGAAGACGACCAGCAGGTGACGTATTTCCACATACTGTTTGATCGACATGAGGTGATTTTTGCCGAAGGGGCGCCGTCGGAAAGCCTGTTCACCGGACCACAGGCCCTCAAAGGCATAGGTGAAGAGGCCACCGCCGAAATCGCAGAACTGTTTCCCGAGATCATGTCCGAAACCTATGCGCCCGAAATGGCGCGGATCATCCCGCGGACCGGAGGGCAAACGCGGACACTGGTCAAGCGGCATCTGAAAAACAGCAAGCCGCTGGTTTCCGAGGCCTGAGTTCCACCCTCACCACAGTCTTGGGGGCACGGAGCCCCTGGCATTCTCGCGATGGGAATTCCGCTGACCGCCCTCATTCCACTGGCCCAAACGCAAAAATCGCGTTAGACTCTCAATCAGATCCCGAAAACGGGACGTGAACGAGGCAGAAAGTGGCGGTATCTCATGACTGAGATGGTGTATGGCGCGGTCCAGGACCAGCGCGGCGAACCGATTCTACCAAAGTGGTGGCGCACGATTGATCGCTGGACGATGTCCTGTGTTCTGATCCTGTTTGTCATCGGGCTTTTGCTGGGGCTTGCCTCATCACCGCCACTGGCGGGGCGCAACGGGTTCGACCCGTTCCACTATGTCGAACGTCAGGCGTTTTTCGGCGGATTGGCGTTGATCGCAATGCTGCTGACCTCGATGATGTCGCCGACATTGGTGCGACGTCTGGCGGTGCTGGGTTTTCTGGCTTCCTTTGTGGCGCTGGCCTTTCTGCCCGTCTTCGGCACCGATTTCGGCAAAGGCGCGGTGCGCTGGTATTCGCTCGGGTTTGCCTCGCTGCAGCCGTCCGAGTTTCTGAAACCCGGGTTTGTTGTCGTGGCTGCATGGCTTCTTGCCGCATCACAGGAAATCAACGGCCCGCCGGGGCGGTTGTGGTCTTTCGCGCTGTGCATGGCGATTGTCGGCATGCTGGTGATGCAACCCGATTTCGGGCAGGCGTGCCTGATCCTGTTTGGTTGGGGTGTTATGTACTTCGTGGCAGGCGCACCGATGCTGTTGCTGGTGGGGATGGCCGCATTTGTGGTTCTGGGCGGCATGTTCGCTTACTCGAACTCGGAACACTTCGCCCGCCGTATCGACGGTTTCCTCAACCAGGAGGTCGATCCGACCACCCAGTTGGGCTATGCCACCAACGCCATCCGCGAGGGTGGGCTTTTTGGTGTCGGCGTCGGTGAGGGGCAGGTGAAATGGTCGCTGCCCGACGCGCATACGGATTTCATCATCGCCGTGGCGGCCGAGGAGTACGGCCTGATCCTGGTGCTGATCATCATCGCGCTATACTCACTGATCGTCGTGCGGTCGCTGCTGCGCCTGATGCGCGAACGAGACATGTTCATCCGTCTGGCCGGAACCGGTCTGGCCTGCATGTTCGGCGTTCAGGCGATGATCAACATGGGCGTTGCCGTGCGCCTGTTGCCCGCCAAGGGCATGACGCTGCCGTTCGTCAGCTACGGCGGCTCATCGCTGATTGCAGGCGGCATTGCGGTCGGCATGCTTTTGGCGTTTACCCGCACCCGCCCACAGGGCGAACTGGGTGATATTCTGCGCGGACGAGGTTGATGAGCAAACCCTACCTTCTGATTGCGGCGGGCGGCACCGGGGGCCACATGTTCCCGGCGCAGGCGCTGGCCGAGGCGATGCTGCAAAAAGGATGGCGCGTGCGCCTGTCCACCGATGCCCGTGGCGCCCGGTACACCGGGGCCTTCCCCGACGCGACCGAGATTGTCGAGGCATCTTCGGCCACTTTCGCACGTGGTGGCTTGGCGGCCAAGGCGATGGTCGGGCCCCGGATCGCCGCCGGTGTAACGGGGATGGCGTTTCAGATGATGCGCGACCGCCCGGATGTGGTCGTGGGCTTTGGCGGCTATCCTTCGATTCCGGCGTTGGGTGCGGCGACCATGCTGAAAATCCCCCGCATGATCCATGAACAGAACGGGGTACTGGGCCGTGTGAACCAATTGTTCGCCACCCGTGTTGCACAAGTGGCCTGCGGCGTCTGGCCCACAGATCTGCCCGAAGGTGCACATGGCATCCATACCGGCAACCCGGTTCGCGCTGCTGTTCTGGATCGGGCCGCAGCAGGGTATATCCCGCCGGGTGATTACCCGATGTCGATCCTGGTGATGGGTGGCTCGCAGGGCGCACGCATCCTAAGCGATATGGTGCCCGGAGCCATCGCCGAACTGCCCGAAGATATCCGCAACCATATCCGCGTCTCTCATCAGGCGCGCGACGAAGATGGCGAACGGGTCACCGCGTTCTACAGCGACCACGGCATTCGCGCCGATGTTCAACCCTTTTTCGACGATGTGCCCCGCCGCATGTCAGATGCCCAACTGGTCATCAGCCGTTCGGGCGCATCCAGTGTCGCCGATATCTCAGTGATCGGCCGCCCCTCGATCTTGATCCCCTTTGCTGCCGCGGCAGGGGACCACCAGACCGCCAATGCGCGCGGACTGGTTCAGGCGGGTGGGGCGATCATGATCCCCGAAAATGCACTTGACGTTGCCTCGCTGACACAGCAAATCACCACGGTTCTGACCAACCCCGAAGCCGCGCAGAAAATGGCCCGTGCCGCCTTGTCCGCGGGGGCGCCGGACGCAACCGAGCGACTGACAGCCCTTGTCGAACATCTGGCGCAGAAGGAGACCGCATGACCCCAGCAACCAAACTGCCGCAGGACGTAGGGCCGATCCATTTCGTCGGGATCGGAGGGATCGGGATGTCTGGCATCGCCGAGGTGTTGCTGAACCTTGGCTACCGGGTACAGGGCTCTGACCTGAAAGCTTCCAAAATCACGGATCGTCTGGCCAGTCTGGGGGCCGAGATATTCGTGGGGCAGCGCGCCGAGAACCTGAAGAACGCCGCTGTTGTCGTTGTCTCGACCGCGATCAAGCCGGGCAATCCCGAACTGGACGAAGCCCGTGCGCAGGGCCTGCCAGTTGTCCGCCGCGCCGACATGCTGGCCGAGCTGATGCGCCTGAAATCCAACATCGCCATCGCCGGAACCCACGGCAAGACGACGACAACCACCATGATGGCCGAACTGATGGTGGCGGGCGATTTCGACCCGACCGTCATCAATGGCGGCATCATCCATGCCTATGGTTCCAACGCGCGCATGGGGCAGGGCGAATGGATGGTGGTCGAGGCCGACGAATCCGATGGCTCGTTCAACCGACTGCCTGCAACTATCGCTATCGTCACCAATATCGACCCCGAGCATATGGAGCACTGGGGCGATTTCGACACACTGCGCGACGGGTTCTATGAATTCGTCACGAATCTGCCGTTCTACGGTCTGGCCGTTTGCTGCACGGACCATGCCGAAGTGCAGGCGCTGGTGGGCCGCATCACCGATCGCCGCGTCCGCACTTACGGTTTCAACGCGCAGGCGGACGTGCGGGCAGTGAACCTGACCTACAAGGGCGGTGTGGCGCATTTCGACATCCACCTGCAATACGAAGATAAGGTGATCGAAGGTTGCACCCTGCCGATGCCGGGCGACCACAACGTCTCGAACGCCTTGTCTGCAGTGGCTGTCGCCCGTCATCTGGGTATGAAGGCGTCGGAAATCCGCGAGGCGCTGGCGAATTTCGGCGGTGTCAACCGCCGCTTCACCAAGGTCGGGGAAGTCGACGGTGTCACCATCATCGACGACTACGGCCACCACCCGGTTGAAATCGCCGCCGTGCTAAAGGCGGCCCGTCAGGCCACCGACGGCCGTGTCATCGCCGTGCACCAGCCGCACCGTTATACCCGCCTGTCGAACCTGTTTGATGACTTCTGCACCTGCTTCAACGACGCCGACGTGGTCGCCATCGCCGAGGTGTTCGCGGCCGGGGAAGACCCGATCGAAGGCGCCTCGCGCGATGCTCTGGTGCAAGGCCTGATCCGCCATGGCCACCGCCATTCCCGTGCAATCCTGAGCGAGGACGATCTGGAGCGCCTTGTCCGGGAACAGGCCCGTCCAGGCGACATGGTCGTCTGCCTCGGTGCTGGTACAATCAGCGCTTGGGCCAATGGATTGCCCGAAAGATTGCAGCGAAAACAAGCTGTTTGACCCCCGCGCTCATTTGGCGCACAACCCAAAAGTGTGATATGCTGCGGGCGGCTTCCGCGCGTCCTTGGAGGGGCGAATGGATTATTCGATGATCTTCTCAGCGCTCTGGGTGATCTGCGCTACTATCGTGGCGTTGTTGCCGATGCGGCTGCAATTCCCTCCGGGTATCATTTTGCTGATCTGTGCGCCGGTGCTGATCGTTTGGCTGGGCTACGTACATGGCTGGCTTTGGTCGATGCTGGCTTTGGGCGGTTTTGTCTCGATGTTCCGCAACCCGATCCGCTATTACTGGCGCAAATGGGTGCGCGGGGAGGTCATGGAATGAACTGGTCCATTGCTCTCGCCGCTCTCTGGGGGGTTGCCGCGAATGTGCTGGCGATGATCCCCAGCAAGGACAATCACTGGACCCGCGCCTATTTCCTGATCGCGTTGGGTATCCCGATCCTGGGATTTGTGACCTATCAGAATGGCCCATGGGTCGGCCTGATCGTACTGGCCGCCGGCATGTCGGTGCTGCGCTGGCCGGTGATTTATCTGACCCGTTGGACAAAGGCGAAAATGCAGGGCATGAAGGCGGCTGACGAATAACCGGCCAACTTCACGAGGTCCGCCATGGCGACGATCACCACATTTGCCTATCTGCCGCTCATTTCCCTTGTTCTTGGTGCCGCCGCAGGGTTCACCGCAGGCCGCTGGATTGGACTGCGCGGTCTGTTGTGGCTGATTGGGCTGGCGTCTGCCGCCGGGCTGGTGCTGATCGTGATGCTGGCCAGCGTTGGAACGGGCGAAGAAGAGCAGGCATTCGGTCCGCTCGTCTGGCTGACCGCCGGTGTGCTTCCGTTTCTATTCGCCGCGATCATGGGCGGGGTCGGCGGGCGCAGCCTGGCTGCGCGTGCAGCCGAATGACAACCCTCCCCGCGACCCGAGGCCGCCTGTCCGAGGCCCGTCCGCTGGCCGACCTCACATGGCTTCGTGTCGGAGGACCGGCGGATTATTTGTTCCAGCCAGCCGACCTTGAAGATCTGCAATCGTTCCTGCGCGACCTGCCGGCGGATGTTCCGGTGTTCCCGATGGGCGTCGGTTCGAACCTGATTGTCCGCGACGGCGGCTTGCGGGCCATGGTGATCCGGCTGGGGCGCGGCTTCAACGGCATCTCGGTCAAGGGAAACACTGTTACCTCAGGCGCGGCGGCACTGGACGCGCATGTGGCGCGCAAGGCGGCGGACGCGGGGGTCGACCTGACCTTCCTGCGAACCATCCCCGGCTCCATCGGTGGTGCGGTGCGAATGAACGCAGGCTGTTACGGCAACTACACGGCGGATGTACTGCGCAAGGCCACCATCGTGACTCGGCAGGGCAGTGTTGTGGACCTGTCGCCCGACCAACTGAACTTCCGCTACCGCCAGACAGATCTGCCCGAAGGCGCGGTTCTGGTCTCGGCCACGTTCGAAGGCCCCCCGGGCGATCCCGAGGACCTTCATGCGCGCATGGCGGCGCAGTTGCAAAAGCGCGACGAGACACAGCCCACCAAGGATCGCAGCGCCGGTTCCACTTTCCGCAACCCTGCCGGTTTCTCCTCCACAGGCCGGGCCGATGACGTCCACGACCTGAAGGCGTGGAAAGTGATCGATGATGCGGGCATGCGCGGCGCGACACGTGGCGGGGCGCAGATGAGTCCAAAGCACTCGAACTTCCTGATTAACACCGGCACAGCCACCGCCGCCGACCTCGAAGGACTGGGCGAGGAGGTGCGAAAAAAGGTTTACGAAACAAGCGGCATCACGCTAGAGTGGGAAATCATGCGGGTCGGTGATCCGCTGACAGAATAAAGCCCCATCCGTCAGACCATAACAGGCAAATTCAGGCGGCGGATCAAAGGCATAAACAAGATACGGACCACCACATAAGGTCCGGGGACATTGAGGCGCACGAAGTGGGTAAGTCGAGCAGGACAAACCCCAAAGTGGCGGTATTGATGGGCGGCCCCTCGAAGGAACGCGAGGTCTCGCTCAGCAGCGGGCGCGAATGCGCAGCCGCCCTTAGGGAAGAAGGCTTTGAGGTGGTCGAACTGGACGCTGGTCCCGACCTTTACGCGCGTCTTCTGGATATCAGGCCTGATGTGGTTTTCAACGCCCTGCATGGCCGCTGGGGCGAGGATGGCTGTGTGCAGGGGATGCTCGAATGGATGCGTATCCCGTATACGCATTCCGGCGTTCTGGCTTCGGCCCTGGCCATGGACAAGCAGCGCAGCAAGGAAGCGTTCCGCGTCGAAGGCCTGCCCATCGCAGAAAGCATCATTGCCCCGAAGGTTGAGGTCGAAGCCGACCACGTCATGCCTGCGCCCTATGTGGTCAAACCCAACAACGAAGGCTCCAGCGTCGGTATCTATCTGGTGCACGAGGGTACCAACGGTCCCCCGAAACTGTCCGACGACATGCCGGATCAGGTAATGGTCGAGCAATATGTGGCGGGGCGCGAACTGACCGTGACCGTGATGGGCGACCGTGCCCTGACCGTAACCGAGATCATGACCGAAGGCTGGTACGACTACGACGCCAAGTACAAGCCCGGTGGCTCGTCGCACGAACTGCCTGCCAAGATTCCGGCTGACATTTTCGACATGTGCATGGACTATGCCGTGCGCGCTCATAAGGTGTTGGGGTGCAAGGGCGTCAGCCGCACCGACTTCCGCTGGGACGATGCACGGGGCGCGGATGGTCTGTTCCTGCTGGAAACCAATACCCAGCCCGGCATGACGCCGACCTCGCTGGCGCCAGAACAGGGCGCGCATCTGGGCATGAGTTTCGGCCAGTTTTGCGCCTGGATGGTGGAGGACGCCTCATGCGACCGTTGACCGCCACCCGCGCACCCGTGATCCATCGCAGCAAGCCTCTGGCCGGGCCGGATGCCGATTTCGCCACTGCCGAGCCGACCCCTCAGGCCAAGCCGAAACTGCAACTGCGCGGCGCCCGGTTTTTTGGTCGCAACGCCCGCCGCTCCGATCCCGCGCCGTCGCGGCTCAGCTACCGGTTCCAGCGCTGGATGCTGACACCGGGCATCCGGCTGAGCGTTCGTCTGGGCCTGCCGGTTTGCGTTGTTGCGGCGGCGGTCGGGCTCTATTTCGCGTCCGAAGACCGGCGCGAAGCGCTCAGCGCCTATATCGCCGACATCAAGACCTCGGTTCAGGAGCGCCCCGAATTCATGGTCAACCTGATGGCCATCGATGGTGCGGGGCCGGGCCTGTCCGACGACATCCGCGAAGTCGTGCCGTTGGACTTCCCGATCAGTTCCTGGGATCTGGATGTCGAACAGATGCGCGACACCATAACCGGACTGGACCCGGTGAAATCGGCCACCGTCCGCATTCGCCCGGGCGGCATTCTTCAGGTCGATGTGGTCGAACGTCAGCCGGTCATCGTCTGGCGCACGCGCGACGGGATCGAATTGTTGGACGAAACTGGTGCCCATGTGGATCAGGTCGCCTCGCGCAAGGATCATGCGGATCTGCCGCTGATCGCGGGTCAGGGGGCGGATCAGCATGTCGGCGAAGCGCTGCGGATCCTGACCACAGCGCGCAGCCTTGGTGACCGCGTGCGCGGACTGGTACGCATCGGTGAACGCCGCTGGGACCTGGTCCTGGATCGTGGCCAGCGCATCATGCTGCCAACCGACCGCCCTGTACGCGCGCTCGAGCGGGTATTGGCGGTAAACGAGGTACAGGACCTTCTGGAACGTGATGTGGCCGTGGTCGACATGCGCCTCGGTCAGCGTCCGACCATCCGAATGACCAAAGCCGCCAGCGAAGACTGGTGGAATACAAAAGTGACAACGAGTAGCGGGCAGTAGCGACAATGATGACCGATCTTTACCAGTCCCAGCGGGCCATGCGGCAAATGCGCAGGCAAGCCATGCAAAGGGGCGTCATCGCCATTCTGGACGTAGGCAGTTCCAAGATCGCCTGTCTGGTGCTGCGCTTCGACGGCACCGGCCGGCTGAGCGATGACAACAGCATCGGCTCATTGGCTGGGCAGACCGGGTTCCGTGTCATCGGCGCCGCAACGACCCGCTCGCGCGGAGTGCAGTTCGGCGAAGTCACTGCCATGCAGGAAACCGAACGCGCCATCCGCACTGCCTTGCAGGCGGCGCAGAAGATGGCGGACATTCGCGTTGATCACGTCATCGCCAGTTTCTCGGGCGCGAACCCGCGCTCCTACGGTCTGGACGCACAGGTCGATCTGGAAGGTCAGCTTGTGACCGAAGCCGAGGTCGGACGTGTGCTGAACGCCTGCGACGTGCCCGATTACGGGGCCGGGCGCGAGGTTCTGCATGCCCAGCCGGTGAACTTCGCGCTGGACAACCGGTCCGGCCTGATCGACCCGCGGGGACAAATGGGGCAGAGCCTTGCGGTCGATATGCACATGCTGACCGTTGATGCGGTGGCGATTCAGAACATCGTGCGGTGCATCAAACGTTGCGACCTGGAATTGGCGGGGATAGCGAATTCAGCCTATGTCTCGGGCATCTCGGCGCTGGTCGAGGACGAGCAGGAACTGGGCGCGGCCTGTATCGACATGGGCGGCGGCACGACCAGCGTGTCGATCTTCATGAAGAAACACATGATCTATGCCGATTGCGTGCGCATGGGTGGTGATCACGTGACCTCGGACATTTCCATGGGCCTCGGCGTTCCAGCGGCAGTGGCCGAGCGGATCAAGACGTTCAATGGCGGCGTGCATGCCACAGGGGCCGATGACCGCGATCTGATCGATATCGGTGGCGATACCGGCGATTGGGAACATGACCGTCGCACCGTCAGCCGTGCCGAACTGATCGGAATCATGCGCCCAAGGGTCGAGGAAATTCTCGAAGAGGTCCGTGTGCGGCTGGATGCAGCCGGGTTCGAACACATGCCCAGCCAGCAGATCGTCCTGACCGGCGGCGGCAGCCAGATCATGGGGCTGGACGGCCTCGCCACCCGTATCCTGGGTCAACGTGTCCGCCTTGGTCGCCCCTTGCGCGTTCACGGCCTGCCGCAATCGGCCACAGGGCCGAGCTTTTCGTCTGCTGTGGGCCTCAGCCTGTTCGCCGCCCATCCGCAGGACGAATGGTGGGATTTCGAGATCCCGGTCGACACCTACGCGGCGCGCCCCTTCAAACGCGCCGTGCGCTGGTTCCGTGACAACTGGTAGAAGGCTGCTTCGGGGGCTGATCGCCCCGTTGCTGTTGCCCGCCGGCGCGGTCGCTCAGACCGCCATCTCTCCCGACGCGTTTCTGGATGCGGTCATCGGCAAGACGGTCACGTTCTATGAGATCCGCAGCGGTAAGCTGGTCGGAACAGAGCAGTTTTTAAGTCGCAACACCTCGGTCTGGCGCGAGAATGGCCTGGGCTGCGTCTATGGTCAGATCACCACGCCAAACGGGCAGATCTGCTTCCTCTATGACAATGACACGGACGGGGTGCCAGTCTGTTGGTGGCCGTTTCTGCACCACGACCGGCTGCTGGTGCGCCTGGCCACCTTCATCGGCGGTGAAATTCAGGAGGTCCGCCGAATAAGCGAGGATAGCCTCAACTGTCCAAGTGTCCCTGTCAGTTGAAAAATCGGCTTGCGGCGCCCGAGAATATCCCTCAAGATATCCACAAGGCCCGACAGAGGCCCGGCGGCAGGACCCGAGCAGGTACCCGCAAAACAAGAATGGACCCGATTGTGACGCATCTTCTGGCTGGCGGCACGAATTGCGTATGCCTTGTGGCGCCTTGCGTCCGCTCCGCAACATCTGGCAGATCGCGCGAAATACCGCCTCTGGTTGCCTTATTTCCTCCATATTTTGTGGATTCCTGCGATTTTTGACGTGACGTTTGTGGATATGACCGGTAGAATTAAAGGCGGATAGGTAAGAAAAACACCGCTTTGGCGGGTTATAAGAACAGGCGGACAGAGCATGACATTGAATCTTTCGATGCCCGGGCACGACGAACTGAAGCCTCGGATCACAGTATTTGGCGTGGGCGGTGCAGGCGGCAATGCCGTCAATAACATGATTGAGAAACAGCTTGACGGCGTCGATTTCGTGGTCGCCAACACAGACGCGCAGGCGCTGCAGCAAAGCCAGTCCTCGGCAAGGGTGCAACTGGGTGTGAAAGTCACCGAAGGCCTGGGCGCTGGGGCGCGTCCGACCGTAGGCGCAGCCGCCGCCGAAGAAAGCATCGAACAGATCGTCGATCATCTGGCTGGCGCGCATATGTGTTTCATCACCGCTGGCATGGGGGGTGGCACCGGGACAGGCGCGGCTCCGATCATCGCGCAGGCCGCGCGCGAGCTGGGTGTGCTGACCGTCGGCGTCGTAACCAAACCCTTCCAGTTCGAAGGTGCCAAGCGGATGCGTCAGGCTGAAGACGGTGTTGAGGCGCTGCAGAAGGTTGTCGATACGCTGATCATCATCCCGAACCAGAACCTGTTCCGTCTGGCCAATGAAAAGACGACCTTTACCGAGGCGTTCTCGATGGCCGACGACGTTCTGTATCAGGGCGTCAAAGGCGTGACCGACCTGATGGTCCGTCCGGGCCTGATCAACCTCGACTTTGCCGATGTTCGCGCCGTCATGGACGAGATGGGCAAAGCGATGATGGGGACCGGCGAGGCAACCGGCGAAGATCGCGCGGTTCAGGCGGCCGAGAAGGCGATTGCCAACCCGCTGCTGGACGAAATCAGCCTTAAGGGTGCCAAAGGCGTGCTGATCAACATCACTGGCTCGCACGACCTGACCCTGTTCGAACTGGACGAAGCTGCCAACCGCATCCGCGAAGAAGTGGACCCCGAAGCCAACATCATCGTCGGGTCGACCCTCGATACCGCGATGGAAGGCGGCATGCGCGTGTCCGTCGTGGCCACCGGGATCGATGCAACCGACAAACAGGCCGAAATTCCGGTTGCGCGTCGTTCGATGTCGGCACCGCTGACCCGCACCGTTTCCGCGGAAGAGCAGGCGCAGGAAGAAGCGCAGACCGTTGCCGCAGAACAGCAGGCACCTGCTGAGGTAAACCCCGAACCTTCGCTGTTCGAAGCGGCTGACGAGCCGGTCCAGTCCCAGCCTCAGTTCCAGCCGCAGGCGGAACAGGATGATGATGACCTGCCGCCGCCCGCCTATCAGCCGCGCGTGGCCGAGTTTGAACCGCAGCCCGAGGTTGCGGAACCTGCGCCGGAAAGCTTTGTCGCACCGCGCGCCGCTGCTGCCGGCACTCCGTCCCCCGAGGCCCTGCAGCGACTGCAGGCAGCTGTTCAGAACGTGCCATCGGCAAAACAGCGCATGGCGGCAAGCCGCGCGGACGTCGAAGAAGCGGCCCCCGCACAGCGGGCGGAAGCTCATGACCGGCCCCGTTTCGGCTTCAACAGGCTGATCGACCGCATGACCGGTCATGCAGCCGATACACCCGCTCAACCGGCCCGCCAACAGCCGGTCATGCGCCAGGCTGACGCCACGGCACCTGCCCATGAAGAGGCAGATCCGGATCAGGAACGTATCGAAATTCCGGCCTTCTTGCGCCGTCAGGCCAACTGATCGCGGTAACAAAATGATGACAAAGGGTCGCCGTTTGGCGGCCCTTTTTCGTTTAAAATAAAGTGCTTATTGTAATGTAAGCAGGGTTTTGCCGATCTGTAACATCCATGTTTCAATCGGTTGCAAAGAGTGAGTTGAGCCTTATCGCCGGCTTCCTTAACTGAGTGTCCAACACAGCCCAAGCAGGCTGGACATCACCCACTGAGGTCAGTTTTGCAACACACGCTCAAATCATCGGTCACGTTTACAGGCACCGGGCTGCACAGCGGCAAGCCTGCGACGATGGTCCTGAAGCCGGCAGCCGCCGGTCACGGCATCTGGTTCAAGCGGACGGATATCGAATTGGGCAATGCGCTGATCCCGGCCATCTACGACATGGTGGACCGGACCCCGCTCTGCACCCGTCTGGTGAACGAGGCCGGCGTTTCCGTTTCAACCGTTGAACACATCATGGCGGCCCTTGCCGGTTGCGGCGTGCACAACGCGCTGGTCGAGATTGATGGTCCCGAAGTTCCGATCATGGACGGCTCGTCCATCGAATTCGTGCGTGGCATCATGGCCAAGGGCGTGCGCCGTCAGGCCAGCCCTGTTCTGGCTTACGAAGTGCTCAAACCGGTCACCGTCTCTCGCGAGGGCGCAAGCGCCTCGATCGCTCCGGCGAAAGGGCTGTTCATCGATTTCCACATCGATTTCGAAGATGACGCGATTGGCAACCAGACCAAGACGCTGGATATGCGCAACGGTTCGTTCGCGCGCGAACTCAGCGATTGCCGCACGTTCTGCCGCCGCACCGATGTCGAAGCCATGCGCGAAAACGGCCTGGCGCTGGGTGGTACGCTGGACAACGCAGTCGTTGTTCAGGGCACCGACGTTCTGACACCAGGCGGGTTCCGCCGCGCGGATGAGGCCGTACGCCACAAGATGCTGGATGCCCTGGGCGACCTGTATCTGGCAGGCGGTCCGATTCTGGGCCACTTCACCGGCGACAAGTCCGGTCATTCGATGACCAACACGCTGCTGCGCAAGCTGTTCGAGACGCCCGGCGCCGTGCGCCCCGTGCTGTGCACCCCCGAACAGGCGGCCCGACTGCCCGGTCAGGGCCTGATCTGGGCGGAAATCCCCGAAGTCGCCTGATCTGGGCGGTCCGCGAGATGCCGCGGATCAACACTGGCGACATTTCCGACAGAGAGCGTTAAAGACGTTTTGCACCGGAATTTTCTGTGCTAGACCATGGCACAATCCGGGTCAGAACCCGCTAAGCAAGACGACAAGGATGAGCGGAATGGTGGGCAGCAAGGCGGCAGTCAGGTTCGCAGGGGCGATTCTTCTGGCAGCAACTTTAGCAGCGTGCGGCAATGGCGGACTTTTCGGAAGAAGGGGCGCGGACCGCGACCAGAACCTGGAAGGCTTCACGCCGGAACAGATTTACACGCGCGGTGAATACGAACTGTCGCAGAACCGTTCTGACGACGCGGCGTGGTATTTCTCGGAAGTCGAACGGCTCTATCCCTATTCTGACTGGGCCAAACGGTCGCTGATCATGCAGGCCTTCGCGTTCCATACCGACGAGAACTATGAAGAAAGCCGGGCGGCAGCTCAGCGTTATATCGATTTTTATCCTACGGACGAAGATGCCGCCTATGCCCAGTATCTGCTGGCGCTCAGCTACTATGACCAGATCGACGAAGTGGGCCGCGACCAGGGCCTGACCTTTCAGGCGCTGCAGGCGCTGCGCACGGTGATTGAGGTCTATCCGGACAGTGAATACGCCACCTCTGCGGTGCTGAAATTCGATCTCGCCTTCGACCATCTGGCCGGAAAAGAGATGGAGATCGGACGCTATTACCTGCGTCAGGATCATTTTGCAGCCGCCATCAACCGCTTCCGCGTTGTGGTCGAGGATTTTCAGACCACCTCGCACACTGCCGAAGCGCTGTATCGTCTGGTCGAGGCGTACCTGTCGTTGGGCCTGGTGGATGAGGCGCAGTCGGCCGGTGCGATCCTGGGCTACAACTACCAGTCCTCGGAATGGTACGACAGTGCTTATACCCTGCTGACTTCGCGCGGCCTCAAACTCAAGAGCCGTGGCAACAACTGGCTCAGCCAGGTTTACCGTCAATCGATCAAAGGGCAGTGGTTGTAGTCGCCATGACCATAGGGTTGGGACAGTAGGACCCGATGCTACGCGCCCTTGATATTCGCGACATGCTGATCATCGACCGGCTGGAACTGACCTTCCAGCCGGGTCTCAATGCGCTGACCGGTGAAACCGGTGCGGGCAAGTCGATCCTGCTGGATTCTCTGGGCTTTGTTCTGGGCTGGCGTGGTCGCGCCGAACTGGTGCGGCAGGGGGCTGCGCAGGGTGAAGTGCTGGCCGAGTTTGAACTGCCCGCCGATCATCCCGCCCATGCCGTTCTGGCCGAGGCCGGGCTGCCCGGCGGCGAAGAACTGATCCTGCGCCGCGTCAACACGGCCGAGGGCCGCAAAACCGCCTGGGTCAATGACCGCCGCTGCTCGGGAGAGGTGCTGCGTGCGCTGTCCGAGACATTGATCGAACTGCACGGCCAGCACGATGACCGCGGCCTGCTGAACCCGCGCGGGCATCGTGTTCTGCTGGACGACTATGCCGGGGCAGGGAACCAGCTTAGCGCCGTCCGAGCGGCCTGGTCACAGATGTCCCGCGCCCGCAAGGCGCTGACCGAGACCGAAGGCACGCTGGCCGCAATGCGCGCCGAAGAAGAGTTTCTGCGCCACGCCGTGGCGGAACTGGATCAGCTTGATCCTCAGCCGGGTGAAGATGCCGAACTCGACGCCCGCCGCCGCATGATGCAGGGGGCCGAACGGATCCGCGACGACGTGGCCCGTGCCTTTGCCCTGTTGGGGGGCGAGGGCGCCGAAGGCGCTTTGGCCGACGCGGTGCGCTGGCTTGAAGGTGTGTCGGACCATGCCGGCGGCCAGCTTGAAGAGCCCATCGCCGCACTCGGCCGCGCCATGATTGAACTGGGCGAAGCGCAGGATGGCGTCAACGCCTGCCTTCAGGCGCTGGATTTCGACCCGGCAGAACTGGAACAGACCGAAGAACGCCTGTTCGCCATTCGCGCGCTGGCCCGCAAACACGACGTCGCGCCTGACGATCTGGGCGCTTTCGCCGACACCCTGCGTGAGCGTCTGAACCGGCTGGACGCCGGAGATGCCGACCTTGCCGACAGGCGTGCCGCTGTCGAGGCCGCGCAGGCCGCCTACGATGCCGCCGCAGCCCAGCTCAGCAGCACGCGTCAGAATGCGGCGGGGCAACTCGACGCGGCCGTGATGGCTGAACTTGCACCGCTGAAAATGGAACGCGCGGTGTTTCGAACCGAAATCACACCAGCCGATCCCGGCCCCGAAGGCACCGATGCGGTGGCCTTCACCGTCGCCACCAATCCCGGCGCGCCCTCGGGACCGCTGAACAAGATCGCATCCGGCGGTGAACTCAGCCGCTTCCTGTTGGCGCTCAAGGTTTGCCTCAGCGGTGATGACAGCGCCCGCACGATGATCTTCGATGAAATCGACCGGGGTGTTGGCGGTGCCACTGCCGATGCCGTTGGCCGCCGTCTGGCCGCGCTGGCGCAGGGGGGGCAGGTGCTGGTCGTGACGCATTCGCCGCAGGTGGCCGCGCGGGCCGCGCATCACTGGCGTGTCCAGAAACAGGTTGCGGACGGGCAAACCCTGTCCACCGTCATCCCGCTGGCCGACCCGGACCGGGTGGATGAGATTGCCCGCATGGTCGCAGGCGACACCATAACGGACGAAGCCCGCGCCGCCGCACGCGCTTTGCTGCAGGCCTGAGACATATCTGCCGCTTTCCGGTTCTCAAACCGTCGCTATCCCACTTTTATAAGGACGCACCGTGGCTTACTAATGAGGGAACGATGACCTCCGAGGGCAAATGACCCAGTCGACCCGCACCGTTCTGCGCAATCAGCTCAATCAGGCACTGGCCGCGATCAAGGATGCATGGCGGGTGATGCTCCGTCGGGGACCCAGCCAGATTCAGTTCTGGTTCATCGCCCTGGCCATCGGTATCGCGGCGGGTTTCATGGCGCTGGGATTCCGCAAGGCCATCGCCGCACTTCAGGCGTATATCTACAACACCGAGGATATCCTTCTGCTGCACAGCCATGTGGAAAAGCTGCCTTGGGTCCTGATCCTGATCACGCCGATCATCGGTGGCCTGGTTGTCGGTATCATCCTGCACATTTTCACCGATGACGGGCGTGTCCGGTCCGTGGCGGACGTGATGGAAGGTTCTGCCGTCACCGATGGGAGGGTCGAGATCAAGGCAGGGATCGCGTCTTTCCTCGCCTCGCTCATCACGCTCAGCTCAGGCGGCTCGACGGGTCGTGAAGGGCCGGTGGTTCACATGGCGGGCGTCATTTCAACATGGGTCAGCAACCGCATCCACGCGGACGGCATCACCGGTCGCGACCTGCTGGGCTGTGCCGTGGCCGCCGCCGTCTCGGCCAGCTTCAACGCCCCCATTGCGGGTGCGCTTTTCGCGCTCGAAGTGGTTCTGCGCCACTTCGCGGTCCATGCCTTCGCCCCTATCGTTATTGCCTCGGTCGCGGGGACGGTTATCAACCGTCTGGCCTATGGTGACGTCACCGAGTTTGTCCTGGAGACCCCCGGATCGCTGCAATTCTATGTGGAGTTGCCCGCGTTCCTGATCCTCGGGCTGATCTGCGGGTTCGTCTCTCTGCTGCTGATGCGCTCGATCTTCTTTGCCGAGGATATCGGCAACCACATCCAGACCCGCCTGTCACTGCCGCGCTGGCTGCGGCCGGCGGTATCGGGGGCGATGCTGGGGCTGATGGCGATCTGGTTCCCGCATATCATCGGTGTCGGGTACGAGACCACGATCCGCGCCCTGACCGGCGACCTGCTGCTGACCACCGCAATCCTGTTTGCCGTTCTCAAGACCGTTGCGGTCGCCATTACCATGGGCGGCCGCATGGGTGGCGGTGTGTTCTCACCGTCGCTGATGATCGGCGCGCTGACCGGGCTGGCCTTTGGCCTGATCGCCACCGGCTTGCTGCCGGACGTATCGGGGACCCACACGCTCTATGCCTTTGCCGGAATGGGTGCCGTGGCCGCCGCAGTTCTGGGGGCACCCATCTCGACCACGCTGATCGTGTTCGAACTGACCGGAGACTGGCAGATCGGCCTTGCGGTGATGGTCTCGGTTTCGATGTCCACCGCGCTGGCTTCGCGCCTGGTGGACCGGTCCTTCTTCCTGACTCAACTGGAGCGCCGCAACGTGCATCTGGCCGCCGGGCCGCAGGCCTACCTGCTGGCCATGTTGCGCGCTGGCGCCGTGATGCGACCGCTCGGAGATCCGCGCTCGATCACCAGGGATGAGGCGCAGGAGTTGATTGAACAGGGCTTCTGCATTCAGGCCAGCGCCACGCTTGAGGCTGCGATGCCCTATTTCGACCGCGGTGACATCCCCTGCATTCCGGTGGTTCTGATCGAAGATAACGGTGTCGAAACCCCGGTCGGCGCGCTTTATCACATAGATGCGCTCAAGGCGTATAACCGTGCGCTGGCGGCGACAGCGGCCGAGGAGCATTCGTAGCGAGGCCGAAGCCGGCGCGCTGCACTGCGTCTTCTGAAACGGGAGCCGCTTAGCCGGTTGGCGCTTTCCTCGCTTCTTCCTTGATCACAGACCGGACCCAACGTGCCAGTTTCGACCGATCGGTTGCAGCAGTCCAGTACATATGCTCTGCCATGCCCGTGTCAAAATCGAAAGGCCGCAGAGCAAGCCTGTCCCTGAACCGGTTGGCCATCCGTGACGGCAACGCGGCCAGGAGGTCGGTGCCCACGATGATTTCGCCAAAGGATATAGCATCACTGCTGACGATCGAACGCCGCAGGCTGATGCCCTGTTCGGCGGCATAGCGAACCGGCGCCTGCTGCCAGCCGGGGCGCGGTTCGAAATGGACGAAATTCATCTCCTTGATGTCGTCCAGCCCCAGGACCTCTTTCTTTGCCAGCGGGTGTGACGGATCCATCATACAGACATGCTGCTCGCGGTTCAGGTATTCTTCGCCGTAAATCCCGCTGTCCGACACTTTCTGAGGCCCGAGGTAGATATCGGCGCTGCCACTCAGCAACAAGTCGCTGGCAAGGCCGTAGTTATAGTTCAGGATCAGCCGGATCGCCGGGGCTTCGCGCCGGAGCCGTCGAACAACTTGAGGCAAAACAAGCAACGTTTCGTAACTGGTGATATTGATCCGGATCTCTCCCTCGGACTGCTTCGGATCGAATGCCTCATCGTCGCGAAACTGCTCGGCTTCTTCCAACATGTGCTCCACTCGGTCCATGAGCCGGTGGCAATGGTGCGTAGGTGCTATCCCTCCGCCTTGTTTGACGAACAGGGGATCCTGCGCTGTCTTTCTGACACGTTCGATCGTGTAACTGACCGAAGACGGGTTCATGCCCAGCTCGGCCGCGGCCTTTGCGAATGAGCGGTGCGTGTACACCAGCTTCAGCGTACGAAGCGCCGCGAAATCCAGCGAGAGTATTTCTGGCGCTGTGGACATCGGAACCCTGTCTGAGTGTAATTGAAAATTTCAATGCAATGAAACGGATTGATCTGATTGTTCAATCTGACACATCCGGACATCCTTAGGCAAGCAGACCCGTCACGGGATGTATTGCAACAGACCGGAGGATGAACATGACTTTGAAAGTGATCGGAGCCGGATTTGGACGGACAGGAACGGAAAGCCTCAAGCGGGCGCTTAAAGCCCTTGGGCTCGGACCGATGCACCGCATGTACGAGGTCATGGACAGCAAAACGCAGCGGGAACGCTGGATCGCTTTCGCAAACGGGGCAACACCGGACTGGCCCTCGCTGTTTGAAGGATACAACAGCGCCGTGGACTGGCCATCAGCCGCCTACTGGCGTGAAACGATGGCCTTCTACCCGGATGCCAAAGTGGTGCTGACCCACCGGCCCGCCGAAGACTGGTGGAACAGTTTCACCAATACGATTCAGACAGCGCTGCTATCAGGCACGGATGTCGGCGGTCTGGGAACCAGCGTGATAACCGAAGGGGTTTTCGGTGGAAACATTCAGGACAAGGCGCATGTTCTGTCTGTTTACGAGGGCACGATCGCCAGGGTCCGAAACGAAGTGCCTGCGGAACGGCTTATCGACCTGCCGCTTGGCTCCGGCTGGGGGCCTTTGTGCAGGGGGCTGGGCTTGCCAGCACCCGACATGGACTATCCCAAAGGCAACACAAAGGCAGGATTCCGGGCGGTCGCATAGCCTTCCTGAATAACGCAGGCCTTGGGAACCGGCGTACTCTTGACGCGAAATTGCTGATTTTCCGCAGACCCTGCGAACACTTGGCCACAATACTCGCTTCTTGCCCTTGTGCCCCACCTGATGCAAACTTGATCGCAAAGGAGGGATGTCTGTTTCTCCGTTAGGTCTGTTTGAAAGCGGACCAGAACGGTGCAGCTGCTTTGGGAGGAGTGTCATGACATCCAAGACTGCGGGTTCCACGCCACCGAACAATCTGACGCCGCCGCCGCAGGCCATGCCCAGGATCAACAAGGTCACTGCGGATGATATCACCGCGTCCCTGAAGGCCGGCTTTTCCGATTTTCTGGCCCGCCCCTTCATGAGTGGCTTTTTTGGACTTTTCTATGCAGTCTTCGGCATCCTGTTTGTCTGGAGCCTGGTCTGGCTTGGCAAGATCTGGATGATCATTCCAGCGGTCGTCGGCTTCCCCCTGGTCGCGCCATTTGCTGCCGCCGGGCTGTATGAGATGTCCCGCCGGATTCAGAACAACGAGAGTTTCGGCTGGTCTGAAATCCTCACCGTCATGGCCAACCAGCGTAAGCGCGAAATGGGCTGGATGGCCTTTGTCACCCTGTTCATTTTCTGGGTGTGGATTTATCAGGTCCGTCTATGGCTGGCGATCATCCTACAGAATGTATCTTTCTCGGATTTCGACGGGTTTCTGAACACCGTGTTCTTCACACCGCAGGGCTGGACTTTCCTGGCCGTTGGCACCTGCGTCGGCGCATTTCTGTCGGCTGTACTGTTCTCGGTGACCGTCATCGCCATGCCCATGCTGCTTGACCGGGAAACCAATTTTGTCTCTGCCATGATCACGTCCATTCGCGTCGTCACGGAAAATCCGTTGGTCATGCTTGGCTGGGCGGCGATTATCTCGGTCACTATGCTGTTGTCGCTTGTCCCGGCGTTTCTGGGCCTGATCTTCACTCTGCCGATCCTTGGCCACACAACATGGCATCTCTATCAGCGGGCCGTGCAACCCGCCGAGGGGTGATCCGGCCTGCCATTACTTGGTGCAACTGTCGGCTTCGACTGACTTCTCAACATCGGATGGTTCTACAACTGTTCGACCTTCACCGAGTCCAGCGGATAGAACGCCAGATAGCCCTTGATTTCGGCCACCGCCGGGATCGGGTCTTCATAGCTCCACGCGGCGTTTTCGGTTGTCGAGGATTTGTTGACGATCGAGAAATGCGTGGCGTCGCCTTTGTGCGGGCAGTGGGTGACTTTATCCGTCTGGTCCAGAAAGGCCATCGCGATATCGGAGCGTGGGAAATAGATCACCGGATCCAGATTCCCCTCAAGCAACTCCAACGCACCCGTGGTTTCGCCCAGAATCGCGCCACCTGACCGGACGCTCCATTTTCCGGGCGCCTTGCGGATTGTTATGTTGTCGGTCATGTCTGCTCCTTCTTTTGTCGCGTCAGGGCCTTTCCTCTGCCCAATCTATGTAACAGCCGGATGTCACACCGGCGCGGTTGCGGCATCCAACCACAGTTGCGCGTCATGGCCCAGCCTTGGCCTGATTTTTTCCGCAACTTCGCGGTGATACTCGTTCAGCCATGCCCGTTCCTGCGGGGACAACATGTCGGCGACGATCAACCGGCGGTCAATGGGCACAAAGGTCAGCGTACGCCAGTTCAGCATCGCCCGCTCGGTATCGCCGCTGGGCAGCGAGGGGGCTTCTTCCACAACCACCAGATTCTCGATCCGGATACCAAAGGCACCTTCCCGGTAGTACCCCGGCTCATTTGACAGGATCATACCGGGTTCCAGCGCAACATGGCTGGCCTTCGACAGGCGCTGCGGGCCTTCGTGCACGCTCAGATAGGCACCGACGCCGTGGCCCACGCCGTGGTTAAAATCCTGCCCCGCGGACCACAGCGGCGCGCGCGCCACACATTCGATGTCGCGCCCGGACAGCCCGACGGGCCAGCGTAGCATGGACATGGCAATCATGCCTTTCAACACGCGCGTGAAGCAGGCGCTTTCCTCGTCACCGGCGGTGCCGATCGCAACGGTTCGGGTGATGTCCGTGGTGCCGTCCAGATATTGCCCTCCGCTGTCCAGAACCAGAATATGGCCATCCTTCAACAGGCTGTCTGTCTCGGTCGTCACCCGGTAATGCATGACCGCGCCGTTTGGCCCGGTGCCCGCAATGGTGTCGAACGAGATATCCCGCAGTGCCGCGTCCTGCCGCCGGTTTTCCTCCAGCCGGGTGACGACCTGCGTTTCGGTCAGGCTGCCTGGGGGCTGCGCGTCCAACCAGCACAGCGTTTCGATCACCGCGACCGCATCGCGCAGATGGGCCTCGGCGCTGCCCGCGATTTCCGCGGCGTTCTTGCAGGCTTTGGGCAGGGCGCAGGGGTCGCCTCCCTCGGCCATCCTGTCGCCCAGAGCGTCAGCAACAATCTGCGGCAGTGTCGCCGGATCGACCTGCACCGAACCAGCCAGCCCGCTTATGGCCTGCAAAAACGCATCCGGTTCGTGCTGGCGCACCCGGGGCCCCAAATGATCGGCAACATCGGACAGCTTTTTGGCGGCCATGAACAGGTCCACTCCGCCATCGGCATGCAAAATCGCAAACCCGTGCGCCACCGGGTTGTACCCGATATCCGATCCCCGGATATTCAGCAGCCACATGATCGAGTCCGGCAGCGTGATCACCGCAGCCGCATGTCCCGCTTTTTGCAGCGCTTCGGCCAGACGGCTGATCTTGCTTTCGGCGGATTCCCCGGCGAATTCAATCGGGTGCGCGCTAACCGGGTTCATCGGTGGCGCAGGCTGGTCCGCCCAGATCCGGTCCACCAGGTTCGGACAACGGACCAGTTCGATACCGCTGCCCTGCAGATCCTTCTGCGTGCTCGTGATCTGACCCACGGCATGCAGCCAGGGGTCGAACCCGACCTTGCCGCCTTGCGGTAGCTGTTCTTTCAGCCAGGCGGCCAACCCGATATCGGGCCAGGGAACCGGAGTATACACATCCGCGACCTGCGCCTTGACCTGCGTGCGATAGCGCCCGTCGATGAAGACACCCGCCACGTCTTTCAGCGCGGCACAGAACCCGGCCGATCCGGTGAACCCGGTCAACCAGGCCAGACGCTCATCACGCGGCGCGACATATTCCCCCTGATGCGCATCCGCGCGGGGAATCAGAAATCCGTCCAGCCCTTCCTGAGCCACCTCGCCGCGCAAGGCCTGCAACCGGGTCGGCCCCTGTTCCGGGCGGGCGGTCACTTCGAATGTCTGGAACATGGAGCCCTCTTGCTTTTGTCTTGGTGCGGCGAAAAGTGGGGCGCGCGGCGGCAAATGTCCAGCACATCGCGACGACACTATTCGGTTGCGCCCAGAAAGCCTTTCAGCGTCTCGATGTAAGAGTCGTAAACGTCGTTTCCGGGCAGAGGAATGTGATTGGCGGTTTCCAGAATGACAAGCGAAGCGTCGGGAATACCGGCTGCCAGTTTTCGCGCCTCGGATAAGGGGTGGACGGCGCTGTTGCGCCCATGCAGGACCGGCGTCGGGCATTGCACTTGCGGCAAAAGATGCAGAACTGAGGCGGTATTTCCACTGTCGCGCTGATAAAGTTTCTGTTCGACGGAATAGAGCGTCTGCATCTCGTTCACAATTTCGCGCACGGCTTCCAAAGGTCCCTCGGGAAAGTAGCTCAACAGCGAGCCAACCGCATAACCGCTCCCGGGGTCTTTCCAGCCTTCGATGATCAGGTTGCGGATCGAATCCGGCCCCGCCACACCTTCACGATGATCGCGCCCTTCTGCCCAGCCGCCAACAATCGCCAGCCTGCTGACGTGCGCGGGATATTTCGTGGCGAATTGCAAGGCCGAGAATACGCCGCCGAATTCCGAGACAATGGCAAACCGGTCAAATCCTGCGGCCTGCGTCACCGCCAGAATGTCTTCAGCAACCCCTTCGTAATTGGCCCGGCAGGGGTCGCCCCAATGGGACTGGTGGCTTTTGTTGTAACGCAACATCGTGAACTTTGCGCCCATCGCTTCAAGGTAGGTCCGCTCTGAAGCCAGCCGCCACTCTGCCTCAAGATCATAAACGATGGAACCGACCCTCAGAACCGGAGGGCCTTTTCCGGACATGGCAAAGGCAATCGCCTGACCGTCATGTCCCCGGGCATATCTTAGCCGCTGGGTTCGATGTTCGCCGTTTTGTGCAGGCTCTGAATCACGGCTGACTTCAGCCGCCATCTGCAGGCCACGCCGCACAATTGTCCGGATGATCCGTTGCGTCTTGCCATCATCGCCTACTGCCTTGCGTGCTGCAGCGATGCGGGCGCTTATGGTCGATTCCGAGACAAACCGACCATGCCAGACCCGCTCGATGATCTCTTCGCGTGCAACCAGCTTGCCGGGGCTTTCAACCAGTAACTCCAGCAGATCAAAGACCTGAGGTTCAACCGGAACCGCTTCGCCCCCGCGCAACAGCACGTGGCGGTCAACGTCCAGAATACAATCTGCAAACTCATAGCGCATGGGCTGAGTACACTCCGTTTCGATTGGGGCCACAAGGTTCAATGGCATTCCCAAAGGTTTCTCGGGGGTTTCTCAGGATTGTCTTCAAGCGAGAGGGCAGCGCCGTTGCCAAATTAGAGGCAACAAACAGGAGCTTCGGATGATGCCACCCTTCGATATCGCGTTATTGCACCACAAGGCCGTTCGCCACGGGCACATTAATACCCAGCCCCGAATTGCTCCGACAGCCGGATCGTCAATCTGGGGCTGGTTTCTTGGGATGCTATGCCGCCCGGCAGGGCGACGTCAACGGATCTAGCTGGCCCGCTTCATGCCCATGACCCGAGCCCGCGCCCGCGGGTCGCTGTCGAACAGAGCCGCCAGCTGCTCGGTCATGGCACCTGCCAACTGCTCGACATCCGTGATAGTTACGGCCCGGTCATAGTACCGGGTCACGTCATGGCCGATACCGATGGCCAGCAACTCGACCATCTTGCGTTTTTCCACCATCGCAATCACGTCACGCAGGTGTTTTTCCAGATAATTCGCAGGGTTAACGCTCAGAGTTGAATCATCAACCGGCGCACCGTCCGAAATCACCATCAGGATTTTGCGCTGTTCGCGCCGCGCCAGCATCCGGCGATGTGCCCATTCCAGGGCTTCGCCGTCGATGTTTTCCTTCAATAGGCCTTCTTTCATCATCAGACCCAAATTAGGTCGTGCACGACGCCAAGGGGCGTCCGCACCTTTGTAGATGATGTGGCGCAGGTCGTTCAGACGGCCGGGTTGCTGTGGGCGTCCATCGTTCAGCCAGGCCTCACGCGCCTGACCGCCTTTCCATGCCCGTGTGGTAAAGCCCAGAATTTCGACCTTGACGTTGCAGCGCTCCAGCGTCCGCGCCAGAACATCGGCACAGATGGCCGCGATTGAGATTGGACGCCCGCGCATCGAGCCCGAATTGTCCAAAAGCAGCGTCACCACGGTGTCGCGGAACTCGGTATCCTTCTCGACCTTGAAGCTTAGCGGCGTCGTGGGGTTCGCCACCACCCGCGCCAGACGGCCCGCGTCCAGAATGCCTTCCTCGCGGTCAAACTCCCAAGACCGGTTCTGCTGCGCCTGCAACCGGCGCTGCAGCTTGTTGGCCAGGCGCGAAACCGCCCCTTTCAAAGGCTCCAGCTGCTGATCCAGATAGGCCCGCAGCCGCTCCAACTCGGCCGGTTCCGCGAGATCCTCGGCGGCGATCTCCTCGTCATGGGTGCTCAGGTAAACCTTGTAGTCGGGATCCGCTTCAGACGCGGGCGGCGGGGCAGGCGGCTCCAGTGGGGCCTCGCCATCGGGCATCTCGGCCTCTTCGCCCATCTCATCCTCGGCCATCTCGTCCATCGAGACCTGCGCCTGAGACTGATCCTGCTGCTCTTCCTGCGTCTGTTCGGGGGTGGCGTCGGCGTCCTGCTCGTCCTGATCGTCCTGCCCGGTGCTGTCGGGGTCGGGCTGTTCCTCGGCGTCGTCTTCGGCCTGATCTTCCTGCTCGTCGTCCAGCTCGTCCGGGTCCTCGCCCAGCTGGTCGCCATAGCCCAGATCCTTGATCATCTGACGAGCAAACCTTGCGAATTCCGCCTGGTCCGACAGAACCTCTTCAAGGTTCTCCAGCACGCCACCCGCCTGTTCTTCGATGAACCCGCGCCAAAGGTTCATGATGTTCTCGGCCGCCGGCGGCAGATCCCGCCCGGTCGCCAGATGCCGGATCAGATAGCCCGCGGCCACTGCAAGCGGCGCATCTGCAGGCTGTTTGCACTGGTCATATCCGCGCCGGATCGCCTCGTGGCTGATCTTGACATCGATATTGCTGGCAGTCCCGGGCATGTCCCGTGCGCCCATCGCTTCACAACGGGCAACTTCCATCGCCTCATAAAGATCCCGCGCCATATCGCCCGGAGGCGCATAACGCGCATGGGTCGCATCGTCATGATACCGCCGCTGCAGCGCCAGAGCATCCGCCGTGCCGCGCGCCAGCAACACCTCTTCCCGTGTCATGCGACGAGAGACCTGCGGCAATCGCATCGATTCGCCGGACAGGCCCGACGGGTCGACCGTATAGCTGACCGAAAGCTCGGGATCGTCGGCCATCACCTTGGTGGCCTCGGCCAAGGCCTTCTTGAAAGGATCGGCGGGGTTGTCGTTCTTCTGTGCCATGTCCTTAAGCCCTCATCAAAGTGACCAGCCCGGCCTGGAAAACAATAACGGATCCGCCTTCATCTGGCCAAAAATATCCCCGCCGGAGGCATTGCGCCCGAAACGGGCGCAGTTCAGGTGCTTACCCCAGGCTCGCACTCGCCGCGCTCTCGGGCAGTTCCTCGTCGAAACAGCGCTGATAGAACTCGGCCACGGTCTGGCGCTCCAACTCATCGCACTTGTTCAGGAATGACAGGCGGAAAGCGTAACCCACATTGCGGAAAATCTCAGCGTTCTGGGCCCAGTTGATCACGGTCCGCGGGCTCATCACCGTGGACAGATCGCCATTCATGAAGGCCGTCCGGGTTAGGTCAGCAACGGTCACCATCTGGCTGACGGTCTTGCGGCCCTCGGCGGTGTTGTAGTGCGGTGCCTTTGACAGCACGATCATCGTTTCGGCATCATGGCTCAGATAGTTCAGGGTCGAAACCAGCGACCAGCGATCCATCTGCGCCTGGTTGATCTGTTGCGTGCCGTGATAAAGGCCGGTGGTATCGCCAAGACCCACGGTGTTGGCGGTCGCGAACAGGCGGAAGTTCGGGTTCGGTGTGATGATCTCGTTCTGGTCCAGCAGGGTCAGCTTGCCGTCATGTTCCAGAACACGCTGGATCACGAACATCACGTCGGCACGGCCCGCATCATATTCGTCGAAGACAATGGCGACGGGGTTGCGCAGCGCCCAGGGCAGGATGCCTTCGTGGAATTCGGTCACCTGTTTGCCGTCGCGCAGCTTGATCGCGTCCTTGCCGATCAGGTCGATCCGGCTGATGTGGCTGTCCAGGTTCACACGTACGGCAGGCCAGTTCAGACGCGCGGCGACCTGTTCGATATGGGTCGATTTCCCGGTGCCGTGATAACCTTGGATCATCACGCGGCGATTGTGCGAAAAACCCGCCAGGATCGCCAGCGTGGTTTCGGGGTCGAACTTGTAGGTCGGGTCGATTACCGGAACGCGGTCGCTGCGCTCGGCGAACCCCTTGACCGCCATATTGCTGTCAATTCCAAATACGTCACGGACCGAGATGTCTTCGGTTGGTTTTGCGTTGATATCGATCGATCCGTCAGCCATGCGCCTTGTCCTTATCCTTTGCCCCGCTCTCCGGGTTTGAACCCGTGTGTGGTGCAACATATTGCGGACAAGGGCAAGGGAAAGCCGCCCGTTCCTTTAGCTGGCCGGATGTTTCTTTGAAACTGACCATAAATCGTGGGTATCGCAATCCGGCGGCCCGTATCCGGCGGGCCTTTCAACCTATTGCAGGTGCAGGCGAGGCTCGAACAAGTTTCGTTCGACAAGTTGGATAATGACCACATCGGGCTGCAGGCGATCGATCTGTCCCGCCATGTCTCGATCTAAAAGATCCTGCCATTGTACCTTGTGAACGATCCGGAACGTGCGGCGATAAAGCGCGATGTTCGCCTCGCAGAATGAATCGCAGATTAGCAACGCGGTGCCGGGATTTATGGCGGCAGGCGCAAATGTCGTCTCAAAACCCCCTCCGTCGCCGGCTTCTGCCGTACAGATGTCAGGTACGATTCCGATGAACGGAGTTGCACCTGCGCAGACCACCAAATTCTCAAATCCGATTGCATAGTCCGTTTCATGGCGGTGGCCCAGCAAATCCCGAACTTTCAGCAGATTGGCCAGATCACCCGATGTGTGTTCCAGTTCCTCTGCCGTGTAGGCAATCGGATCATAGTAGGGCCCAAGGGCCTCCAAAGTCGCTTCATACCTTCGCGCGGCCCCCAGGTTTGTCCAATGCGTATCGGTTTTCAGGTAGGCCTGAGCGGTGGCCTTCAGTCCCGTCATCAGGGTGCGCAAATCCAGCAGCGGCAGATTTTGTTCACGCGCGGCCTCAATAAACATGTCCGTGCCGGTAATGTCCGCTGGTGCCACTTCGGGCGGCAGAAATTCCGGATAGATCGTATGCTTGTTCGGCGCGATCACAAGCAGGAAATCCGAACCCCGCGCCTGCAGCCCGTCCGAGAACTGCCGCAGATGATCCGCCCAGCCCGCAACATCTCTGGCATCGGGCATCTTCCGGCCCGACGTTCTGTCGAGCACACGATTGTGACCGTTGCCCAGAAACAGATAGCCCGATTGCCCGATCACCACCTGATCGGTGTTAAGTGAGACGCCGCAGCAGGACCACAACCCTAGCGCCAGCATGCCTTCGGCATTGTTCACGGACCATAATGCGCGACGGTCCTCCGGCACAAGCGGCCCGTCCTGCACCTGCAGGCGCGCCAACAGAGTGGTGATGGGCAGAAACAGGAACACAACCGCCGCGATGGCGCTGACCAGAAGGAAACGATTGCGGTACATCATCCGGCCCGTTCCTCAGAAGTTGAAATAAAGGAAAACGTCGCTGCGCGTGGCCAGCATCGCCGTACAGGCGGTGCCAAAGGCCATTCCGGCGAAAACGGTTTTCCATTGCGGGTTGAGGTTGCGCACAAACTGGTTCGTGTTGGGCAGGGCCAGCGCCACGAAGAACGCGGCAAGAATGGCAACCGCCGCAGTGTCGCTGTCGATGATCACCACATGGCTGCTACCGGAGTTCGATGCACCCTGGCCAAACATTGTTCGAAGAATGCTGTTGGCCTGCGCCACGCTGTCGGCCCGGAAATAGACCCAGGCGCAATGCACGATCAAAAAGGTAATTGCCCAGCGGGCCGGATTCGGCAGGCGGACCTTCAGCCGGGCCAGATAGCGCTCGGCCACCAGAACAGCGCCGTGAACGGCACCCCAGATCACAAAGGTCCAGCCTGCGCCGTGCCAGATACCGCCAAGCAGAAAGGTTGTAAACAGGTTTGCCGACACCCGCGCGGACGACCGGCAGCCGCCGCCCAGCGGGATATAGACATGGTCGCGCAGAAAACTCGACAGCGTCATGTGCCACCTGCGCCAGAAATCCTGAACCGACAGGGATTTGTAGGGCGAGTTAAAGTTCTGCGGCAGGCGGATGCCGAACATCCGCGCTGCACCGATGGCCATATCTGTATAACCGCTGAAGTCGAAATACAGCTGGAAGGTGTAGGACAATATCGCAATCCAGGTGTCCAGAACGGTCAGGTTGGCGTAATCGGCAAAACCCTGATCTGCATAGACCGCCAGTTGATCTGCGATGACCAGTTTCTTGAACAGCCCGATGCCAAAGATCACTATCCCGACATACAGGTTTTTCCATCGCAAGATCCCGATCGAAGGCGATTTGAACTGCGGCATCATCTCATGGTGATGCACGATGGGTCCCGCGATGAGCTGCGGGAAGAAGGTGACAAACACCAGATAGTTCAGAAACCGCGTCGGCCGCGCGATCCGCTTGTAGCTGTCCACCAGAAATGCGATTTGCTGAAAAGTGAAAAAGGAGATCGCCAGCGGCAACGCGATGCTCAGCGGCTGGATGAAGGACCCCGTGACGTCATTCAGGATACCGACGGCAAATCCAAGGTATTTGAAGAACCCAAGCAGACCAAGGTTGAACAGTATGCCCGCGACAAGCGGCCCCCGCGCCGCGCCGTCCTGCCCCTGCGCCGCCATCTTGTGCCGAATGGCCCGGGCCACAAGAAAGTTGACGCAGACCGATCCCAAGAGAATTGGCAGGTAATCCAGCCGCCAATAGGCATAGAAAAACAGCGAACAAGCCGCGATCCACAAGAGTTTCACATCCGCATTGCGCAGTCTTGCGGCTGCGTAGAACCCAAGAAGGCTCAGAGGCAGAAAAACAAACACAAACGGAATTGAATAGCATCTCAGCCTTTCAAAAGCGGCGGGTCACGACCTACTGCCTCAGTCCCGAAGCGCTTTCAAGCGAGGAGTTGCCCCACACCCGGTTTGCCCAAGCCCGATGCGCCAGAAAACCGAAGCCTCTGGCCGGAACCCTGCGCGTGATCAAGCCACACGGCTATCACTTCGAAGGCGTCAGAACAGGCGGTGTGTCGAACCCGTTTCGCCACGCGACAAGGCACAGGACCGGCGCGTCCAATGTCTCCATCGCGTGTGGCTGGTTGCTTTGATGCAGTACAGTACCGCCTTCGCGCAGGGTTTCGTCGGAGCATCCCCGCCGCTTGAAAACAGCCGACCCGGACACGACCAAATATGCCTCTTCCCCCGGATGATGGTGCCATGGATAATACAGCCTGGCTGGCATATGGACGATCCACAGCCACAACTGCCGCGAGGTGAATGGCCCGCCTTTGCCGATGATGGAATAGCATCCGAAATTTTGCAGGAACCGGTCCCCGATATTGGTGCCCTTGTAGGTTTCGCGCCAGACAGCCGCCGGACCGGCGGCAACGATGGCATCCTGCAGATCGGCATAGTTTTGGGATGACAAACCGGTTTCGTTGCGCAGAGCGTCACCGCAGGGGCGGTGTAATGGCGTGATCGGCTGCCGCTCGACGTCATCCGGAAACGCCGCAAAGGCCGTCAATTCACGATTGCCGCGATAGGCGTCGCGCGCAAGGCGCAGAAGTTTGTCGTAAAGGTGATCGTTGCCCATGCGGTGATCAGACGATCGAATCGGACCTTTAGGCTTGTCCACCTGCGACATCGGACAGGTATTTCGCTGCGGGCATTTGCTTCATTTGAAGTGATTAAGGCGGATGCAGCTGTTGGTTTCGGCCACCATCGGCATGCGGCGGATATCCATCAGGACCGTATCCAGACGCTGATGCGAGGAGGTGCGCAATTCCAGAACCAGATCGAACACACCGTTCACGGAGCCAAGCGACTGAACTTCGGGAATTCTCCTGAGTTGGTCGATGATCCGTCTGCTGTCCCCCGGTGCCAGCTTCAAAAGCACAAGTGCATCGACCAGCGCGTTTTCAACCTTGCCCCCAAGTTCCACCGTAAACCGCGCGATCGTGCCGTTCGCCTTCAGCTTGTCGATCCTGTTCTGAATTGTGGCCCGCGACACACCCAATTCGCGTGCCAGTTCGGCGGCCGAACGTCGGGCATCCCCGCTCAGAAGGCGCAGCAGTTCCCGATCGATATTGTCCATGCCTTGTGTTCGCTTTCGTCAAAATGGCTGTCAAATCGTTAAAGATCTATCGAAACGATACCATTCCCTGGCTGTTACGCCAATTCCGGTGCAGTCATGCTGATCCGCAATATCAACCATGTCCAAGGACCGCAGCCGTGAAAGTCACCGTTTGCCAACTCGACCCGCGCCCATCACAACTGGACCAGTACCTGTCGGGTCTGGCCGATCATGTCCAAGCTGCCGGAACAGATTTTTTGCTGCTGCCCGAGATGTGTTTTTTCGACTGGTTGGCGCATGACGCAACGCCGGATGCCGGGCGCTGGGCTGCCTCCGTTGCGGCGCATGACGACAGGATTTCGCAGCTTTCGAAACTGGGCGTTCGCGGCGCGATGGGAACCCGCCCGATTGTCAACGCCGCCGGCAGTCGCCGCAATCAGGCCTATGTCTGGACCGCTGAAACCGACAACGCAGCGCCGGTGCACGAGAAATACTATTTGCCGGATGAACCGGGTTATCATGAGCACAGCTGGTATGATCGCGGACCCAAGAGCTTTGATCTGGCCCGTGTTCTGGGGATGCGCGTCGGCGTCCAGATCTGTACCGAGATGTGGTTCTTTGAATGGGCCCGCCACTATGCGGCCTCGCGTGCCGATCTGTTGTGCGTGCCGCGTGCGACGCCGCACGGCTCTGTCGAAAAATGGCTGGCCGGCGGTCAGGCCTCGGCCGTGTGTTCCGGTGCTTATTGCCTGTCGTCCAACCTGTGGGCCCCTGTCGGAGATGCCCCCGACGCAGGCGGTCTGGCTTGGGTGATCGACCCCGAAGGGAACGTGCTGGCCACCACCGACCCTGACAATCCCTTTGCCACGGTCGAGATCGATCTGGACTTTGCCGCGCAAAGCAAATCGACCTATCCGCGCTACGTTCCGGAATGATTGTTTGACGCGCCAGATCCGTTCTGGTCCTGCTGTCATTGTTTGCGGCAGGGCCAACCGGATGCCGGTCTATTTGAAGTTCCGGCTGTCCTTGATCTGATCCCAGGCCCAGACAACCTCCTGCAGTTGCTCTTCCTGACTGCGGTCGCCGCCGTTCATATCCGGGTGCAGCACCTTGATCAGTTTCTTGTACGCCTTGCGCACCTCGGCCTTTGACCAGCTGTCATTGGCTTCCAGAATCTCGATTGCACGGCGCTCGGTCGGGGGCAGGCGGCGCCCGCCGCCACCTGATGTACGGCCCTTGTTCTGTGTACCGTTGGCGCCCAGCACCTGGTGGGGATCCTCGATGCCCAGCCGGGCCCAGGCGCGCGCCTCGGGGTCGCCCATGGGTTTGGTCTCACGCTCCCACACCTTGTCCTTGGACCGCTGCGCGTTCAGTTCGGCCTCGGTGGTGCCGTCGAAGAAATTCCACTTCTGATTATACTCGCGCACGTGCTGCTGGCAGAACCAGAAGAAGTCATCCAGAACGTCCGGCGCTTTTGGCGCCCGAAACTTGCCGGCCTCTTCACAACCCTCGTGATCGCAGATTCGCATCGAGGTCTCAGACGCACCCGACATGCCCCGACGCCCGCGCGGGTTCTTTTTCTTGGCGCTGGAAACGGACATATCGAATCCGAATGGGTCTGATTTCGTCATGCTCTGATCCTTACGAACACATCTTTTCGACTCGGAGGCAGCAGTTTAGTCTAAGCAGCCGAAAGTAGAAGAGGGGGGCGGCAAAAATTTTGCCGATGAGCATAAAAATGAGCGTGACCGAAGAAATCCGATCCCGCCTGCAGGCCGCGTTTGACCCGCGCGAGCTTGAAGTGGTTGATGACAGCGAAAGCCACCGGGGCCATGCCGGATACCAGGACGGGGGCGAGAGCCACTTCAACGTCCGCATCCGCGCAGGCGCGTTTGAAGGCCAATCCCGCGTTGCCCGCCACCGCGCTGTGCACAAGGCGCTGGGCGATGTGGTTCCGCGCATTCACGCGCTGGCTTTGGATATCGGTGTCTGATCGCGCTTAGAACCGCAGCCGGAAGGCGAGACCGACCAGAGGGGCCGTGTCATAGTTCTGACGGCTGATTTCGTTACCGTTCTCGTCCTCCAGCGTCAGTCGACCGTCGAACTCGGCCCCTGCAAAGACGGTTACTGACACGCCGGGATTCGGGTCATAGCTGAGGGACGCAACCACCGGGATGCTCTGATCTTCACCAATCCCGCTTGGAGCCAGCCCGTTGTCGTCTAGCCGGAAGCGGATTTTCTCGGAACGTGCCGAAAGCGAGAGGCTGAAAACTTCATTCACCGCATAGCTCAATGTCAGCCCCGGCCCTCGCGTAGCTCCGATTCCGGATCCGGTGTTCAAGTTCCAGCGATCATTGATGTCCCAATCCACCAACAACGCGGGAAAGACATCCACACCGCTATCTTCCAGTTGCGAGAAGGCCCCAAATGCCGGGCCGATGGTCAAGCTTTCGCTCATCTGCCATGCGACGCCCGCAAAAACACCATATGTGCGCCCATCCGAAGATGCGGCACCTCGTTGGTAGTCCCATCTGATCTGAGGCGATACGAACACGCTGGCCCGTCGCCCGGCCTGAAACCGAAGCGGGGTTGAAACTCGGATGTCGCGGATATCGTTCCACGGCTGGTTGTCCGCTGCGCTGAAATCGTAATCCAGTTGCCCGAAACTTACCGAAACACCAAGCGAAGTACCGCTGTCAAAATTATACAAACCCGTAGCCCGCAGGAACGACCGCGTCGCGCTGAAGTCGCCGCCCTGATCCAGATCGGCGCTGCCCTGATAGGCGGCCAGCCCGTCGATCTGGCTGACCCAGCCTAACCGTTGTTGTGCGACGGCGGGCAACGCGAACTGGCATGCGATGGCGGCAAAAAGACAAAGATAAGCTTTGCGGGGTTTCATCGCAGCACGGGGTCCTTCTGGGTGTCAAAAAAATATCTCTTAACGATACGACCGAAACCCTGAATCGGATGACCGTCTCAGTCCTGTCGGTCAAATCCGTGCCATCAAAAACACACCATTCGAACCGTCTGGTCTTGATGCTTGTTACTTGGAATCTTCGTCGGCTTTTTCGCCGGGTTGCAAGGTCAGGGGCGGCTCATCAACCTCGGCTGAAATAGGTCCCGGGGCCTGAACCGCATCCGGCTCGGGCGCCTTCACCTTATCCGGTCCCGGGATCGGGTGGGCCAGCGGAACGCCTTCGGGGGTCTCCGTCGGGCTCGGGACGGGAACCGGGGCGACCTCAGCCTCGAACGCGCGGCGGAACACCAGCACATTGCGCCAGTGGGTCGTCGATCCGGTCAGGCCCGAGCGTTCCTCGCTGGGCAGCAACTCGGCGCGCTGGTATTCCCAGCCGTCCTGACCCATCTGGTTCAGCAATTGTTCGACCGAATTGGCAAACCGCCCCTCGGGCGTTTTCACGCCCTTGGCCTTGGTGCCTTTTTGCGGGGCGGGGACAACCTTGTATTCGTAGCGCTGCATCAACCGTTCCTGAAATGCCTGTGGCGGACAGGTTATCACGTTGACCGCCGGGCGAAAGAGACGTCGACCCGATGCCTGATTTTACCCGCCACTGTTGCCCGGTTTCTGCGCTGCCCTGGTCGCCACGGACAGGCACAACTCGGTCGCGACGGCCATGTCCTGCACCGAAATCCATTCCAGCGGGCCGTGAATGCACTGCATCCCGGTAAAGATATTGGGGCATGGGGTGCCGAACTCGGTCAGGCGCGACCCGTCAGTGCCGCCCCGGATCGGAACAGATACAGGCTCGATCCCCATGTCGCGGCAGGCGTCGCGCGCCAGATCAACCGGGGTCATGTCCTTTTCCAGCCAATAGCGCATGTTGCGGTATTGCGGATAAATCTCGCACCTGATCACCGCGCGTGGCTCCGTGGCTTGCACGGCGGCGCAGACCTGTCGCACCAGATCGCCCTGCGCCTGCAATGCGTCCAGCTCGAAGTCGCGCAGGATCAGCTTGATCTCCATCTCGGAGGAGCCGCCATTCATATCGGTAATGTGAATGAACCCTTCGCGGTCATCTGTGACCTCGGGCGTCATCGTCGCCTGCGGCAAAGTCTGCACGATCTTAGCTGCCAGATGGGCTGCGTTGACCATTTTTCCCTTCGCAAGCCCGGGGTGGATCGAGACGCCCTCGATCCGGATCACGGCACGGTCGGCCGAAAAGCTTTCATATTCGATTTCGCCAACTTCCTGACCATCCAGAGTGTATGCGAAATCAGCGCCCAGATCCTTGGGTAGTTGTTCGGTAACACCGCGCCCGATCTCTTCATCGGGGGTAAAGGCGATGCGGATCGGCCCGTGCGGAATATCAGGATTTTCAACCAGATGCCGCGCCATGGTCATCAGGATCGAGACACCCGCCTTGTCATCCGCGCCCAGCAACGTGGTGCCCGATGCAGTAATCAGATCGTGCCCGATCTTTTCGGCGAGATAGGGGTGCTCCTCCGGCGACAGGACCAGATCGGGGTCGTCGGGAAAGGTGATCTCGCCACCATTGTACCCCTTGATCACGCGCGGCTTGACGCCGGTGGCATTGAACTGCGGGGCGGTGTCGACATGGGCCAGAAACCCGATCGTGGGGCCGGGAACAGTTCCGGGGATAGTGGCGACAACAACGCTGTCACCTGTTAATTCAACATCCTGCGCGCCGATTTCGGTCAGTTCCTGGCGTAGCAGGTTCAGCATGTTCAGCTGGATGTCCGAACTTGGGGTCGAGGGCGACGTCTCATCGCTCTGACTGTCGATCGCCGCATACCGGACCAGCCGGTCCTTGAGTTCCTGATCAAATCTTTTCTGCATGTTACCTCACCTCTCTTGCCCGGAAGAAAGGGTGCAATCCGGCGGGGAGTCAAGCAGATGCTCAGCCCGAAATCGGGGCTGAGCGGTTAACTTTTCGTTATGTACAAAATGCACACCGTGGGCCGTGCGCGACGTGCAAACCCGAAGATTTACGAACCCAGCTTTTTGTTGACCAATTCGTTGACGGCCTTCGGGTTGGCCTTGCCACCGGTCGCCTTCATCACCTGACCGACAAACCATCCGGCCAGTTTCGGGTTCACTTTGGCCTTTTCGACCTGCGCTGGGTTGGCGGCGATGATCTGGTCCAGAGCCGTTTCAATCGCGCCGGTATCTGTCACCTGTTTCATGCCGCGTTCTTCGACAATCTGTGCCGGGTCACCGCCTTCGGTATAGACGATTTCAAACAGGTCCTTGGCGATTTTGCCCGAGATGGCGTCCGACGAAATCAGGTCGATGATACCGCCCAGCTGCGCTGGCGAAACCGGCGACTCGGTGATGTCGTGATCTTCTTTCTTCAATCGGCCGAACAGCTCGTTGATGACCCAGTTCGCGGCCAGTTTACCGCTGCGTCCCTTGGCGACTTCTTCGAAATACGCTGCCGATTCCACCTCGGCAGTCAGCACCGAGGCGTCATAATCAGTCAGCCCGAACTCGCTGATAAAGCGCGCTTTTTTGCCGTCCGGCAGTTCCGGCAGATTGGCGGCTATATCATCCACCCACGCCTGCTCGATCTCAAGCGGCAGCAGGTCGGGGTCCGGGAAATAGCGGTAATCATGCGCTTCTTCCTTGGACCGCATCGAGCGGGTCTCACCCTTGTCCGGGTCATACAGGCGGGTTTCCTGATCGATCTTGCCACCGGCCTCAACAATTGCGATCTGACGGCGGGCTTCGACCTCAATCGCCTGCTGGATAAAGCGCATCGAGTTCATGTTCTTGATCTCGCACCGTGTGCCCAGATGCGAGAAGTCCTGCGTTTCCTGATACTTCTCATACGCGCCCGGCAAGCAGATCGAGACGTTTACGTCCGCCCGCAGGTTGCCGTTCTGCATGTTGCCGTCGCAGGTACCCAGATAGCGCATGATCTGGCGCAGCTTGGCGATGTAAGCAGCGGCTTCTTCGGGGCCACGGATGTCGGGACGCGACACGATTTCCATCAGGCAAACGCCGGTCCGGTTCAGATCGACGAAGGACATATGCGGGTCCATGTCGTGGATCGATTTGCCCGCGTCCTGCTCCATGTGGATACGTTCGATCCGCACCTTGCGTGCGGTGCCGTCACCCATCTCGACCAGCACTTCGCCCTCACCCACAATCGGATGATAAAGCTGGGAAATCTGGTATCCCTGCGGCAGATCGGGGTAGAAATAGTTCTTGCGGTCAAAGGCCGATTTCAGATTGATGTCTGCCTTCAGGCCCAGCCCGGTCCGCACCGCCTGTTCCACGCAATACTCGTTGATCACCGGCAGCATGCCCGGCATTGCCGCGTCCACGAAAGCAACGTTTGCGTTCGGTTCAGCCCCGAATTTTGTCGACGCGCCCGAAAACAGTTTGGCATTGGACGAGACCTGCGCATGCACTTCCATCCCGATTACCAGTTCCCAGTCGTGCTTGGCCCCGGCAATGGTCTTGGGTTTGGGCATTTCGTATGTCAGGTCGAGCATGGCGCGCCTCATATCCGCAGAAGTCTAGGCCAGCGTATTAGGCCCGGCACGTCAGAGGAGCAAGGGGGAATGGCTGTGATTTCCAGTCTTTTGCCGGTTCAGTTCCGTGAAAGTTGCAGGCCCGACGAGGTAAATGTCACGTCCTTGCCGCTGTTGAGTTCCTCGCGAAACAGATCGGCGATGGCCCGCAATGCGTCCCGGTGCCCGCGCGCGGCGAACCGCTCGGGCGAAGGTACGCGGACCGAATTGTTGAACCCGGCGGCCGCATGGGCCCAGATCAGCGGATGCAGTTCGGTCAGATGATCGCGGATCAGCCAGTTTGCCGCCTCGCGCAGTTGCGAGCGGACAAGATCGGCTTTTTCGTTCAGGCCCACGCCGTTTTGCACGGTAATGGCGCAATAGGCCGACAGCATGTTGATGGTCTGCTGGTCCGGACGACGCTCCAAGATGTCGTGCAGCCCCTCCAGGAAGAACTCGATATCGACCCGAGCGCAGGCTTCCTCATCCAAGGCAATCGCATCGAATTGGACCCAGGTATATCCCCCGGCGCCCCATATTTTTTGCGTTCTGGCGGCGTTGCGCAGGGCCTGAACCTCAAGCTCTTCATAGCTGCCAAACCAGCGCGGCAGCAGATGGCTGCCCATGGCGCGCATGTGACGCTGGTTTTCGGGGTCCAGCGCGATCAGCCGCTCGTACTCGTCCGCTACCCGAACCGACGTGCGGCGTTGACCGGCCAGCAGGGCGCAGCCTGCGGCAGCAACCAACGGGCTGTCTGGCAACGCGGCCTTGCACTTGGGCAGAATAGCCGCCGCCCGGTCAAAATGCGCTGCGCAGCGCGACCGGTGCAGCGGTGGCAAGATCGCATCCAGCGCCGTTCCCCGCCATGCCCAGGCAAGATCGATATGTGCCAGTGCAACGATCAGGGCTATCATCGGGTTGCCGGGGTGTTCCTGCATCACGTCTTCCAGATCGGCGACGCCTCCTAGCAGATCATAGTCTGACAGGGCCTTGCCATCCGACAATGCATGTTCAGCGGCCAGAACCACATCCGAGCGTGCACCGAATGCCAGCAAATCAGCAATCGGCAACCCGTCGGGCGCGGTGTCGCGCGCTGCATCAGCTGCCCGCATTTCCGCGGACAGATCTTCCCACCGATCCTGCCGGGCCAGGTGACGGCCGCGTTCAATAGTGGTGCGTCCCACGAAGTCGCCAGCGTTTAGTTGTGCAACGGGAATGTTAAGCTGCCCCTGATCAGGCAGAACGGCGGCAACAGCATCTGCTGCCACCTTGTTTGGCGGCGCAATTTGCCGGGAAGGATTTGTGAAACGGGCAAGATGAGCCCTGAATGACCTGAACATGGCGAAACTCGGAACTGTAACAAAAAACGTAACTTACAGCGGAAGTCTGGCCGTAAATCAGCGTCAGTTCAAGTAAATTGCCTGAAACACTTCAGAATCCCGGGTCAATCCGGTCAGTGGCGGCTCATCGTTTCAGAAAGCTGTAAAATGATGCCGTTCGACCCGAAAGCCGGCGTTTTCCAAAGTGTTTTCAAAGGCCCGGTGCGGCGGGACCGACTCATCCGGCAGCCGGATACGCTTGCCCGATTTCAACATTAAAGAGACGCGAACCGAGAAGTCCCAACGTGTGTCGAAGCGGAAAAAATCGATCTCGTTCAGGTCGATTTCACCTTCGCGCCCGCCCGAATGCCACCTGAGGCAATCCCGGTCCAGCGTCAGCCCGGCGCTGGTGTCTTTCACGATGTCCCAGATGGCCGGCAGCGTGGCAAGCGCCAGCACCCCGACCAGCCATAGTGCGGCGTTGAAAAAGATCACGAGCGATATCAGCCCCGCAAAGACGCCGATCAGGATCAGTACAGTGCGGGGCGCGCGGTTTTGCCGGGTGAAGGTAAAGGGCGTCATGCGTCGAGTATGCGTGACACCATTTCCCCGGTGTCCCGCGACAGGTTTGGGGTATCCTGGATGCGTGTCAGTTGTGCGCGCATCAGGGCCTGACGGTCACTGTCATACCGCTTCCATGTCTGAAAGGCCGAGCACATACGCGCAGTGGTCTGCGGGTTGACCGGGTCAAGCCGGATCAGCCAGTCCGCCAGCAGGGCATAACCTGCGCCGTCGGCCTGATGGAACCCGGCGTGGTTCATTGCCAGCGCGCCCATTACTGCGCGGAACCTGTTGGGATTCTTCCAGTTGAAATCGGCATGTTCGGTCAGATTGCGCGCGGTGTCTGGCACCGCATCGGGCGCGGCCATCGCGACCTGCAGGCCGAACCATTTGTCCACGACCAGCCGGTCGTGCTGCCACTGCGTGTAAAATCCGGCCAGTTCCGTCTCACCTTTTCCGGCCCGCAAAAGACAGGCCAGGGCCGAGAGTTGAAGGGTCATGTTGTTGGCTGCGCCATACTCTTCTACTGCCTTGGCACCGCCGTCCAGGCGCGAAGTCAGCGACAGAGCGGCGCTGCCCAGTGCGCGTTTGCCGGATTGCTCCGCGTCGGGGCTGTAGGGGGTCTGAACCAGGGCTTCGCTGTGCAGGCGGGGCAGCAGGTCCTGCACATGTTGCGCTGTGGCTTGCCGCAATGTCTCGACCGCACTCCAGATCGCCATTGGATCTGGTGTTTCACCACGGTCGAACAAGGCGGCAGCGAGTTCCGATTGCGTTGGCAGTCCCAGCATCAGGGCGCGGTAAGCCGGATCAAGATCCCGGTTGCGCAGCACGGCCAGCAACCCGTCCAGATAATCGGAGTCCGGGGTGGCGTCTTCGGATATCATGCGCAGCAGTGTGTCCTGCGCCAGTGAGCGTCCCGCCTGCCAGCGGTTGAACGGGTCGGTGTCATGGGCCAGCAGGAAAGCGCGTTCGGCATTGGTCTGATCGTGCTCCAGGATCACTGGCGCCGAGAAATCACGCAGGATCGACGGCGTTGGCTTGGCGGCCAGACCGGTAAAGGCAAAGCTCTGTTCCGCTTCCGTCAATTCCAGCATTTCAGTTGCGCGCACCTCGTCGCCGTTCGGCCCCAAAAGGCCAACAGCAACGGGGATCACCTGCGGCAACTTCTCGGTCTGACCCGGTGTGGGTTCTGTCCGCTGGCTGAGGGTCAGCGTATAGGTGCCATCGGCCCAGTCCTCTGTTACGGCCACCCGCGGGGTTCCCGACTGGCTGTACCAGCGCTTGAACTGGCTCAGGTCGCGGCCAGCAGTGTCCTCGAACACCTGGATCCAGTCCTCGATGGTGCAGGCCTGCCCGTCATGGCGATCGAAATAGAGGTCGAGCGCCTTGGAATAGGCCTCATCCCCCACCAGCCGTTTCAGCATGCCGATTACCTCGGCGCCTTTTTCGTAGACGGTCGCGGTGTAGAAGTTGTTGATCTCCTGGAAGCTTTCGGGCCGGACGGGGTGCGATAGCGGCCCGTTATCCTCGGGGAACTGCCGTGCGCGCAGGTCTATGGCGTCGTGGATGCGCTTGACAGGGGCCGAGCGCATGTCGGACGTAAACTGCGCATCGCGGAAGACGGTCAGACCCTCTTTCAGGCACAATTGGAACCAGTCGCGGCAGGTGATCCGGTTTCCGGTCCAGTTGTGGAAGTACTCATGCGCGATGATCGCTTCGATCCGTTCGAAATTGGCGTCGGTCGAGGTTTCGGGGCTGGCCAGAACGGCGGAGGAGTTGAAGATGTTCAGCCCCTTGTTCTCCATCGCGCCCATGTTGAAATCATCGACGGCCACGATGTTGAACATATCCAGATCGTATTCGCGGCCATAGACATCTTCGTCCCATTTCATCGACTTCTTCAGCGCTTCCATGCCAAAGGCGCATTTGCCCTCGTCGCCCGGACGAACCCAAAGGTTCAGGTCCACGTCCCGGCCCGACATGGTGGTGAACCGGTCGGGATGGGCGATCAGGTCGCCCGCGACCAGTGCGAACAGATAGGCGGGTTTGGGCCATGGGTCGGTCCATTCGGCCCAGCCTTCGCCTTTGGCCGTGGGGTTGCCATTGGACAGAAGCACGGGCAGGTCGCCATTTATCCGCACGGTGAAGGTCGACATCACATCCGGGCGGTCGGGGTAGAAAGTGATCTTGCGGAACCCCTCGGCCTCGCACTGCGTGCAGTACATGCCGTTCGACATGTAAAGCCCCTCAAGCGCGGTGTTGTTGCCCGGGTCAATCTCGACTTCGGCCTCCCACACGAACGGCGCATCCGGTGCATCCGCAGTCAGGCCCTTGTCGGTGACCTGTGGCGCGATGTCCGCGCCATCAATGGCGGCGCGGATCAGTTTCAGATCCTCGCCGTGCAGGAAAAAGGTTCGGTCCGTTGCTTGGGGATTGGGGTGGAACGCGATGCGCGATGTGACGCGCGTGGCGTGTTCGGCCAGATCAAAGGTCAGATGCAAACTGTCCACCAGATAGCCGAAGGGCGTGTAGTCTTTCAGATAGATTATGGTGGGGGCGGCGTCGCGCATCGGGGGCCTCGCATCGGTTCATGTCTGGCGCGACGTTATGGGTTGCGGCGATGCGCTGCAAGCGGTGCCGGGCACGTAAATCCGGCGTGCTTCTCCTGCGTGCTGACGCCACGCCAATCCGGCAGGTCCGCCGAAAAGCGATGGCGAATATGTTGCCTATCGGAAACTTCCGCTCTAATTGAAGCCGGCATACAGTGGCGTACAATTGCGGGAGATGTCGAATATGAGCAGTAGAGAAGCCCGGAACGGTTTGCAGATCGCCGTTGAACTGGCAGATTTCATCGAAAACCGGGCGCTGCCCGGAACGGGCGTTTCATCCGAGGATTTTTGGTCAGGCCTCTCCCGGATGGTTCAGGAGCTGGGGCCGAAGAACAAAGCGTTGCTGGCAAAGCGGGCCGAGATCCAAGGCCGGGTCGACGGCTGGCATCTGGCCCGAACAGGGCAGGATCATGATGCCGCCGCGTATCAGGCTTTCCTGCGAGAGATTGGATACCTTGTCGAGGAAGGTACCGATTTTCAGATCGAAACCGCCAGGGTCGATCCGGAGATTGCTCTGACACCCGGGCCTCAGCTGGTGGTGCCAATCACCAACGCCCGCTTTGCGCTGAACGCCGCCAACGCGCGATGGGGCAGCCTGTATGATGCGCTTTATGGCACTGATGCGATGGGCGATCTGCCCGAGGGTAAAGGATACGATACCGCTCGGGGCGCCCGCGTGATCGCGTGGGCCAAGGCATTTCTGGATGACGCGGTACCGCTGGAAAATGGCTCGTGGTCCGACGTTTCGGGCCTGAGCGTCGAAGGCGGTGCGCTGGTGCCGGCGCTGGCCGATCCCGCAGGTTTCGTTGGCTTTGGCGGTTCCGCTGACAAGCCTGAGTTCGTGCTGCTGAAGAATAACGGTCTTCACGTGCAGATCATGATCGACCCGTCCAGCAATATTGGTGCCTCCGACCCCGCAGGCATCGCTGATGTGCGCCTGGAATCGGCGCTGTCCACTATCATGGACTGCGAAGATTCGGTGGCTTGCGTGGATGCCGCCGACAAGGTTGTTGCCTACAGCAACTGGCTGGGTCTGATGAAGGGCGACCTGACCGAAGAGGTTTCGAAAGGTGGCCGGACATTCACCCGAAAGCTGGCTGGCGACGTTGAATACACCGCCGTTGGCGGCGAAACCGCGGCGCTGAAGGGCCGCTCGCTGATGTTGATCCGAAACGTCGGCCATCTGATGACCAACCCCGCCGTTCTGGATGGCGAGGGTAATGAGATCGGCGAGGGGTTGATGGATGCGCTTTGCACCACGCTGATCGCGATGCACGATCTGCGGCGCGAGGGGGGCAACTCGGTCGCAGGGTCGGTTTACGTGGTCAAGCCCAAGATGCACGGGCCGGAAGAAGTGGCGTTCTCGGTCGAAATTTTCGACATGGTCGAGGATATTCTGGGCTTGCCGCGAAACACCGTGAAACTGGGTATCATGGATGAGGAGCGCCGCACGTCGGTCAACTTAAAGGAATGTATCCGCGCTGCAAAATCGCGGGTGGCCTTTATCAATACCGGCTTTCTGGACCGCACCGGGGATGAGATTCACACCTCGATGGAGGCCGGCCCGATGCTGCCGAAAGGCGACATCAAGAACACGCCCTGGATTGCGTCCTATGAGGATCGCAACGTTGATATCGGTCTGGCCTGCGGCCTGAAGGGCAAGGCTCAGATCGGAAAGGGCATGTGGGCGATGCCCGACCGGATGGGCGACATGCTGGACCAAAAGATCGGCCACCCGAAATCCGGCGCGACCTGTGCCTGGGTGCCTTCCCCAACCGCCGCTACACTGCACGCGACCCACTATCACAAGGTTGATGTTCTGGCCCGTCAGGACGAACTGGCGGCCGGCGGCGCGCGCGGCACGCTTGAGGATCTGCTGACCGTGCCCCTGCTGGGCGGGCGCAACCTGAGCGAAGAGGAAATCACTCGTGAGGTCGAGAACAACGCGCAAGGCATTCTGGGTTATGTTGTGCGGTGGGTCGATCAGGGTGTCGGATGCTCGAAAGTGCCGGACATTCATGACATCGGCCTGATGGAGGACCGCGCGACCTGCCGGATTTCCTCGCAAGCGCTGGCCAACTGGCTGCACCATGATGTGATGGACGAAGGTCAGGTGATGGCCGCAATGCGCAAGATGGCGGCCGTGGTCGATCGCCAGAATGCGAATGATCCGGAATATTCTCCAATGGCGCCCGGTTTTGATGGTATCGCCTTTCAGGCGGCTTGCGATCTGGTTTTCAAGGGGCGGGTGCAGCCCTCGGGCTATACCGAGCCGGTTTTGCATGCACGGCGGCTGGAAAAGAAAGCCAGTTTGGGTTGAGCTGCACGGGCGGGAACGAGGGGGCTGTCTGCCCCCTCGCGCTCCCCCGAGGATACTTTGGGCCAGATGAAAGGGATCAGGGATGGCTATTTCCTTGCGCAAGGCGCGCACCATCATTCGAAAGTCGTTGGAAAAAGCGCATGAGATGGAGTTGAAGCCACTCTCGGTGGTTGTGTTGGATGCCGGCGGTCACGTCATCGCATTCGAGCGTGAGGACGGCGCGGCCCCGGGGCGCTTTGGAATAGCGCACGGCAAGGCTTATGGGGCGGTCATGTTGGGCATGGCGGGTACTGCGCAGATGCAGCGCGCCGAGGCTCAGGCCTATTTCATGGCGGCGGTAAATGGCGTTTATGGCGGTCAGGTCGTGCCTGTTCCGGGTGGCGTCCTGCTGCGCGACAAAAAGGGTGCCGTGATTGGTGCGGTTGGGGTGACGGGCGACACGTCGGACAACGACGCGGCGGCGGCCCTGGCTGGCATCGAAGCCGCAGGTCTGACGGGCGAGATCTGACACGCAACGTTATGTCGTGGCCGGTGTGGAGACTGAAGAACCGCCATTTGGAACTCCTTCCCGCTTCTAGTGATCTTGCTGGAACAATTTCCTGAATATTGATCGAAAATTGGGAAAAATTGTGCACTTGTGAACAGGAGCTTGCGCTGAGATGCAGGGTGTGTGCTATTGCACGTCTCATCTGCCGCCGATAGTTTTCAGCTAGATCTGGAAACGTTTTGGAAAACAACAATGTCACGACCCGTGGTTGGTATCATCGGAAACTCGTATCTGATGAACGATCAATACCCGACGCATGCCGGCGGTACGATGAATTCCGATGCGGTGGCGAATGTTTCGGGCTGCCTGCCGATGCTGATCCCGGCAGACCCCAGATATGTATCCGTCGATGAACTGCTTGAGGTCTGCGACGGCTTCCTGCTGACAGGTGGGCGCCCCAATGTTCACCCGGAGGAGTATGGCGAACTGGCCACTGAAGCGCATGGGGAATTCGACCGGGCGCGCGATGCGATAACTTTGCCACTGGTCCGGGCCTGTGTTGAGCGAGGTCAGCCGTTTTTTGGAATTTGCCGTGGGTTTCAGGAAGTCAACGTGGCATTGGGCGGGACGCTATACCCCGAAATCCGTGATCTGCCCGGGCGCATGAACCACCGGATGCCGCCCGACGGTACGTTGGAAGAGAAATTCGCCCTGCGCCATGTCGTGACACTGGCCGAGGGTGGTGTGTTCCACCGCCTGATGGGCGCGACCGAGGTGATGACCAACACGTTGCACGGGCAGGGGATCAAGACAGTCGGCCACAGGATCGAAATCGACGGCCATGCACCGGACGGCACGCCCGAGGCGATCTATGTCAAAGACGCCCCGGGATTTACCCTGTCCGTACAGTGGCATCCGGAATGGGATGCTGTGAATGATCCTGTGTCACGGCCATTGTTCGAAGCATTTGGAGCGGCGGTGCGGGCCTGGGCGACTGGATCGGAAGCTGGACTGTTTCAACAAACCGCGTGACTTGCGCCGGCCCCGCAAAACGGGACCGGTCGGGTTGCATCAAACCACCAGATTGAACTGATTGATCAGCGGCAGAGACCGAGCGCGTTCTCCGGTCAGGTCAAAAAGCGCGTTGCCCAGTGCCGGCATTGATGGCGGCGTGCCGGGTTCTCCTGCGCCGCCCAGGTGACGGTTGGTTTCCAGTACGCGCACTTCGACTTCCGGGGCCGTGTGCATACGCATGGCGTCATAGTCGGGGAAGTTGAACTGCTCGACCTCGCCATCGGCAAAGGTTATTGCACCAAAGCAGGCCGCTGACAGGCCGTACATCATGCCGCCGAACATCTGCGCCTTGATGTTATCGGGGTCCAGCGCAATGCCCATATCGCAGGCAATCCAAGCCTTGCTGATGCGGATGCTGCCGTCTTCGTCAACGACTTCGATCACTTGCGCTACCGGAGTGCCGAAGCTGTAGGTGAAGGCGACCCCGCGGCCAACTCCGTCCGGGGTCTGGCCGGTCCAGCCCGACATGTCGCGCACCGCTTCCAGACACCCGGCCGATGGCGCGTGTTCGTTCTTCATCAGCTCCAGCCGGAATTCCAGCGGGTCGCGGCCGGCGGCATGGGCCATTTCATCCATGAAAGTTTCGTGGAAGAACCCGTTGTGGCTGTTGCCGACCGAACGCCAGAAGCCGACGGGAATATCCAGATCGGCGATGTGGCCGCTGATGCGATAGTTCGGCACGGCATATGGCTGGTTGAACAGCCCTTCGACAAGTACCTTGTCGGGGCCGCCGCCGGCGAACCCGGTCACGCGAGACACGGCCTGATGTGTGCAGGATTGCGAGGCGACCCGACCGTCAATCAGGACCGCCTGACCGTCTTTGACCGCACCGCGCATCCGGGCTATTGCGCCGGGACGATAGAAGTCGTGGCGCATGTCCTCTTCCCGGCTCCAGGTCGTCAGAACCGGCGTGTTCGGCATGGCCAAGGCGATTTTTGTGGCGATGACCCCAAAGTCAAACTCCAGCCGACGGCCATAGCCCCCGCCCAGATAGGTGGTATGAACCTCAACAGCATCGGTTTCGAGATTGGCCGCCTCGGCAATTTTGATCTGCATGAAGGTCGGGGCCTGATTGCCGCCCCAGAATTCCAGTTTGTTGCCGGAAAACAGCGCGGCGGCCGTCATCGGTTCCATTGTCGCGTGGGCCAGATAAGGCACGGTGTATTCCGCGGATATCTCGGTGGCGCCGTCCGGCAGAGTGCTGACGTCGCCGTCATCGCGCATGGTCGAGTTCGGGTCGTTCTCGAACGCCTCGCTGATCCTGGCAAAGATTGCCTCTGTCCCGGGCGGATAGGGCGCGTCGCCCCAATCCACGTCAATGGCTTCGACTGCCTGATTGGCCAGCCATGTATTGGTGGCAATGACAGCAACGCCAGTGCCCAGATCGACGATTTTCTCGACCCCAGGCATTGACTTCGCGGCGGTGTCGTCAAAGCCGTTCATCTGGCCACCCAGTTTCGGGTTCATGCGGACCGAGGCGAACTTCATTCCGGGCAGGCGTACATCAATTGCGAATTCGGCGGTGCCGGTTGCCTTTTCGGCCATGTCCAGACGCGGTTGGGTCTGGCCAAGGTAACGCCATTCCGAGGGGTCACGCAGCGGTGCCTCGATCGGGTGGAGCTTGGCCACATCTTCGGCCAGTTCGGTGTAGGGTATCTTGTCGCCATTCGGGGCAATCACATGGCCCGAGGCCGTTTTCAGGGCACTGCGGTCCACGCCCAGACGGTCGGCGGCAGCCTGTTTCAGCGTTTCGCGGGCCGAGGCACCGGCTTCCCGCATCCGCTCGAACCCGTCCTTCATCGAGGTCGAGCCGCCAGTCACATGCAGGCTGAGCACTTTGCCGATCCCGCCCAAAGCTTCACCCAGATTGTGCTGGAAATCAGAGATGTCGTAGCCCTTGTTCGGCAAGCCTTCACCGATCATGGCCGTGTTGTAATACGCTTGCGCCGCCGGGCCGTGCAGGACGGTGATCTGGTCCAGATCCACGTCCAGTTCTTCCGCGATCAGTGCGGCCCAGGTGGTTTTCACGCTCTGCCCCATCTCGGCGCGGGGTGCAAAGAGGGTAACGCCGTTCTGGTCGATCAGAACGAACGGGTTCAGCGCCGCCTCGCCTTTGCCAGGTTTGAGCGGATTGGCGACCGGGCGGCTGACATAGTAGGCGCCGAACGCCACGCCGCCGACAATTGCGGCTGAACCGATCAGGAACGTGCGGCGGAGGATTTTACCAACAGATGCCATAGTTTACGCCTCGTTTATCTTGGACGCCGCATCGTGAATCGCGGCGCGAATGCGGGGATAGGTGCCACAGCGGCACAGGTTGCCCTGCATCGCCTCGTGGATATCGCTGTCGCTTGGGACGGGGTTTTCCGCCAGCAGCGCAGCGGCCTGCATGATCTGGCCTGACTGGCAATAACCGCATTGCGCGACCTGATGATCGACCCAGGCCTGCTGTATGGTCGCCATCGCGTCCGGGGTGCCGATACCTTCTATTGTGGTCACGTCACCCCAAACGTCCGATAGCGCAACCTGGCACGAGCGTACCGCCTCGCCATCAATATGGACGGTGCAGGCCCCGCAGGCTGCCACGCCACAGCCGAATTTGGTCCCGGTCAGGCCGACCTCATCCCGCAAGACCCAAAGCAGGGGGACGTCATCGGGCAGGTCAATCTGATGCTGCTTTCCATTGATCTTAAGGGCGGTCGCCATGGCGCACCTCTCGTAGCTGTCGCGGTTTCTGACACAATTGTTGAAAAGTGTCAGGATGTCAATTGACAAAATAAACAAAAAATGTCACGAATTTGAGCATGACAGAAGCAGTTGGCGATATACGGCAAAAAGCGATCCTGGACTCGGCCTTTCAGGCATTTGCTACGTACGGATTTCGCAAGACATCAATGGACGACATAGCGCGGGGCGCGGGGATGTCCCGACCGGCCGTGTATCTGCACTACAAGAACAAAGAAGCGATCGTCAGAAAGCTGACCGAACTCTACTATGCGGAAAAAAGCGCAGCGGTTGCTGCCGCGCTGGCGTCGCCCGGTTCCGTGCCGGACGTGTTGAAGCGAGCAATACGGGCGCAGACCGAAGGAATGGCAGCCATTCTGGCGCTGCCGCACGGGCTTGAACTGCTGGATAACACCAAGTCCATGTCTTCCGAGATCATCTCGGAGGGGGAGGCCATGCTGGCGGGGCTTTACGCAGACTGGCTGTCACACCAACAACAAGCTGGGCGCGTTCGGTTGTTCGCGGACGCCGTTGAAACCGGCCGGACCATTTCAGCGACGCTCAAGGGATTGAAACTGACCGGAGCGGGTGCCGAGGTTTACGAACAACAGGTAGGCCAGGTGGCTGACCTGTTTGGCGCCGGGCTTGAGGTCAGGTGACGCGCTGGCGAATTTTGTATTCCGGCGCATCCCACAATCTGTTCTGCATGATATCTGCAAGGATTTCGACCGCGCGTTCGACATCCTGTTCATCGATGTAGAGCGGCGTGAAGCCAAAGCGCATAATGTCCGGGGCCCGGAAATCTCCGATCACGCCGCGCGCGATCAGGGCCTGCATCGCGGCATAGCCCTCGGTGAAATGGAATGAGACCTGACTGCCGCGCAGGTTCGGATCTCGCGGGCTGGCCAGATGCAGACCAGGGCAGGTGGCTTCGACGCGCGCAACGAAAAGCTCGGTCAGTTCGATGGACTTGGCCCGCACGTCGTTCATTTCTGCCAGATCCCAGACATCCATTGCTGATGCAAGCGCGCTCATCTGAATGACCGGGGGGGTGCCGACCCGCATTCTTTCGATCCCGCTGCCCGGACGGTAATCCAGATCAAAGGCAAATGGCGCTTCGTGACCCAGCCAGCCGGACAGTGCGGGCCTGACGCTGTCAGCCAGACGTGGTGCGACATAGATAAAGGCTGGCGCGCCCGGACCACCGTTGAGGTATTTGTATGTGCAGCCCACTGCAAAATCTGCGTTGCAGCCCGACAGGTCAACGGGGATTGCGCCCGCAGAATGGGCCAGGTCCCAGACCGTAACTGTGCCGTTCGAATGCGCCTGTTCCGTCAGCGCCTTCATGTCGTGCATGCGTCCCGAGCGATAGTCCACTTCCGTCAGCATCAGAACGGCAACGTCTTCGGTAATGTTCGCGGCCACGTCCTCAGGGGCGACCACACGCAATTCATAATCCGGTCCGAGTGAGCGCAGAAGCCCGTCCGCCATGTAAAGGTCCGAGGGGAAGTTTCCGTTGTCCGACAGAACAACCTTGCGGTTGGGGCACAGCTCCAGCGCGGAGGCCACGGCCTGATATACCTTGATCGACAATGTGTCGCCGACCACAACGCTGCCGGGTTCGGCCCCAATCAGCCGCCCGATACGATCACCCAGCCCGGTCGGCATTCCCATCCAACCTGCCTTGTTCCAGCCGGTGATCAGCATTTGCCCCCATTCGTTGGCCATCATGTCCTGCACATGTGCGCCAGCCGCCTTGGGCAAGGGACCGAGCGAATTGCCATCCAGATAAATCACGCCCTCAGGCAGGTCGAACATGGCTTTGGTTGCGGCAAAATCGGTCATTCAGGGCTCATCTTATTGTGCTTCGGATCAGTGTTTCCACGGGCCTATCTGATCGGAAACCGCCTGTCCATCGATGCGACATCCTGAGCTTTGCCATTTTGGCCCGAAAGCGGTAGGACGTCGTTCAGAAGCGACATAATCGCGCGTGTCGTCAATCACAGGAAATGTGCGTGCAACGGATCGATGTACCACCCGTCTGGCTTTTGGGATTCGCCGTGCTCGCGTGGCTGCAGGTACGTCATCTGTCGTTGGATCTGTCGCTGGAAAGCGGCCTGACCGATCTTTTGAGTGGCATCCTGATCGGAGGGGGCATCCTTCTGGCCGTGTTGGCCATCGTCGAATTCCGCCGCCACAAAACCACCGTTATTCCGCACGAAACACCAACCGCGATGGTGCGATCGGGCATCTACAAGCGCAGCCGCAATCCGATTTATCTGGGGGATGTTCTGATCCTGGCCGGTCTGATTCTGCGTTTTGATGCAGTGCTTTCTCTGGTTTTGGTGCCGGTCTTTGTCTGGGTCCTGGAACGCCGTTTTATCCTGCCGGAAGAAGACCGCCTGCGCCGGACATTCCGCGCCGATTTTGCCCGCTATGAACGGGAAACACGGCGGTGGATATGAGTGGGTTGCGGCCATGATCCAACGTCAAAAATGCTGCGCTTGCGAAATAATGTTGCGCAGGATACATGATTGCTTATCAAACAATACCGACCACCTGCTCGGATTGAGTCAAAATTAGGGGGATAGCACCGGTGAAAATAGGCACACCGAAGGAAAGACTGGACGGAGAGAACCGGGTTGCGATGACGCCGGACTCTGCCGTGCAATTGCAGAAGCTGGGCTATGAGTGCCTGATCGAGAAGGGCGCGGGCGCCGCTGCCGGGTTCTCGGATGCGGCCTATGAGGCTGCGGGTGTCGAGGTGGTCAAGACTGCGGCGGCGCTATGGAAGGCGGCCGATATTGTCGCCAAGGTGCGCCAACCGACCGATGTGGAATTGAAGCGGCTGACCAAGGGCAAGACGCTGATCTCGTTCTTCAACCCTGCGGGCAACGAAGAAGGCATGGAACTGGCCAAATCCAAGGGCGCAAACGTGATCGCCATGGAAATGGTTCCGCGTATTTCGCGCGCGCAGAAGATGGACGCATTGTCGTCGATGGCCAATATCGCGGGTTACCGCGCCGTGATCGAGGCGGGCAACAACTTTGGTCGCTTTTTCACCGGTCAGGTGACGGCGGCGGGTAAAGTGCCGCCTGCAAAGGTGCTGATCGTTGGCGCCGGTGTGGCCGGTCTGGCGGCCATCGGGACCTCGACCTCGCTGGGCGCGATCACCTATGCGTTCGACGTGCGCCCGGAAGTGGCCGAGCAGGTCGAGTCCATGGGTGCTGAATTCGTCTATCTGGACTTTGAAGAAGACCAACAAGACGGCGCGGCCACCGGTGGCTATGCTTCGGTCCAGTCCGAAGAGTTCCGCAATGCGCAGTTGGCCAAATTCCGTGAACTTGCGCCGGAAATGGACATCGTCATCACCACCGCGCTGATCCCGAACCGCGAAGCGCCCGAGCTTTGGACCAAAGACATGGTCGAAAGCATGAAGCCCGGCTCGGTCATTGTCGATCTGGCGGCGGAAAAGGGCGGCAACTGCAAGCTGACCGTGGCGGACGAGAAGATCGTGACCGACAATGGCGTGACCATCATCGGCTACACCGACTTCCCCAGCCGGATGGCAGCACAGTCCTCGTCTTTGTATGCGACCAACATCCGTCACATGATGACCGACCTGACGCCCGAAAAGGACGGTCAGATTAATCATGACATGGAAGATGACGTGATTCGCGGCTCGACTGTGACATTCGAGGGCGAGATTACCTTCCCGCCGCCGCCGCCCAAAGTGCAGGCGATTGCGGCGCAGAAGAAACCGGAAGTCAAGGAACTGACCCCGGAAGAGAAGAAGGCGCAGGAGATTGCGGCCTTCAAGGCGCAGACCAAGCAGCAGTTTACCCTGTTGGGTGTGGGCGGCGCGCTGATGTTGCTGGTGGGGCTGATCGCTCCGGCCAGTTTCATGCAGCACTTCATCGTCTTTGTGCTGGCGATCTTTGTGGGCTTCCAGGTGATCTGGAATGTTTCGCACAGCTTGCACACTCCGCTGATGGCGATCACCAACGCGATCTCGTCGATCATCATCGTTGGGGCCTTGATGCAGATCGGATCAGGATCGTTCCTGGTCATTCTGCTGGCGGCGCTGTCCGTCTTCATGGCCGGGATCAACATCTTCGGTGGCTTCCTCGTAACCCGGCGCATGCTTGCCATGTTCCAGAAATCTTAAGGAGGCCGGGCACATGGAATTTGGCTTCACTACTGCTGCCTATGTCGTTGCGGCTGTTTTGTTCATCCTTTCGCTCGGCGGTCTGTCGAACCAGGAAAGCGCCAAGCGCGCGGTCTGGTATGGCATCGTCGGTATGGCGCTGGCGGTCTTCGCCACGCTGGTTGGTCCCGGTTCGGGACTGTGGCTGCTGTCGCTGCTGCTGATAGCCGGTGGTGGTTTCATCGGCCAGTACGTGGCGCAGCGCGTGCAGATGACCGAGATGCCGCAGCTTGTCGCGGCTATGCACTCGCTGGTGGGTCTGGCGGCTGTGTTCGTCGGCTTCAACGCTCATTTCGAAATCGGTAACGTGGCGCAGGTGATGGCGATTGCCGACAGTGCGTCTCAGGCGGATCTTTCCGATCTGGGCGCATTCGCCAAGCTGATCGCCAAGAAGACCGCGGCGGAACTGGCAATCCTGCATGTCGAATTGTACCTCGGCATCTTCATCGGTGCGATTACCTTTACCGGTTCGGTTGTCGCCTATGGCAAGCTGGCGGGTAAGGTGACGAGCGCCGCAACCAAACTGCCCGGCGGTCATGCGCTGAACGCGGCGGCTGCCGGTCTCTCGCTGATCTGCCTGATCTGGTACACCTCGTCGGGTGGCCTGTTCCCGCTGATCCTGATGACGCTGGCGGCGCTGTTCATCGGTTACCACCTGATCATGGGCATCGGAGGCGCTGACATGCCGGTGGTTGTGTCGATGCTGAACAGCTACTCGGGCTGGGCCGCTGCGGCGATCGGCTTCTCGCTGGGCAACGACCTGCTGATCGTGGTCGGTGCGCTGGTGGGCTCGTCCGGTGCGATCCTGTCCTATATCATGTGTAAGGCGATGAACCGTCACTTTGTCAGCGTAATCCTGGGCGGTTTTGGCGGTCCTCAGGGCGAGCAGATGGCTGTTGAAGGCGAGCAGGTGGCGATTGACGCAGATGGCGTTGCGGCCGCGCTGAACGACGCTGACAGCGTGATCATCATCCCGGGTTACGGGATGGCCGTGGCGCAGGCGCAGCAGTCCGTTTCCGAACTGGTCCGCAAGCTGCGCGCCAAGGGCAAAGAGGTGCGTTTTGCGATCCACCCCGTAGCCGGTCGTCTGCCGGGCCATATGAACGTTCTGCTGGCCGAAGCGAAAGTGCCGTATGATATTGTTCTGGAAATGGACGAGATCAACGATGACTTCCCGGATACGGATGTGGCCATCGTGATCGGCTCGAACGACATCGTGAACCCTGCGGCGCAGGAGGATCCCAACAGCCCCATCGCCGGTATGCCGGTTCTGGAATGCTGGAAGGCCAAGCAGGTGTTCGTGTCCAAGCGTGGTCAGGGTACTGGCTATTCGGGTATCGAAAACCCGCTGTTCTTCAAGGAAAACACCCGCATGTTCTATGGCGACGCCAAGGCGAGCCTGGACAAGCTGCTGCCCATGATCGACTGATCGGCAGGCTGTATCAAAATTGCAAAGGGCGCCAGACGGCGCCCTTTTCTTTTTTTGTATGCAGGAGGCTTTGCCTCCTGACCTCCATGATATTTTTGGTCAGATGAAGCAGGCGGGGCGTGCTAGGCTGGGCGGGCCAGGTTGTTGACAGGAGGCGTTGATGGAAAAGGTGAACGGCATCGGCGGTGTGTTTTTCCGCGCGCGTAATCCGAAAGCGCTGTCCGCGTGGTACGAGACCCATCTGGGGGTCAATCACTACGATCCTGTCCCCTGGAAACAGCGCGAGGGGCACACGGTGTTTGCGCCTTTCGATCAGAAGACCGAATATTTCGGCCGGTCAGAGCAACAGTGGATGATCAACTTCCGCGTCGATGATCTGGCAGCGTTAATCGCTCAGCTTGAGGCAGCAGGCATCCAGGTCGAAACCCGCGATGAGTGGGACAGTGAGGTCGGGAAGTTCGCTCGTATTTGCGACCCTGAAGGCAATCCGATCGAGCTCTGGCAGCCAAATCAATAGGATAGCGCCACTGTATGCGAAGGTATTCATGTAAGTATATGAAATAAAACAATAATTGATGTATTTTGAATGCAGGGTATAGTGGCCCGGAGTCAGGGAGCTAACAATGACGCCCATCCAGGATCATCCGCTGCGCTATGCGCTGGCCAATGAATTGCACGCGCGCCCGTTTCCGGTGGCGAAAACGCCCTGTACGGTGGTGTTTCTGGCCATCAAGAAGCCCGTTGCGGCGGCAGCGCGGGATCGTGATGAAGATGTTGCGCATCTGACGGATCTGCTGAACCGCCACGGGGCACCGCATCCGCAGCCCGGGGCCACGCATTATGCCGGACAGATCGGGCGCCACTGGCTCAAATGGGAACAGCACGCTGAATTCGTCACGTATACGGCCATTGCGCAGAATGTCAGTGACCGCCCGTTCAATCCGGCGGACTTCGAAATTTTTCCGCCCGACTGGCTGATGGCAAGCCCCGGTCAGCGCGTAACCTCGGCGATGCTGCGGGTGGTGGAATGCAAAGATGATGACTCCGTGAAGCCGATGCTTGCGGATTGGTTCGAACCGGAAAGCCTGGCGGTGGCCCGCGTTTTGGATGACGCCGCCATTTGCGCCAGCGATTTTCGCATCGACCCGGCGGGTCATATGCGCTTTGCCGTTTTTGTCCGTGACGGGACCAATCAGCGCCGGACTGGCCGTATCATTCAGCGTCTGTGTGAAATCGAGACCTATAAGGCAATGTCCATGCTGGGCTTTGCACGGGTGAAACAGCTGATGCCGCGCATAGGCGAACTGGACGGGAAGCTGACGGAGTTGATGAGGCAGATGACTGTCAGTTCGTCCAAGCCGGATGAGTTGTTGCCGCAACTGCTGTCCACGTCGATCGAACTGGAAACCCTGTCGGCCCAATCCTCTTTCCGCTTTGGAGCGTCGGGCGCCTATGAAGCCATCGTCAACCAACGGATCGAAATCCTGCGTGAGGAACGGTTCGAGGGCGGCCAGTCTTTTGCCGATTTCATGATGCGCCGCTATGACCCGGCTATGCGCACCGTAAAGTCGGCCGAGCGCCGCCTGCAAGCCTTGTCGGACCGGGCTATCCGCGCCGGCGACCTGCTGCGGACACGGGTGGATGTGGAACGAAGTGCGCAGAACCAGGCGCTGCTGGAAAGCATGGATCGTCGCGCGGATCTGGCCTTGCGACTTCAGCACACGGTAGAAGGTTTGTCGGTTGTTGCAATCAGCTATTATGCGGTGTCTTTGGTCAGCTATCTTTTGTATCCGCTGACGAGCGCGGGCATCAGCAAGGGGATGCTGACGGCCGCCGTGACATTGCCGGTTGTCGCAGGCGTTTGGGTCGGTGTTCGCCATATCCGCAAGCGGCTGTCCTAGATCACGTTTGCCAAAATCCATCAGGCCTGTAGAACGGGGCTGGCAGGTTTGCCCGGCAAGAGGGGTTTTTCGTGACCGGAATTGTGGTCGCATGGCGCGCCGTCGCGGCCATGTTCATCCTGAACGGTGCCTTGTTCGGCATCTGGGCATCGCGCATCCCCGCGGTGCGTGACAGGCTGGAGCTGACGCACGAGGCGTTGGGTTATGGCTTGCTGTTCATGGCGGCAGGGGCGGTGTGTTCATTTCCAGTGACGGGGCGTCTGACCGACCGTTTCGGAGCTGTCGTTATCACGCGTGTGATTGCCGTTCTCTACACGCTTTCGCTGATCCTTCTGGCTCTGGCAGGCGGTTTCTGGGCGCTGGCTGTGTTTCTGTTCATCTTTGGGGCATTCCACGGGTCGATGGACGTGGCGATGAACGCCTGGGCGGCCGAGGTAGAGCAGGCTTATGATAAACCCGTCATGTCCTCGTTTCACGCGATGTGGAGCCTTGGGGCCGGGCTGGGGGCGCTCAGCGGTTACATGGCGGTCCAGATGGGGCTGACCGTGATCACTCATTTCCTGCTGGCAGGTGGGATTGTCGTGGGCTTTGCGCTTGCCCTGTCATGGGTGCGCTGGACGTCAAAACTGTCGGAGAGCGCGGGCGGCGCCGTTTTTGCATGGCCGTCCGGTGCTTTGGTTCTTGTTGGAATTGCGGCCCTGTGTGGTGCGTTGGGCGAGGGAGCGGTCGCGGACTGGAGCGCGGTCTACCTGCGCGATGTCACGGAAGCGACCGAAGGTGTTGCGGCGTTGGGTTATGCGGTGTTTTCGGTCGCGATGGTTGCGCTCAGACTGGCGGGTGGTGTGTTCATAGCCCGGTTCGGGCCGGTCAGCATCGCAAGATTCGGAGGTGTCTGTGCGGCCATCGGGGTGTTTTGCGTGGTATCCGCTGCGGCGACCTCGCTGGCTTTGTTCGGCTTTGCTTTGATGGGGATCGGTTATGCCGTCATCATGCCCTTGGCATTCAGCCGCGCCGCGAATGACCCGCTGGTGCCCCCCGGACAGGCAATTGCCAGTGTTGCAACGCTTGGATATGGCGGGTTGCTGATCGGGCCGCCATTGATCGGGTTTCTGGCCGAATTGTTTGGCCTGAGAATGGCGTTTTCGGTGCTGATACCGCTGGCGGTACTGATCGTCGTGTTGGCCGGCGCGCTGAAACGCGCCGGCTGACTTGGTTCAACGTCCGCGAATACGCGGGTCCAGAGCGTCGCGCAGACCGTCACCCAGATAGTTGACGCTTAGCACCGTCAGCGAGATCGCAAGACCGGGCCAGAACACGCGTTCGGGGTATTGCTGCAGATAGTCGACACCGTCAAACAGCAACCGGCCCCAGGTCGGGAAGTCCGGCGGAAAGCCCAGGCCCAGGAAGGACAGTGCGCTTTCGGTGATGATCGCGGTGGCGATGCCCAGCGTGGCGGAGACCATGATCGGGGACAGCACATTGGGCAGGATGTGCCGCGTGATGATCTGTCCGTTGCTTGTCCCGATCGAGCGCGCGGCCAGAACGAACTCCCGCTCCTTGATCGCCAGAACATCTCCGCGCACGATCCGTGCGGTCGGCATCCACGACGTGACGCCGATTGCGGCGACGATCAGGATGAAAATCCCGCGCTCCAGCCCGAATGCCGCTGACAGCGGTTCTCGGAACAGCAGCATCATGACTAGAAGCAATGGCAGCAGGGGCAGGGCCAGGAACAGATCGGTCAGGCGCATCAACGGCCCGTCCAGCTGTTTGAAGAACCCGGCCAGAACGCCGATGAAAGATCCCAGGAACAACGCCAGCAACATCGCGGTGATGCCCACGGAGACCGAGGTTTGCCCGCCTGACATCATACGGGCCAGAATGTCACGGCCCAACTGGTCCGTTCCAAACGGATGCGACCAGCTTGGCCCCTGATTGCGGGACCGGATGTCGATCTGTGTCGGGTCGATGCTCCACAGATAAGGACCAATGTAGACGCCGGCCACGATGAAGATAAACAGGACGGCCCCGATCATCGCGCCCTTGTGGGTCTTGAACTGATCCCAGACATCGCGCCACTGACTGCGGGGCGGGGTGGCCAGTTCCTCCAGCACGTCTGCCGTTGGCAGAGCGGTCGAGGCCGGGGCAAGCCCTTCGTCCGGAACCAGAGAATCCGTGCGATCATGATCAGTCATAGCGAATCCTCGGGTCCAGAATGCCATACAGGACGTCTGCGATCAGGTTGAACAGCACGATCAGGACGGCGAAGATGAAAGTCAGGGTCTGCACCATCGGCAGGTCATTGGCCTGAATGGCCCCGATCAGCAACTGGCCGATGCCGTTCACCTTGAAGACCTGCTCGGTAATGATGGCGCCGCCGAATATGGCGGGAATGCCCAGAGCAATCACGGTGACAACTGGAATCATCGAGTTGCGCAGCACGTGGACCATCACGACGGTGTATTCGCTGAGGCCCTTGGCGCGGGCGGTGCGGACGTAGTCCTGGTTGAGGTTATCCAGCATCGAGGCGCGCATGAACCGGCTGAGTTGTGCGGTGATCTGAAGCGCCAGAACCATGACAGGCATGATCATCTGCTTCAGCTGCACGACAAAGCTGTCCCAGCTGTCGACCACATGTGTTGTGTCATAGATAGATGGGAACCAGCCAAGTTGGACCGAGAAGATCACGATCACCAGCACGCCCGAGAAGAAAGGCGGGACCGAGAAGCCGACCATCGACACGAATGTACCCATCTGATCGAACCAGGAATACTGGCGGTATGCGGAATAGATGCCGATGGGCAGCGCGATAAGGATGGCGACCACATAGGCGGTGCCGACGACCCACAGGGTCTGCGGGATACGCTGAACGACGATGTCCATGACGGGCGAGCGGGTCTGCCACGAAATCACACGCAGATCGCCTTCGGAGAAGGTCGTGCCGAACATCGAGTCGATCAACACCTGCGGTTCAATCCAGAAGAACTGCACGATCCATTTCCAGAACCGGATATGCATCGGCTGCCCGAGGCCAAGCGCCTCGCGCATCTTCTCTTTGACTTCGGGAGGGACGGTAAGCGGAACCTGCGCCATGGGATCGCCGGGTGCGAGTTCAAGCAGCAGGAAGATGACGAGACTGATGAACAGGAGCGTCGGAACGGCCAGAATCAGTCGTCTGATGGTGAAGTTGAGCATCAAAAGGCGCCTTTATTGTGCGTCTTCTTGTTGGAGTGGTGTGCAAATGACCGCGCCCCGATACAGATCGGGGCGCAGCTTTGCAACTTGATGTTTAGGATCCGGTCTTGCGGTACCAGTCTGCTGCGTTCCACAGCTCACTGTCCCAAACATTCAGGATCACGCCACCCAGGGTGTTTGCGTGCGCCGACAGACGGCCACGGTGCACCAGCGGGATCATACCGCCGTTTTCTACCATGATGTCGTTCAGACGACGGGCGATTTTCGCACGCTCTTCCGCACCGGCGGTTTCGGCCAGCTGACCATGCAGCTTGTCGAATTCTTCGTTGCAGAAGCGGCTGATATTCTCACCCTGCCACTGCGATTCCGGCTTGGGAGCCTTGTCGCACAGGCCGTTGCCCAGATAGGACTGCGGGTCGGTGCCGTTGAAGGTGTTAGCGTACATTTCAACGTCCGCATAGAACTTCTGGAAGGTGTCGGGCGAACCCGGGTCACCGCCGAAGAAGACCGACGCGTTGATGTTGCGCAGCTCGGTTTCGATACCGATCTGGCTCCACCATTCCTTGATCAGCGCCTGGAAGTCCTGACGGACGGCGTTGGTCGAGGTCTGGTAGACGATCTTCAGCGGAACGCCGTCTTTTTCACGAACGCCGTCGCCATCAGAGTCTACGATACCCGCGTCATCCAGCAGTTTCTTCGCACCTTCGATGTCCTGCGTGTCACAGGAAAAGGTGTCCGAATTCACGGCAGCCGGGGCCGGAACCCAGTTACAAGTGACCTGACCGGCCTGGCCATAGCCGATTTCCACCAGCAGCGGACGGTCGATTGCCAGAGACATCGCCTTGTAAACCGCAGGATCCTGCAGGAACGGGTGCGGATGCGCAGCAGTCGAACGCTCGCCTTCCGGCAGATCGGGCGACGGGTTGGTCTGGTTCAGCATGATGCGCTCGACCAGCGGGCCGAAGCCTGCGACCGGAGTGCCCTTGCCGCCTTCCTGCATCTGCTGGATCACCTCGGGTGCCAGCTGCAGGTTCCAGGCATAGTCAAACTCGCCGGTTTCCATCACCGCGCGGCCCGCTGCAGTTGCGTCACCGCCACCTTTGAAGGTCAGCGTCGCAAAGGCAGGTTTTGCCGGATCACGGTAGTTGTCGTTGGCCTTCATGGTGATCACGTCGTTCGGCTTGAACTCGGTGACGACAAACGGGCCGGTGCCGATCGGGTTAAAGTTCTGCTCGGTGCATTCGGGGGCTTTCGCGCCCAGGCAGTCGGCAAACTGTGCGGCCTGAATGATCGGGCTTTCGCCGCCAACAAACGGACCATAGGGGAACGGGGTCGGTGCATCGAACGTGACTTTTACGGTCAGGTCGTCCACGGCTTCGACCGATGTGACGCCTTCGAATTTGGTCACCTGCGCGCAGCCACCTTCGGGGTGCATGCAGTAGTCAGCGGTGAATTTCACGTCCGCAGAAGTGAACGGACTACCATCCGACCAGGTGATTCCCGGTGCGATTTTCCAGGTGATCGAGGTCAGATCTTCGCTGACACCGCCGTTTTCAACGGTTGGAATTTCCGATGCCAGATAAGGCACCATGTTGCCGTCCTGGTCGTAGCGGGCGAGCGGTTCGATCACCAGCGAGGCCGACTCCACATCCTTGGTGCCACCCGAAAGGAACGGGTTCAGGATCGACGGTGCCTGCCAGTAAATGATGCTGACATTGCCGTCCGATCCGCGCTCGGCAAAGGCCATCGGGGCCATCGCTGTGCTTGCAATCGCACCAAGCAAAAGGGTTTTGATTTTCATCATACACTCCATGTTGGACACATTCGTGTCTCGATTATCTCCGCAAGGCCTGCGGGTTTGGCGTTGCCGTGTGGGAATGTAAGGCGCTGAAAAGAAACATGTATGCAAGCCACGCTTCGCGAATTCCGCCATCTCCCAAAAACGGTTACGCGGCGTATCGAAACAGAGTTTTGGAAAATTGCAAGCCTTGCCTTAAGGAAAACCTGCAATGCGTTTGACTTTTCCCTTCCTGCCGCCTTAGCGTTTGGCATTCAAAAATAACAAGCCGCCAAGGGGAGCGTGCGCGTGCTGGATCAGCCTATTGCCCAGATCAAGAATCTCAGGGTCGAATTTCAGACCAAGGATGGTCCGGTGGTCGGGGTCGAAGATGTCTCGTTTTCGGTCCATCCCGGCGAAACCGTATGTATCGTTGGTGAATCGGGGTCGGGGAAATCGGTCTCGTCTTTGTCGCTGATGCGGCTGGTGGAATTCGGCGGTGGTGAGATCGCGGGTGGGCAACTGCTGTTTGACCGGCGCGACAAGACCGAAATGGACCTGTCTGTGGCCGATCAGAATCTGATGAAACAGATTCGCGGCAACGAGATCGGAATGATCTTTCAGGAGCCGATGACAGCGCTGAACCCCGTTTTTACCGTCGGCCGGCAGTTGACCGAAGGGTTGCGGATCCACAAGAACCTGTCCAAGTCGCAGGCCGAGGACCGCGCGCTGGAACTGCTGCGTCAGGTCCGCATTCCGGAACCCGAACGGCGACTGAAGCAATATCCGCACGAATTGTCTGGCGGCATGCGCCAGCGGGTGGTGATCGCCATGGCCATGGCCTGCGAGCCGCGCCTGCTGATCGCCGATGAACCCACCACAGCACTGGACGTGACCATTCAGGCCGAGATCCTCGCGCTGATGGACCGGCTCAAGCGGGAAACCGGCACGGCGGTGATGTTCATCACCCATGACATGGCGGTTGTGGCGCAGATGGCCGACCGCGTCGTGGTCATGTTCCGCGGCAACAAGGTCGAAGAGGGCACGGTCAAGGAAATCTTCGAGAATCCGCAGCACGATTACACCAAGGCGCTGCTGGCCGCTGTTCCGAAACTGGGCGAAATGCAGGGAAAATCGGCTCCGGAACCGATGAAGCTGCTGGGTGTCGAAGGGCAGAACATCGCGCCAATCCCCGGCACTGAAGAAGTTCTGCTGTCCGTCAAGAACCTGACCACCCGGTTCCCCGTCAAGGGGGGGCTGCTGCGTCGCACGATTTCCAATGTGCACGCGGTCGAAGACGTTTCGTTCACCCTGAACAAGGGCCAGACGCTGAGCCTTGTGGGCGAATCAGGGTGCGGCAAATCTTCGGCGGGTCGGTCGATCCTGCGGCTGGTCGAGCCGATGGCAGGTGAGGTCAATCTGGATGGCCTTGATATCATGAAACTGGATTCTGCGGGTCTGCGCAAAGCGCGGCTGGATATGCAGATGATCTTTCAGGACCCGTTCGCCTCGCTCAATCCGCAGATGCAGCTGATCGATCAGGTGGCCGAACCGATGCGCAACTACGGTGTCGCGTCCGGCTCGGAGTTGCAGGACCGTGTGGCGCAACTGTTCGACAAGGTACAGTTGCCGCGCAGCTTCATGCGTCGTTTCCCGCACGAGATGTCGGGTGGTCAGCGGCAGCGGATCGCGATTGCCCGAGCGCTGGCGCTGAACCCCAAACTGATCGTCGCGGACGAGGCGGTATCGGCGCTTGACGTATCGGTCCAGGCGCAGGTTCTGAACCTGATGATGGAGCTTCAGTCGGAACTTGGCCTCAGCTATCTGTTCATCAGCCACGACATGGCCGTGGTCGAGCGGGTCAGCCACCATGTCGGCGTCATGTATCTGGGCCGCATTGTCGAACTTGGCCCGCGTGCCCGGGTGTTCGAGAACCCGCAGCACGCCTATACTCAGGCGCTGATGAAGGCTGTTCCGATTGCCGATCCGAACCAGCGGAAATCGGAAAAGGATCTGAATTTCAAGCCGATCCCGTCGCCAATTCATCCAATCGGCTATAAACCCGAACCTTCAGAATACCGCGAGGTCGAGCCGAGTCACTTCGTCCTAACCACGGATAGCGGTTACTGATCCCCATGCCGCACCGCCTGACGCCGCTTGAGATCATGACGCGCCTGATCTCGTTCCCGACGGTGAGCCGTGAGACCAACCTGCCTCTGGTGGACTGGGTCGAAGCCTACTTGGCCAGCCACGGCATCACGTCGCATCGCTGGCCCGATCCGAACCAGCCACACAAAGCCGCCCTACTGGCCCATGTCGGCCCCTGGCAGGAAGGGGCGGTTGTCCTGTCCGGCCATACCGATGTCGTGCCCGTTGACGGGCAGTCATGGGACAGCGACCCGTTCACTGTTGTTGAAAGAGACGGCAAATATTTCGGGCGCGGAGCCTGCGACATGAAGGGCTTTGACGCACTGGCCATCTGGGCTTTGGTCGAGGCGCAATACGCGGATCTCAAACGACCTCTGCAACTGGCGCTGAGCTTTGATGAGGAGGTTGGCTGCACCGGAGCCCCGCCGATGATCGAAGCCATGCAGGAGGTTCTGCCCAAGGGATCCGCCGTGATCGTGGGCGAGCCGTCGATGATGCAGGCCGTCACGGGCCACAAGGGCAGCTTCGGGTATGATACACATGTTGTCGGGTTTGAGGTCCACAGCTCGATCATGCATACCGGGGTCAACGCGATCATGTCGGCGGCGCCGCTGATCGATTGGGCCAACGATCGTAATGCCGAGAACATGGCAGCCGAACCGAGTGATGTCGCCGCGATATTCGACCCGCCCTGGACCACCTGCCATGTCGGGATGATCGAAGGGGGAACAGCGCATAATATCACTGCCAAGGACTGCCGGTTCATGATGGACTTCCGAGTGGTGCCCGGTGAACAGGCATCGCACTGGAGAACGGACTATCTGAAGCAGGTGCGGCAGATCGAAGCCCGGATGCAGCAGGTCCACCCGGAAGCGCGCATCGACGTGGCCGAGGATTTTGCAGTACCGGCGCTGGTGCCCGAACCTGATGGAGAGGCCGAGGCCTTGGTGCGATCCCTGACGGGGGACAATGCCTCGCATGTTGTCAGCTACGGGACTGAAGCGGGGCAGTTTCAGGAAGCGGGCTATTCAGCGGTTATTTGCGGCCCCGGCGATATTGCAGAGGCCCATCAGCCGAACGAGTTCATAACGATTGCACAGTTCAATGAAGGTCACAGATTTATGGAGCGGCTGGTAAACAAGCTCGGCGCCTGAGATTTGTGGCCATTTGGTCGATATTGAAACTCTTGTCACAGGAGGATGAAAATGCCCGTCAAAAACAGGCTAGCCGAAATGCATGGCGAGATCACCAAATGGCGCCGCCATCTGCATGCCAATCCAGAATTGATGTATGACGTCCACGAAACGGCCGCCTTTGTAACAGAGCGCCTGAAAGCGTTTGGCGTAGATGAGATTACGCCCGGTATCGGCAAAACAGGCGTTGTTGGCGTGATCCGGGGGCGGACCGACACGAAGGGTCGTGTCGTGGGTCTGCGCGCCGATATGGATGCGCTGCCCATCGAAGAGGCAACCGGGCTCGACTATGCCTCGATCGTGCCGGGCAAGATGCATGCCTGCGGGCATGACGGCCATACCTCGATGCTGCTGGGGGCGGCACAGTATCTGGCTGAGACCCGGAATTTTGATGGGACCGTTGTTCTGATTTTCCAGCCCGCCGAAGAAGGCGGCGCGGGCGGATTGGCGATGTGTCAGGATGGCCTGATGGAACGATGGGGCATTCAGGAAGTATACGGCATGCACAATATGCCGGGTCTTCCGGTGGGAGAGTTCGCCATTCGACCTGGTGCCTTGCTGGCCTCGTCCGACGAGTTCGAGATTGTTGTGATGGGCAAGGGCGGGCACGCCGCCGCGCCGCATGATGCGGTGGACACAACACTTGTCGCATCTCATATAGTCGTGGCTTTGCAGTCGGTTGTGTCGCGCACCGTCGATCCGATCAAGCGTGTGGTGCTGACGGTCGGTACCTTCGTGACTGATAGCGTTGCGTCAAACGTGATCGCGCACACGGTGCGGCTGCAGGGCACGGTGCGAACGCTGGATCCCGAGTATCGCGCCATCGCGGAAGAGCGGGTGCGCCGGATCGCCGAGGACACGGCCTCGGCCTTTGGTGCAACGGCAAAAGTGATCTGGACGCCGGGGTACCCGGCGACTGTCAATACCGATGCGGAAACAGGCTATGCTGCCGAAGCTGCGGCGGCTGTTGCCGGCAAGGTGAATGATAGCGTCGATCCGATCATGCCGTCGGAAGATTTCGCCTACATGCTTGAAGAACGGCCGGGCGCCTACATCTTTGTTGGCAATGGGGACACCGCCATGTGCCACCATCCTGAATATAACTTTGATGACGAAGCCATACCCGCGGGCTGCAGTTGGTACGCGGAAGTGGTGGAACGACGAATGCCTGTCGCATGACACACAGGGGAGAATGACATGCCTATCAAGAACCGCCTTGCCGAGATGCAGGAAGAAATCACCGCTTGGCGACGGGATCTTCATGAAAATCCGGAAATACTGTTCGAAACGCATCGCACCAGCGCGGTGGTCGCCGACAAGCTGAAGGAATTCGGCTGTGACGAGATTGTAACCGGCATCGGGCGAACCGGCGTTGTTGGCGTGATCAAGGGCAAGTCGGATACCAAAGGCAAGGTCATCGGACTTCGGGCGGATATGGATGCGCTACCGATCCATGAGGCGACCGGGCTGGACTATGCATCGAAAACTCCGGGTGCCATGCATGCCTGTGGCCATGACGGGCATACGGCGATGTTGTTGGGGGCCGCAAAATATCTGGCTGAAACCCGCAATTTCGATGGAACGGTTGTGGTCATCTTCCAACCTGCCGAAGAAGGCGGCGGCGGCGGGCGCGAGATGTGCGAAGATGGCATGATGGATCGCTGGAATATTCAGGAAGTCTATGGAATGCACAACTGGCCTGGTAAGCCCGTAGGGTCGTTTGCGATCCGTCCGGGTGCGTTCTTTGCAGCTACTGACCAGTTCGACATCACGTTCGAAGGCCTTGGCGGCCACGCGGCCAAACCACATGAAACTGTTGATACGACCGTCCTGGCCGCCAATGCAGTTTTGGCGTTGCAGACCATCGCTTCGCGTAATGCCGATCCGGTCGATCAGATTGTGGTATCCGTAACCTCGTTCGAAACCTCCTCCAAGGCTTTCAACGTGATCCCTCAGACGGTTCAGATCAAGGGAACCGTGCGCACCATGAGCAATGCTATGCGGGATCTGGCTGAGCGACGGATCAACGAAATCTGCAACGGCGTTGCCGCGACTTACGGTGGGACCGCTGATGTGACCTATATCCGAGGCTATCCGGTCATGGTGAACAGCGACGAGCAGACCGATTTTGCGGCGGACGTGGCGCGTTCAGTCTCAGGCGCTTGCGAGGAGGCACCTCTGGTCATGGGCGGCGAGGATTTTGCCTTTATGCTGGAAGAACGTCCGGGCGCTTATATTCTGGTTGGCAACGGCGACACGGCGATGGTGCATCACCCGCAATACAACTTCAATGATGAGGCCATTCCGGCAGGATGCAGTTGGTGGGCCGAGATTGTCGAGCAAAGGATGCCGACCGCCTGACGGCAAAGGCGATGGGGGCTCTGCCCCCGTCGCGCCCATGGCGCGCCTCCCCCGGGATATTTTTAGCCAGATGAAGCGTGGACCCCGCGGGCGATCACGTGAGAGAAAGATACTTGCAGAGTGTATCTGTGACGTCGTCCAGCGCCGATTTTTGAGTGTTCACGCAGGATTTGACGGCGCTTTGGGCTTCCGCTAATGCCACTTTGTCGCTCAGCCAAGTGGTAACGGCCGTGGCAAGGTCTTGTGCTGTCCGCACCTCGATTGTGCCGCCACTTTCGATCAGAGGCGCAAATGTTTCGGCAAAGTTGAAATACCCCGGCCCGGTAATGACGGCCGCGCCGGCCTGTGCCGGTTCAAACGGATTGTGACCGCCGATTTCCTTGAGCGAGCCGCCCAAAAATACGATCGGACACAAGGCATACCATGTTCCGGTTTCGCCGAGGGTATCGGCGACGTAGACCTGCGTGTCTGCCGTGATCGGCATGTCGGCAGAGCGCAGCGACATGGAAAAGCCGGCCTGCTGGATCAATGCGCCGAAATCTGCGCGCCGTTCAGGATGGCGGGGGATCAGCAGGAGTAGCAGGTCGGGCCAGCTTTCCAGCAATTGCGCGTGGGCCGCCAGCACGATTTCCTCTTCTCCGGCATGGGTGGAACTGGCGATCCAGACCGGCCGCCCGGCAATCTGGCTGCGGATGCTGGTCAGCGTTTCCTTGTTCACGGGCAGGGGGTCGGACATCGACTTGAGGTTGGTCCCGGGCTTGACCCGGTCAGCTTGGGCCCCCATGGCCAGCAGGTTGGCCGCCGCCTTGTCGTTCTGGGTCAAAAACAAGCGAAACTGTTCAAGGATGAACCGTGCTGTTCGCGGACGCTTTTTCCAGCCAGCGACCGATTTATCCGACAGTCGGGCATTGAGCAGGGCAAGCGGCATTCCCAGGTGCGAGGCCTCGACAATCAGGTGCGGCCAGATTTCGCTTTCGACGAAGATCCCGGCATCGGGCTTCCAATGGGCCAGAAACCGTCTGACGGGGCCGCCTGTGTCCAGCGGCGGGTACTGGTGGCGCGTTCTGGGCGGAAGCCGCTTTTCGATAAGGGCCGCCGAGGTCGGAGTGCCGGATGTGATCAGGAAATGCGCATCTGGCAGCTTCTCCGCCAGCCGATTGATCAGGCTGAGAACGGACAGGCTTTCTCCGACGCTGGCGGCGTGAAACCAGACCAGGCGGCCATCTGGACGGGGCTGGCTTGCGTGGCCGAGGCGTTCCTGTTGCCGTGCCTGGGGAACCCCTGCAGCCTGCAGCTTGTTGCGCACGGTACGCCAGACAAGCGGTGCGGCAATTGAGGTCAGGCCGCAATACAATCGATAAAGCAGTGTCTGGCCGTTCCGGCGCGGCATGTCAGCCGCCTGTGTGGCTCATGTGGCGGCTCATCCGGCCATCTACCGCCTGACGGGAATAGTCGAAATCATGCCCCTTGGGTTTGAGGTTGATCGCAGCGCGGATCGCGTCTTCGAGCGGTTGTTCCGTATCCGGATGATCCCGCAGCGGATCGCGCAGATCGGCCATGTCTTCCTGGCCCAGGCACATGTACAGCTCGCCCGTACAGGTCAGCCGCACGCGGTTGCAGCTTTCGCAGAAATTGTGGCTGAGCGGCGTGATGAAGCCGATCTTCTGCCCCGTTTCCTCGAGCCGGACGTAGCGCGCAGGGCCGCCGGTCCGCTCGGCCAGATCGGTGACCCGGTATTGGTTTTCGTATTCGGCCCGTACATCCTTGAGTGACCAGTACTGATCCAGACGATCTTCGTTGCCGATGTCCCCCATCGGCATGACCTCGATCCAGGTCAGGTCCATGTCACGCTCGGTGCACCATTGCGTGATGCGCGGCAGTTCTTCCTCGTTGAAGCCTTTCAGAGCCACGGCATTGATCTTGATCCGCAATCCGGCTTTTTGTGCGGCATCAATGCCGTTCAGCACTTGTTTCAGGCGTCCCCAACGGGTGATGCGGGCGAATTTGTCGTCATCCAGCGTATCCAGCGACACGTTGATCCTGCGCACGCCCGCGGCATACAGATCCTCGGAAAAACGGTTTAGCTGTGATCCGTTGGTTGTCAGTGTCAGCTCTTTCAGCGCGCCGCTGTCCAGATGCCGGGTCATGGCGTTGAAAAAGCTCATGATGTTACGGCGCACCAGTGGTTCCCCGCCGGTTATGCGCAGCTTTTCGACGCCCAGCCGGACAAATGTCGAACACATGCGATCCAGCTCCTCGAGAGTCAGCAGGTCCTTCTTGGGCAGGAACGTCATGTTTTCGGACATGCAATAGACGCAGCGGAAATCGCAGCGATCCGTGACGGAAACACGGAGATAGGTGATGGCGCGCGCAAACGGGTCGATAAGAGGAGCTGTCATGCGACATAGGTAAAGCTGCGGCCTGCCCGCGACAAGGGTGAAGTTTCCTTTGCGCTGGCATAGATGGGCACAGATCGATAGGTTGTGGCCATGAGATATGCGGTTTTGGTGTTTTGCGCTTTGCTGGCGGGATGTGACGCGGTTCGGTCAACGACGGACCGGGTTTTTGGCGGTGGCGATGGCGCTGCCGAACAGGATGCTGCGACTGCCGGGGACGCGGTCGAACCGGAACCTGTTGCGGCCACTGCGGCTGGTTGGATCGGCGCCAGAACGACCGTCGCCGCGCTGGGTGATCCCACGACGCCGGGACGCTGGATGGAAACCCCTTTGGTCGAGACCGAGTTTACGGGCCGTGTTCTGGTCCCAAGTACGGGGGCGCAGGCCTATATTGCGCTGGTTCCGGCACCGGGACCTGAAAGCGGGGGCAGCCGTCTGTCGCTGGATGCAATGCGGGCACTTTTGTTGCCGCTCGACGCTCTGGTCGAACTTGAAGTCTATTCCAACTGATCTTTCAGGTATTTTCCGGCCTCGCGGCGGGCAAACGGCTTCATCTGGCTGCCATGCGCGGACAGAAACGCAATGACGCGGGACGGATCGTGTTTGGACAGTTCGCGCAGCCACCAGGCGACAGATTTCTGAATGAACCAGTCACGATCGGGAACATAACCCGCAGCCCAACCCAGAATACGGTCGCGGCGTTGCAGATCGTCGGGTTTGGGGTGGTTTTGCTTGGTCCAGGGCAGGGTGGCGACCAGAGCAGCCCTGCGGGTCCACATGTGGTCTGAGGTGGTCCAGAGCTCCACCTGATCCAGCCGTTCGGGGTCTGCTGTAAGGCGCTTTTGCATTGCCATGCAGGCGTGATCGGCCACCGCCCAGGCGTCAAAATCCGGCAACCAGCTGTGCAGCAGTTCCCAGACCGCCTGATCTGGCCGGATACGGGCCTGCGTCAGCAGTTTGGCAGCAGCAAGACGAGCCTCGTGAATGTTGCTCTGCCACAGAGCGTCCGCCACTTCTACGCGATCAGAAACATCCAGCTCTTGCCGCCACGACTTGGTGAGGTCGTTCAAAACCGGATTGGCAACCCCCAGATAAGGACGCTCGACCTTGTGATAGGCCGCAATCTGGTCTGCGCGCTCGGGGTCGGCATGAGCCTTGATCTGGTTGAGATAGCTATCCGGCATCGCCGCCCTTTTCCAAGGCACGGGTGGGGTGGCCGTCAATCGTGGAGTGGTTCTTGTCGACCCAATAGGCACGGATGTCCTCGTCGGATTTTCCGTCGACCCACTTTTGCATCGTGTCGCGGTCCGATTGGAATTCCATGAACGGAACCGCGTAGCCACAGGATGTTTGCACCATGTCGAGGCTGAGGTCATAGATCTGCCGCGCGCTGCGATGAGTGGGGAACAGGGCGGCCAGTTCGTCCCAGCCATCGTCGCCGACGTGCAGGGTATGTGCAGTGCCATAGGTGCGCAGGATCAGCGGGCGCGTGGTGAAGGAACACCACATCAGCGTCATGCGATTGGTCTGCAGCAAATGACCGGCGGTTTCGTTGCCACTGCCGGTCAGGTTCATCCAGACGATCCGGTTGGGCCCAAGAACACGTAATGAATCCATGCCCTTGGGCGAGATATTGACGCGACCTTCAGGCCCTGCGGTGCCAACGAAGAACATGTGCTGGTCTTCGATGAACTTGCGTTGGGCGGCGTCCAGTTCCGGGAATTGTTTGGACATTGTTCACTCCACCGTTACGGATTTGGCCAGGTTGCGCGGCTGATCCACATCCGTGCCCTTTGCGACAGCGGTGTGATAGGCCAGCAACTGGGCCGGCACCGAATACAGGATTGGCGCCAGGCTTGTATGGACATGCGGCATGCGGATCGTGTTCCAGACGCCGTCTTCCGCGTCGGTAATGCCGTCAGCGTCTGAGATGAGAATGACCTTGCCCTTGCGCGCCATGACCTCCTGCATGTTCGAAACTGTCTTGTCGAAAACGGCGTCGCGCGGGGCCATGACAACCACCGGCATATGCTTGTCGATCAGGGCGATGGGCCCGTGTTTCAATTCACCCGAGGCATAACCTTCCGCATGGATATAGCTGATTTCCTTGAGCTTTAGCGCCCCCTCCATGGCCAGTGGATACATCAGCCCCCGGCCCAGAAACAACACGTCGCGCGCCTCGGACAGGCGCTGAGCGGATTTGCGGATGGCTTGGCTTTGATCCAGCGCCGCGTTCAGGATTGTGGGCAGACCGCGCAAAGCTGCGGCGTGATCGGCCAGTTCTTCGTCGCTGAGCGTGCCCCGATCGGCGGCAGCTTTGAGCGCAAGCATCAGCAACACGCTCAACTGACACGTGAACGCCTTCGTCGATGCCACGCCGATTTCCACGCCGGCGTGGATCGGCAGGGCAATGTCACTTTCGCGGGCAATCGAGCTTTCGGGGACATTGACAACCGAAACGATCTTGTCCGCCTTGCCCTCGCAATAGCGCAGCGCGGCCAGTGTGTCGGCCGTTTCGCCTGACTGACTGACGAACAGGGCCAGTGTCCGATCAGTGATCGGTGGTTCGCGGTAGCGGAACTCGCTGGCGATATCGACTTCGACCGGCATTTTGGCCAGTTGTTCGAACCAGTATTTTGCGGTCAGGCAGGCATAGAAGGCTGTGCCGCAGGCCACCATGGTCAGCCGATCCAGTTTCGTGAAATCCAGATCCGCATCGGGCAACACGACCCGGTCGCCACCTGTCGGCAGATAGGACCGGATCGCCTCGGCCACCACGATCGGCTGTTCGGCGATTTCCTTGGCCATATAATGTTTGTGCCCGCCCTTGTCGGTTCGGGTGTGATCCAGTTTGATCCGGCGCGTTTCCCGGTTGGCCAGGTCACCCTTTTCATTGCGGATTTCCAGCGACGTGCGGGTCAGGACGGCGCGGTCGCCTTCCTCGAGATATGTGATCCTGTCTGTCAGCGGGGCCAGCGCAATGGCGTCCGAGCCAACGAACATCTCGCCATCGCCATGACCAATCGCCAGCGGAGAGCCTTTGCGGGCGGCAATGATCAGGTCATCCTCTCCATCGAACAGGAATGCTAGGGCAAAGGCACCTTCCAGCCGGTCGATCGTTTTAAAGGCGGCTTGAACCGCGTTCAGACCGGTTTTCATGTAGTGTTCGGTCATCAGGGCGACGGTTTCAGTATCGGTTTCGGTCTGGAAATCGATCCCGTTTTCTGCCAGCTCCGCACGCAATTCGCGGTAGTTTTCGACGATGCCGTTATGGACAACGGCCACCGGGCCCGCCCTGTGCGGATGGGCGTTGGTGACCGAAGGCGCGCCATGCGTGGCCCAGCGGGTGTGGCCGATACCCGATTTGCCGGGCAATGGGTCGTGCACCAGCAGATCGCTTAGGTTGACCAGCTTTCCAACGGCCCGCCGACGCCCCAGCGCGCCGTTGTTGACCGTTGCAATCCCCGCACTGTCGTAACCGCGATATTCCAGCCGCTTCAGCGCCTCGACCAGAATAGGGGCGGCTTCGTGCTGTCCCAGTACGCCAACAATACCACACATATTCTAGGCTCCTTTGTCGCGGCGAGCCTTCTTCGCCTTTAACATTTCAAACAATTTACGCGCATAACCCGGTTTGTTTTCCTGGCGTGAACGAGCCACGGCCAGTGCGTCGGGATCGACATTCCTGGTGACCACCGTGCCAGTGGCCGTCATTGCGCCGTCGCCCAGCGTGACCGGTGCCACCAACATAGTGTTGGAGCCGATGAAGACATCGTCACCAATCGTTGTTCGGTGCTTCATGACGCCGTCATAGTTGCAGGTGATGGTTCCGGCGCCGATATTGGTTCTGGCCCCGACCGAGGCATCGCCGACATAGCTGAGGTGATTGACCTTGGCACCTTCACCGATTTCTGCATTCTTGATTTCGACGAAATTTCCGATACGCGCATCTTCGGCCAATTCGGCGCCCTGACGCAGGCGGGCAAAGGGGCCAACGATGGCACCGCGGCTGACATGGCATCCTTCAAGATGCGAAAAGGCGCGGATCGTTGCGCCGCTTTCCACGGTAACGCCGGGGCCAAAAACCACATTTGGTTCAATCACGGTATCGCGCCCGATCACTGTGTCAGCAGCCAGGTACACGGTCTGCGGGTCCATCAGCGTGACGCCCAAATCCATCAGTTCTGCACGAGCGCGGGTTTGATAAACGGCATCTGCCGCCGCCAGATCGGCGCGGGAATTGACACCCAGTGTCTGGGCCTCATCACAGGCAACAGCGGTGACCTTCAGTCCGCGATTTCCGGCGATTTCAACAACATCGGTAAGGTAGTACTCGCCGGATGCATTGCCATTCCCGACCGCGTCGATCAGCGAGAACAGGGTCTGGGCATCGCAGGCCAAAAGGCCCGAATTGCAAAAGGTGATCGCGCGCTCCTCCTCGGAGGCGTCCTTGAATTCAACGATCCGTTCCAGTGTGTCGCCCTTCATGACCAGTCGGCCATAACGGGCGGGATCGGCCGCCTCGAACCCGAGAATGACAAGATCGTTCTCGGCCCGCGCGGCTACCATCCGTTCCAGAGTGTCCGGTTGCAGAAAGGGTGTGTCGCCATACAGAACCACGATATCGCCGGAAAACCCGTCCAACGCGCCGCGTGCCTGCGCGACCGCGTGGGCGGTACCCAGTTGCTCCTCCTGCATGGCGATATGCACGTCTTCATCCTCGGCCCGCGCGGCTTTGGCGACCGCCTCGGACCCGTGCCCGGTGACGATGACAGTGCGTTCGGGGGACAGAATTGCGCCGGCGCGCATGGCGTGAACCAGCATCGGGGCCTGCGCGATGGGATGCAGAACTTTTGGTATCTCCGAATTCATCCTGGTGCCTTTTCCGGCGGCGAGGATGACAAGGGCAGTGGTCATGAAATCGTTTTCTCTTTGTGTTTTGTTGTCGTCCGTTTTATCCGCTGGTTTCAAAGGCGCAAGCGGTTCGCCCATCAAACAAGATTGCCGTTTGCAACATCTCATGGCGGGTTTCTGCCGAGCAAGGAGGCAAAATGCGTACGGTCATCTTCGATCTGGACGGCACTTTGGCGGATACTTCAGGCGATTTGCTGGCGGCGGCAAATCATTGTTTTCGTGAAATGGGGCATGGCGATGTTCTGACGCGGGAACAGGACGCCGGTGTTGCCTTGCGTGGCGGACGCATGATGCTGAGCCACGGGCTGAAACGGGTCGGAGCGTATGACGAGGCAACAGTGCTGGCGTATTATCCAATTCTGCTCGAGGCCTATTCGGAAGCCATTGACATCCACACCAAATTCTACCCCGGCGCGCTTGAGGCAGTCGATACGTTGAAAGCCACAGGGTACGGTGTGGGTATCTGCACCAACAAACCCGAGGCTCTGGCCGATCTGCTTTTGATGCGTCTTGGGGTGCGGGATCGTTTCGCCTCGCTGGTTGGGGCCGATACGCTGGCGGTGCGAAAGCCCGATCCCGAACCCCTGCGCGAGGCCGCGCGCCGTGCTGGCGGGCACCCCGACCAGTGCGTTCTGATTGGAGACTCGGATACCGACCACAACACGGCACGCGCCGCCGGGGTGCCGTCGGTCCTGGTGACGTTCGGGCCTTCCGGCGAAGATATGGCCGCGTTGGAACCGGACGCCCTGCTGCATCATTTCAATGATCTGCCCGACGTCGTGAATGACCTGATCGGCGTGACGGCGTAAGCTCTTGACCGGAACCTTTTGCAGGATCAGAACTGGCACATGACCGAAACATTCTCTGGCAGCTTCACGCAGCAGGAACCCATCCCCGAAGACGCAATCGAAGCCGCGTTAGCCGTCCTCCGGCACGGCCGGCTGCATCGCTATAACGTGGTGCCCGGGGAACTGGGCGAGACTGCATTGCTGGAACAGGAATTTGCCGCGCAGACCGGCGCGAAATACTGTCTCGCCGTGTCCTCGGGGGGGTATGCGCTGGCGACCGCCTTACGGGCCGTCGGGGTTCAGCCGGGTGATCCGGTTCTGACGAATGCCTTCACGCTGGCTCCGGTGCCGGGGTCAATCGCCTCGGTCGGTGCCCGCCCGGTGTTTGTCGGGGTGACGGAAAGCCTGACGATCGATCTGGACGATCTGGAAGGAAAGTTGGGTCAGGCACGCGTTCTGATGCTAAGCCATATGCGCGGACATCTGTGCGACATGGACCGGCTGATGCAGATGTGTGATGCGGCCGGTGTCACGGTGATCGAGGACTGCGCCCACACGATGGGTGCGGCATGGCGGGGGCAATTGTCGGGCCGTCAGGGCGCCATCGGGTGCTATTCCTGTCAGACCTACAAGCATGTCAATTCCGGTGAAGGCGGGCTGCTGATCACCAATGATGAGGAACTGGCCGCCAAGGCCACGATGCTGTCGGGATCCTACATGCTGTATGAGCGGCATCTGGCCGCTCCGGGGTCGGAGGTTTTCGAGCGCATCAAATACACCACGCCCAACGTTTCTGGCCGCATGGATAATCTGCGGGCCGCGATTCTGCGCCCGCAACTGCGGGATCTCGACCGTCAGGTGCAGCGCTGGAACGAACGTTACAGAGAAGTTGAGGCAGGTTTGCGCCAAACGCCCGGGTTGACGATTGTCGAACGCCCGGAGGGCGAGACCTATGTCGGGTCTTCGATCCAGTTTCTGCTGCTGGACTGGCCCCCTGACCGCATCGCAGAGGTCATTGCCCGCTGTGCCGCGCGAGGGGTGGAACTGAAGTGGTTTGGCGGGGCGGAACCGGCCGGTTTTACCTCGCGCTATGACAGCTGGCGCTATGCGGAAAGCACCCGGATGCCAGCGAGTGACCGTATCCTGGCCGGCATCATGGATATGCGGGTGCCTTTGACGTTTTCGCTTGAAGACTGTCGCGTCATTGCCCGGATTATCCGATCCGAAGTCGGTGCAGTCTATCAGGCGCAATCCGATTGAGTGCGCCTGCGGCGCACGCTTGATTTCTCAAAGAAACCGCCGCCTGCCAACAGGCGGCGGTTTTTTCGTTTTGGCAGATCGTGAAACCGTAACGTTGACCGGCCGGATGCAAGCTGGTATGTCGTTATTGAACAAGTGTTCATTAAACCGGCAAGGGAGGCCCGGATGTTCACCGCAACAATGCAATTTGATCTGGGCGAAGATGTGAATGCCCTGCGCGATATGGTGCATCGCTGGGCGCAGGAGCGGGTCAAACCGATGGCCGCCGAGATCGATTCCTCGAACGCGTTTCCAAATGATCTTTGGACGGAAATGGGGGAACTGGGCCTGCTGGGCATTACCGTGCCCGAGGAATACGGCGGAGCCGGAATGTCCTATCTGGCGCACACGGTCGCGGTTGAGGAAATCGCCCGCGCGTCCGCTTCGGTATCTTTGTCTTACGGCGCCCATTCGAACCTGTGTGTGAACCAGATCAAGCTGAACGGCAATGCCGAGCAGAAACAGAAATACCTGCCACGCCTGATTTCCGGTGAGCATGTCGGCGCGTTGGCGATGTCCGAACCTTCGGCCGGATCCGATGTTGTGTCGATGAAGCTGCGGGCCGAGAAACGGAACGATCATTATCGGCTGAATGGCAACAAATACTGGATCACCAACGGCCCGGATGCCGATACGCTGGTTGTCTACGCCAAGACCGACCCGGATGCAGGGTCCAAGGGCATCACCGCCTTTCTGATCGAAAAGGAGATGACCGGGTTTTCGACCTCACCCCATTTCGACAAGCTGGGGATGCGCGGGTCGAATACCGCCGAACTGATCTTCGAAGATGTCGAAGTGCCCTTCGAGAATGTTCTGGGCGAGGAGGGCAAAGGCGTTGCGGTGCTGATGTCCGGGTTGGATTACGAACGCGTCGTTCTTGCGGGGATTGGAACCGGTATCATGGCGGCCTGTCTGGATGAGGTCATGCCTTATCTGGCCGAGCGCAAGCAGTTTGGCAAACCAATCGGTACCTTTCAGCTGATGCAGGGCAAGATCGCCGATATGTACACCGCGATGAACTCGGCTAGAGCTTATATCTACGAGGTCGCAAAGGCCTGTGACCGGGGCGACGTGACCCGTCAGGACGCGGCGGCTTGCTGCCTCTATGCGTCGGAGCAGGCCATGACGCAGGCTCATCAGGCAGTGCAGGCAATGGGCGGGGCCGGGTTCCTGTCCGACGCCGCGGTCAGCCGCATCTTCCGGGATGCAAAGCTGATGGAAATTGGTGCCGGGACCAGCGAAATCCGTCGGATGCTGATCGGGCGCGAAATGATGAACAAGATGCTCTGAGATAATTCGCCCCGCAGGCCAATGGACCAGCGGGGCGGGATTGCGAACGGATCAGAAGCGATGGACGTAGGACACACCGACCAGCCACGGATCGATTTCGGCTTTGCCGATTTTGACGCCATCCAACGTGACGTCCGAGTCGATGTCGAACCAGCGCACGTTCAGCCGCACGGAGCCTTGTTCGGTGACCATGTAGTCCAGGCCGGCCTGCAGCGAGGCGCCAAAGGAGTTGTCGATGTCGAGATCGCCCAAGGCGGACTTTTCGTCAAAGAAGATCGTGTAGTTCAAACCGGCACCAACATAGGGCTTCCAGGCGCTGTTGGTCGGGAAGTGATAGTTAAGGGACAGGGTCGGCGGCAGTTGCTTGGTGCTGGCGGCATCAATGCCACCCAGCGCGATGGTGTGGCTGAACGGGGTTGCGGCCAGAAGTTCGATACCAAGGTTGTCGCGGACGAAGTACTCGGCGGTAAAGATCGGGCGGGTGCTGGACCCGACTTCGGCATCCAGCGTGGCCAGAGTGCCATTGTCGGATTTCGGGTCGAGGTAGCCGACACCGATACCCACGGTCCAGTCTCCTTGCGATTGTGCAAAAGCCGGCGCGGCCAGCGCAACCAGTGCAGTAGACAAGGTCAAAGCGGCGAGTTTCTTGGTCATATTCATGCCTTTGGTTATGTTGATAAAGCTGTGGTGCCGGATCAATGGCTGGCGGACTCTGATCTGAGTCAAATCCGTGTCGAAATGCCAAATGAGGTAGCGGCGGTAAAGCGCAGTAAAACAATGGAAAAAACCCATGCGTCCCACTGAGGTCATACCGGGTTTGCGCGCCGATCACAGCTGGGATTGTCCGGCGCAATTGAACATGGCCCAGCAGTGCTTGGCGCAGGCCCCGGACAAATTGGCACTGTTGGATCTGACCGGTGAAGAACCCTCATCCGTGACATACGGGGAACTCAGCGTTCTGTCGGATGGTTTGGCACGGACGCTGTTGCGCCGGGTGCGGGCCGGGGACAGGGTTGGTGTGTTGCTGGGGCAGTCTGTTTGGTGCGCTGCGGCACATCTGGCAATCTGGAAAATCGGTGCCATTTCAGTGCCGCTGTTCAAGCTGTTCCGCCGCGATGCTCTGTCTTCGCGAGTCGGGGATTCCGGGGCGCGGATTGTGCTGACCGACGCCGAAGGGGCCGCGCTGCTGGGCGATCTGGCCGAACCTTTGCTGGCACACCAGATCGGAGAACCAGGTGATCCGGTGCCTTTTGCTGACACGGGCCCAGACGACCCTGCGGTTTTGATCTATACATCTGGTACAACAGGGACTCCGAAAGGGGCTTTGCACGGGCATCGGGTGTTGACCGGCCATCTGCCGGGTGTGTCGACCAGCCACAATTATTTGCGGGACGGTGATTGCCTTTGGACACCTGCGGACTGGGCCTGGATTGGCGGACTGTTCGACGTGTTGATGCCGGGGTTGGCATTGGGAATTCCGGTGGTTGCCGCGCGGCTTGAGAAGTTTTCGCCCGAAGGGTGCGCCGACGTAATTTCGCGGGGTGGAGTACGGAACGTTTTCTTTCCGCCGACCGCGCTGCGGATGCTGAAAGCGGCAGATCAGAACATTCCCGGCCTGCGCTCTGTCGCCTCGGGAGGAGAGCCTTTGGGCGCGGAAATGCTGGCCTGGGGGGAAAAGGCGTTTGGCCTGACCATCAACGAATTCTACGGTCAGACCGAATGCAACATGGTCGTGTCTTCCTGCGCCGAGGACTATCCGGTCCGTCCCGGATGCATCGGCAAACCGGTGCCTGGGCAGGAGGTCGCGGTGATTGACGAGTATGGTGTTCCGACGGACGAGGAAGGCGACGTAGCGATCAGGCAGGGGTCGGCCTCAATGATGCTGGAGTACTGGAACCGGCCCCAGGCCACGACCGAGAAGTTTCGCGGCGATTGGCTGATCACTGGCGACCGCGGCGTGTGGGAGGGGGAATACCTGCGTTTTGTCGGCCGCGAAGATGACGTGATCACTTCGGCTGGCTACCGCATTGGCCCCGCCGAGATCGAAGACTGCCTGCTGACCCATCCGGCGGTAGCGACCGTGGGCGTAGTCGGCAAGCCTGACGCGCTGCGGACCGAGATCGTCAAGGCTTATGTCGTGCTGAAACCCGGCGCCGAGGCGTCGGGGGCCGAGTTGCAGGATTGGGTCAAGGACCGTCTGGCGCATTACTCCTATCCGCGCGAGGTGGCGTTTCTGAAGGAACTGCCGATGACCGTGACGGGAAAAGTTATTCGGAAAGAGTTGAAGCACTTGGCTGCAGAGGAAACAAACAATTGATTGGGCTTTTTCGACGACTGGCTGGCCTAAAGTGCCCGAATTGTTGTGAACCGCTTCCTCTATGGGTGTCTTGGATGCTTGCGGGGAGTGTTGATATTGTTGAAGGCCATTTGCCCGCAGGTAAATGCGCGAAATGTAACAGCGTTCTAAGAGTTAGGCTTGGTAACGCGCTGAGCTTTTTCTTGGTTTCACTTATCTTGATGTTTGTCCCGATTTTCTTCCTAATTTCGCAGGGAATACTAGACGTGCTAGCAGACAGTATAACGTCAATGGCACCTTTCGTTTCATCGGGCGTCGCCAAATTCATTCCCTTTCTGATTTATGTGTTCCTTGTTGCAATGCCGCTGAGTAATCAAATGCTGAAATTAGAGGTCAAGGTATGAAACTCACATCCAAAGCCATGCCCACCTCCGAGGGCTTCAAACAAAACCGCGCTGCTCATCTCGAGGCATTGGCACAAATCTCCGCTGCTGCGGAAGCGGCCCGTATGGGGGGCGGTGAAAAGTCCCGTGCACGGCATGAATCTCGGGGTAAGATGCTGCCGCGCCGCCGGGTGGCGAACTTGCTCGATCCGGGCTCTCCTTTCCTTGAAATCGGTGCAACGGCGGCCCATGGGATGTACGGAGATGCCGCGCCGTCTGCCGGGGCCATTGCGGGCATTGGCCGGGTGCAGGGGCGCGAGGTCATGGTGGTGTGTAACGACGCCACCGTGAAGGGCGGCACCTACTACCCGATGACGGTCAAGAAACACCTTCGCGCGCAGGAGATCGCCGAGGAAAATCATTTGCCCTGCATCTATCTGGTCGACAGTGGCGGCGCGAACCTGCCCAATCAGGATGAGGTCTTTCCCGACCGCGACCACTTTGGTCGCATCTTCTACAATCAGGCGCGGATGAGCGCGAAGGGGATCCCTCAGATTGCGGTGGTCATGGGGTCGTGCACGGCGGGTGGCGCCTATGTGCCTGCGATGTCGGACGTGACGATCATCGTGAAAGAGCAGGGGACGATCTTTCTGGCCGGACCGCCTCTGGTCAAGGCCGCAACAGGCGAGGTGGTCAGTTCCGAGGATCTGGGCGGTGGTGACGTTCATACCCGCCTGTCCGGCGTAGCCGACTATCTGGCCGAGGATGATGCCCATGCGCTGGCGTTGGCGCGCCGGGCCGTCGCATCGCTGAACCTGCGCAAGCCGCAGACCGTGGATTGGGCGAACCCGGAAGATCCCGCTTATGATCCTGAAGAGATTCTGGGTGTGGTCCCCGCCGATCTGCGCACGCCCTATGACATTCGCGAGGTAATCGCGCGGCTGGTGGATGGCTCGCGTTTTGACGAGTTCAAACCGCGGTTCGGGGAAACGCTGGTGACTGGGTTCGCCCATGTCAAAGGCTGCCCCGTCGGGATCATCGCCAATAACGGGGTGCTGTTCTCAGAGGCAGCCCAGAAGGGCGCGCATTTCGTTGAACTCTGTTCACAACGCAAAATCCCTCTGGTTTTCCTGCAAAACATCACCGGCTTTATGGTCGGGCGGAAATACGAGAACGAAGGCATCGCACGGCACGGGGCCAAGATGGTGACGGCAGTGGCGACGACCTCGGTTCCGAAGATTACGATGCTTGTCGGTGGCTCGTTCGGGGCCGGGAACTATGGCATGGCGGGCCGCGCCTACCAGCCACGCTTCCTTTGGACCTGGCCGAACTCGCGCATCTCGGTCATGGGTGGCGAACAGGCGGCGGGTGTTCTGGCCACGGTCAAGCGCGACGGGATCGAACGGCAGGGCGGCACATGGTCGGCTGAAGAAGAAGCGGAATTCAAGCGGCCCACGCTGGACATGTTCGAGGAGCAGTCGCATCCGCTCTATGCCTCGGCGCGGTTGTGGGACGACGGCATCATCGACCCGCGCAAAAGCCGCGAAGTGCTGGCCCTCTCGCTGAGCGCTGCGTTGAATGCCCCGATCGAGGAGACGCGCTTCGGCGTGTTCAGGATGTGATGGCAGAGAAGTTTCTGCGAAAATTCTTGGGAAGAAATCCTTCGTCGAGGGATTTTTGTTCAGAGAGGAACTGGGCTTGTGTTCACTAAAATTCTGATTGCCAACCGGGGTGAGATTGCCTGTCGAGTGATGGAAACCGCGCAAAAGCTGGGGGTTTCCTGCGTTGCCGTCTATTCGGACGCCGATATCGGGTCCAAGCACGTCCAGATGGCCGATGAGGCGGTGCATATCGGTGGCGCGGCCCCTGCGGACAGCTACCTCAAAGGGAACGTGATCATCGAGGCGGCGTTAAAAACCGGCGCGCAAGCGATCCATCCCGGCTATGGATTCCTGTCCGAAAACCCCGATTTCGTGGATGCAGTCGAAGCTGCCGGTCTGACGTTCATAGGACCGTCCGCCGATGCGATCCGCAAGATGGGATTGAAGGATGCGGCGAAGGTTCTGATGGAGGAGGCCGGTGTGCCGGTTGTTCCCGGCTATCACGGCGAAAACCAGGACCCGGAACACCTTGCCGGGGCTGCGGATACCATTGGCTACCCGGTTCTGATCAAAGCGGTTGCCGGTGGCGGCGGCAAAGGCATGCGCTTGGTCGAAAAGCCGCAGGACTTCGACGCCGCGCTGGACAGCGCGCGCAGCGAGGCGCGGACGGCGTTTGGCAATGACGCGGTTCTGGTCGAGAAATTCGTCGCCAAACCCCGCCATATCGAGGTGCAGGTGTTCGGCGACGGAACCCATGCCGTGCATTTGTTCGAAAGGGACTGCTCGTTACAGCGGCGCCATCAGAAGGTCATCGAGGAAGCGCCAGCGCCGGGGATGACGTCCGAGATGCGCGAGGCGATGGGGCAGGCAGGTGTCCGGGCCGCCGAAGCGATCGGCTACAAGGGCGCAGGGACCGTTGAGTTCATTGTAGATGCCTCGGAGGGGCTGCGCCCGGACCGGTTCTGGTTCATGGAAATGAACACACGTTTGCAGGTTGAACATCCCGTGACAGAAGCGATCACTGGCGTTGATCTGGTCGAATGGCAATTGCGGGTCGCGTCCGGGGAAAAGCTGCCCGCCGGTCAAGAAGATCTGTCGATCAGCGGGCATGCCTTCGAGGCGCGGCTTTACGCTGAAGACGTACCAAAAGGGTTTCTGCCCGCGACCGGACAGCTTTCTCATCTTCGGTTTCCAGATGATTGCCGCGCCGACAGTGGTGTGCGTGCCGGTGACATAATCAGCCCGTGGTACGATCCGATGATTGCCAAGGTCATCGTGCATGGACCAACCCGATCGGCGGCGCTGGAGCAATTGCACCGTGCGTTGCAGCAAACCGAGGTCGCTGGAACGGTGACGAACCTTGCATTTCTGGGCGCGCTGACGCGGCATGCAGGATTTGCCGCAGGTGATGTGGATACTGGGTTGATTGGCCGGGAGTTGCCGGGGCTGACTTCGGAAACAGAACCCTCTGCCGGACATTCCGTGGCCGCCGCTATGGCGGCCCTGGGCCTTGTCGACACGGATTACGAGACCGGTTTCACGCTGTGGGAGCCGCTGCGTCGTGCGGTCCACCTGCAGCACCGGGGCGATGTCATCGATCTGGACGTGCAGGTCGATGGGCGTGACCGGCAACTGTGGTATGTAAACCAGAAACAGATCGAGGCACGGCGGCGCGATGGCCTCTGGCGTCTGGACGGTCAGCCCATGCCTCGCGTTGCCATCAACGGAGCCGTCATCACGGTTTTTGACGATTACGGCCACGCGTTTGAACTAATCGATCCGCTGGATCGCGATACGACAGCATCCGGCAACACAAACGTGATCGAGGCGCCCATGCCCGGTCTGGTCAAGGCCGTGTTCGCCGAGGCTGGTCAGTCCGTATCGGAGGGCGACCGCTTGGCCATTCTGGAAGCGATGAAAATGGAGCACGCCTTGCTGGCCGCACGTGACGGCATCGTTGCCGAAGTTCTGGCCGCACCCGGATCGCAGGTCGAAGCCGGTGCCGCGCTTGTTCGGCTGGAAGAGGAGTAGCCTATCCCTGTGATGCATCGCATGCCATTGTCGGGGCAGGTTCAGCCGTTGATCGGAACAACACAGGAGAGGCGCAGGAATGGGTGACAGAGTCGAAATCTTTGAGGTCGGGCCCCGGGACGGTCTGCAGAATGAACAGCGCCAGATCCCCGTGGCCGAGAAAGTGGCGCTGGTGAATCGCCTGAGCGATGCCGGCTTCAATCGCATCGAAGTTGCGAGTTTTGTGTCGCCGAAATGGGTGCCGCAAATGGCAGACAGTGCAGCGGTTTTGGCAGGCATTACCCGCGCGGCTGGCGTTCGCTACGCTGCCTTGACGCCGAATATGCGCGGCTATGAGGACGCTATTGCCGCACATGCGGACGAAATCGCCATATTCGCGTCGGCATCCGAAGGGTTTTCGAAGGCAAACATTAATGCGTCTATTGCGGAATCCATCGCGCGGTTCGAGCCGATTCTGGAGGAAGCGCGCCATATCGACTTGCCGGTGCGCGGGTATATTTCCTGCGTGACCGACTGCCCCTATGACGGACCGACAGCGCCGGAGAAAGTCGCCGAAGTGGCTGATGTGCTGTTTTCGCACGGCTGCTATGAGATTTCATTGGGCGATACCATCGGGCAGGGCACGCCCGACAAGATCGCGCGCATGATCCTTGCTGTTCGCGAGCAGGTGCCGGTCACAAGGTTGGCGGGGCATTTTCATGACACGAATGGCCGGGCGATGGATAATATCGATGCCGCTCTGGCACTTGGGGTGCGTGTCTTCGATGCGGCGGTCGGCGGTTTGGGCGGCTGCCCATACGCGCCGGGGGCGGCGGGGAACGTGGCGACCGAGGCGGTTGCGGCGCATCTTGAACGGTTGGGCTATGACACGGGTCTGGACGCCGTGATCCTGCAGGAAGCGGCAGAGATGGCCCGTTCGATGCGGGGCACCTGAGTGCCGGTTTTGATGTGTCTGTCCGGTTTGCCGGGTGTTGGCAAAACGACAATTGCCCGAATGGTTGCGGAGCGGACAGGCGCGTTGTGGCTTTGGATTGATCAGATCGAAACCGCCATGCAGTCGTCGCATATGAAGGTCGATGATCTTGCAGATGGCGGTTATGCCGCAGCACAAGCCGTTGCCACTGGTGCCTTGCAGCAGGGGTTTGACGTGATAGCCGACTGTGTGAACCCAATCAGCCTGACGCGAGACGCTTGGCGCGGTGTGTCGGGGAAAGCCCAAGCGCGGCATCTTGATGTGGAATTCTGGTGCTCAGACAAGACCGAACATCAAAAACGTGTCGAACATCGCACAGTCGAGTTGCCCAATTGGTCACCGCCGACCTGGCAGGCCGTTGAGAGGCGCAGATACGACCCGTTTCCAAATCCCGATGTCAGGATCGACACAGCGCAGACAGATCCGGCCGAGGCGGCGACCTTGTTGGCGGCTGCGATCCGTGAAGACCCACAGGAGAAAAACGATGTTTGAAACGATCGATATTGCAGTTGATCAGCGTGGTGTCGCCAGGTTGACCCTGAACCGCCCCGAAAAGCACAACGCCATGTCGGCGCAAATGATTGCGGAACTGACCAGCGCGGCAGCGGCGCTGGGCAAGGATGAAAACGTGCGCTTGGTTGTTCTGACCGGGGCAGGAAAGAGCTTTTGCGCCGGGGGCGACCTTGGTTGGATGCAGGACCAGATGGCAGCGGATCCCGCCACACGGTTCACCGAAGCACGCAAGCTGGCCGAAATGCTGAACGCCCTGAATACCCTGCCCAAGCCGTTGATTGGCGCCTTGCAGGGCAACGCGTTCGGGGGCGGTGTGGGCATGGCGGCCGTCTGCGATATTGCGATCGGTGTGAACAGCCTGAAGATGGGCCTGACGGAAACCCGCCTAGGTCTGATCCCGGCAACGATCGGGCCATACGTCGTTGCTCGCATGGGCGAAGCGCGAGCGCGCCGTGTCTTCATGTCCGCGCGCCTGTTTGATGCGAGCGAGGCTGTGGATCTTGGGCTGCTGGCTGAGACTGTGCCCGCCGAAGGTCTGGAGGACGCGGTGGAAGCCCATGTGGAACCTTATCTGTCCTGCGCGCCCGGGGCTGTCGCGTCCGCCAAAAGCCTTGTTCAGGCGTTGGGCCCGAAAATCGACGATGCCGTTATTGATCACACGATCAACGCCCTGGTCCAAAGGTGGGAAACACAAGAGGCGCAAGAGGGAATCAGTGCGTTCTTCGAGAAACGAAAACCTGCATGGAATAGTAAGGTTTAGCAGCATGTTCCCGTTTGTTGGATAAAGCGAAATCCGGGCGGTGTATCGGGGTCAGGCATGCAGATTAATACGGCATTCGCCGCCTGTGCTTGGTTGACCCTCTGACCCCGCACGGATAGAGAATGTCCAGTCAACACGCCAATTGACGGCGCGCCCGGGACCGGACGCGCAGGAAAGGAGCCACTCGTGGAAGAGCTGTTGCGGGAGTATCTCCCGATCCTGGTGTTTCTGGCCGTCGCCGTAGGCCTTGGAATCGTCCTTATTCTTGCGGCTGTGGTGCTTGCTGTTCGCAATCCTAATCCTGAAAAAGTCAGCGCATATGAATGTGGCTTCAATGCCTTCGACGATGCGCGGATGAAATTCGACGTCCGATTCTATCTGGTCTCGATTCTCTTCATCATCTTCGATCTGGAAATCGCCTTCCTGTTTCCGTGGGCCGTGGGCTTCCGCGACATCAGCGATGTGGGTTTCTGGTCCATGATGGTATTCCTGGCGGTGCTGACGATCGGCTTTGCCTATGAATGGAAGAAGGGGGCCCTGGAATGGGAGTGATGACGGGCGCAAACACCGCCGGCGTCGACAAGGAAGTCGCCACCCAGGCCCTCAATGCCGAGTTGCAGGACAAGGGCTTCCTGCTGACCTCGAGCGAAGACATCATCAACTGGGCGCGTACCGGGTCGCTGCACTGGATGACATTCGGTCTGGCCTGCTGCGCGGTTGAGATGATGCACACCTCGATGCCGCGCTACGATGCCGAACGGTTTGGCATTGCTCCGCGCGCTTCTCCGCGTCAGTCCGACGTGATGATCGTCGCGGGGACGCTGACCAACAAGATGGCACCGGCGCTGCGCAAGGTGTATGACCAGATGCCGGAACCGCGTTACGTGATCTCGATGGGGTCCTGCGCCAATGGCGGTGGGTACTATCACTATTCCTATTCTGTCGTTCGCGGCTGTGACCGGATTGTTCCTGTGGACATCTACGTCCCCGGCTGCCCTCCGACGGCTGAGGCGCTGCTTTACGGGCTGATGCAGTTGCAGCGCAAAATCCGCCGCACCGGCACCATCGTACGCTGAGGAGAGAGCTGATGAGCGAAGCACTCAAGGAACTCGGCATGCAGTTAGAGCTGAAACGGGCTGATTGCGTCCTGTCATGGGACGTAACTCACGGCGAGCTAAACGTTGATGTGGCCCCGTCGAACCTTGTGGAATTTGTCGAATTCCTGACGTCCGATCCGAACTGCAAGTTTTCGACGCTGGTGGACATCACCGGTGTGGACTACCCGGAACGGGCCAAGCGCTTCGACGTGGTGTACCACTTCCTGTCGATGTACCAGAATCAGCGCATCCGCCTGCGGGTCTCGATCCGCGAGGAAGACATGGTGCCCTCGATCGTGGGCGTTCACCCCTCGGCCAACTGGTTCGAGCGTGAGGTGTTCGACATGTTCGGCATCCTGTTCTCGGGCCATCCGGACCTGCGGCGTATTCTGACCGACTATGGCTTCCGCGGCTATCCGCTGCGCAAGGATTTTCCGACCACCGGCTATACCGAGGTACGGTACGACGAGGCGCAGAAGCGCGTGGTCTACGAACCCGTGTCGCTGGTTCAGGAATATCGTCAATTCGATTTCATGTCCCCATGGGAAGGTGCGAACTACATTCTGCCAGGGGACGAAAAACAGGAGACGTAATCATGGAGTTCTTGATCTGGATTATCGTGGTGGTTGCAACGGTCATTCCGATGACCAAGCTGTTGCCGCATTTCGGGATCAACAAGAACTGGGCGTTCGCTTGCGTGATTTCGCCAGTGGTCATTGTCCTTTTGTGGATGATGGCCATGAAGCTGCAAGAGATGGAGCGACGCTGACATGATGGGCGAACTGATCGTTTTAGGCGCCTTGGGCGTCTTGCTTGCGGGGGCTGCAGCGAAAGCGGCCGAAGCCGAAAAGGTCCGGGTCCGGGCTGAGGCGAAAAAGAAGAAACGAGGGCGTTGATGGACGGCTCAAGATACGATGACGGCAGCACGGACGCGCTGAGCGGAGAACAGAAGATCCGCAACTTCAACATCAACTTCGGCCCGCAACACCCTGCGGCGCACGGAGTTTTGCGTTTGGTGCTTGAGCTCGACGGCGAGATCGTCGAACGCTGCGATCCGCATATAGGCCTGCTACACCGTGGCACCGAAAAGCTGATGGAAAGTCGGACGTATCTGCAGAACTTGCCGTATTTCGACCGTCTGGACTATGTGGCCCCGATGAACCAGGAGCACGCCTGGTGTCTGGCCATCGAAAAGCTGACCGGTGTGGAAGTGCCGCGTCGCGGCTCGCTGATCCGGGTTCTGTATTCCGAGATCGGGCGCATCCTGAACCACCTGCTGAACGTGACCACGCAGGCGATGGATGTTGGCGCGCTGACCCCGCCGCTGTGGGGCTTTGAAGAGCGCGAAAAGCTGATGGTGTTCTATGAGCGTGCCTGTGGCGCCCGCCTGCACGCCGCCTATTTCCGCCCCGGCGGTGTACATCAGGATCTGCCGCCGGAATTGCTGGACGATATCGAAGCGTGGAGCCATGAGTTCCCCTCAGTTCTCGATGACATTGACGGCCTGCTGACCGAAAACCGCATCTTCAAACAGCGCAACGCCGATATTGGTGTCGTGACCGAGGATGACATCCAGAAATACGGTTTCTCGGGCGTGATGGTGCGCGGATCGGGCCTCGCTTGGGACCTGCGCCGCGCGCAGCCCTATGAATGCTACGACGAGTTCGAGTTCCAGATCCCTGTTGGCAAGAACGGCGACTGCTATGACCGTTATCTCTGCCGCATGGAAGAGATGCGCCAGTCGCTACACATCATCCGTCAGGCCATCTCGAAAATCCGTGATTGCCCCGGCGATGTTCTGGCGCGCGGCAAGATCACCCCGCCGAAACGCTCGGACATGAAGACCTCGATGGAGAGTCTGATCCATCACTTCAAACTGTATACCGAAGGTTTCCACGTCCCCGCCGGTGAGGTCTACGCTGCAGTCGAAGCCCCCAAGGGTGAGTTCGGCGTTTATCTGGTCGCCGACGGCACCAACAAACCCTACCGCGCCAAGCTGCGCGCTCCGGGTTATCTGCACCTGCAAGCCATGGACCACGTTGCCAAGGGCCATCAACTGGCCGACGTCGCCGCCATCATTGGCACTATGGACGTCGTATTTGGAGAGATTGACCGCTAATGCTTCGCCGTCTTCACCCCGAACAACCCGAAAGCTTTGCCTTCACTGCTGCGAACCAGCAATGGGCCGAAGCGCAGATCACAAAATACCCCGAGGGGCGTCAGGCCAGCGCGGTGATCCCGCTGCTGTGGCGTGCGCAGGAACAAGAGGGCTGGCTGAGCCGTCCGGCGATTGAATCCGTCGCCGACATGCTGGGTATGGCCTATATCCGCGTTCTTGAGGTTGCGTCTTTCTACTTCATGTTCCAGCTGCAACCGGTTGGATCAGTTGCGCACATTCAGGTCTGCGGCACGACGTCGTGCATGATCTGCGGGGCCGAAGATCTGATTGCGGTCTGCAAAGAAAAGATCGCCGCCAAGCCGCATAAACTGTCCGCCGATGGCAAGCTGAGCTGGGAAGAGGTCGAATGCCTCGGCTCCTGCACCAATGCTCCGATGGCGCAGATCGGCAAGGATTACTATGAGGATCTGACCGCCGAGAGCTTTGGCCAGATCATTGACGATCTGGCGGCGGGCAAAGTGCCGACACCGGGTCCGCAGAACGGGCGCTATGCGGCGGAACCCCTGATAGGGCTGACCAGCCTGACCGAGTATGACAGTGGCAGAACGCAGTATAACGCCAGCGTCGCATTGGCGACGGATCTGGGTGATACAGTCAAGCGGATCGACGGAACCGAAGTGCCGATCCTGACGCCCTGGCTGGGCAAGGATGGCAAGGCTGCTGCGACCAAGGCGGCTCCGAACCCTCCCAAAGCACCTGCGCCGGCTAAGCCTGCAGTGAAACAAGCGGCTGAGGCGAAGGCCAAGGAAAATGCGCCTGAAACGCTATCGGCTGCGCGGGATGGCAAGGCAGATGATCTCAAGCTGCTGAAAGGCGTTGGGCCGAAGCTGGAGCAAACGCTGAACGAGCTGGGATTCTACCACTTTGACCAGATCGCCGCCTGGACGCCTGATCAGGTGGCTTGGGTCGACGCGCGTTTGAAGTTCAAGGGCCGGATCGAACGGGATGGCTGGATCGAGCAGGCGGGCAAGCTGGCGGCTGGTGAAGAAACCGAGTTTGCGAAACGTGCCAAGAAAGACGGCACATACGAAGAGTGATAGCCGGTGCCCATCCGGGGCATCAATGTGTGATGGACAAGGACAAAGAACAGGCCATAGCCCGAAAGGGCCGACATATCGGTATCGTCATCGCAGTGACGATGACGATTTGGCTTGCCATGAACTTGTTTGTCGGCCCCGCGTTGGGATTGACGGCGCGACACGCGCTGCTGTTTGACTTTGCTGCGTTGGCGGCATTCATCTATGCGGGCGTGAACATTTTTCAACTCTGGCGCATGCGTCAGGAAAGCTGAAGGTAACGAATGATGCTGAAGGATCAGGACAGGATCTTTACCAACATCTACGGGATGCATGAGCGCACGCTGAAAGGCGCGCAAGCCCGGGGGCATTGGGACGGCACCGCTGGCCTGATCGAGAAGGGGCGCGACTGGATCATCCAGACCATGAAGGACTCGGGCCTGCGTGGTCGTGGTGGTGCGGGCTTTCCGACCGGTCTGAAATGGTCGTTCATGCCAAAGGAAAGCGATGGACGCCCGGCCTATCTGGTTGTGAACGCAGATGAATCCGAGCCCGGCACATGCAAGGACCGCGAGATCATGCGCCACGATCCGCATACGCTGATCGAAGGCTGCCTGATCGCGTCCTTCGCAATGAACGCGCACACCTGCTACATCTACCTGCGTGGCGAATATATCCGCGAGCGTGAGGCGCTGCAGGCCGCGATTGACGAAGCCTATGACGCTGGCTTGCTGGGAAAGAACGCCGCTGGTTCGGGCTGGGATTTCGACCTGTTCCTGCATCACGGTGCCGGGGCCTATATCTGCGGTGAAGAAACCGCCCTGATCGAAAGCCTTGAGGGCAAGAAGGGTATGCCGCGGATGAAACCTCCGTTCCCGGCAGGTGCGGGTCTTTACGGCTGTCCGACCACGGTGAACAACGTGGAATCGATTGCTGTGGTGCCGACGATACTGCGCCGTGGGGCCGACTGGTTCGCGGGCTTCGGCCGCCAGAACAACGCGGGCACCAAGCTGTTTGCGATCTCTGGCCATGTGAACAACCCCTGCGTGGTTGAAGAGGCCATGTCGATCCCGTTCGAACAACTGATCGAAACCCATTGCGGTGGCATTCGCGGCGGTTGGGACAATCTGCTGGCGGTGATCCCCGGCGGATCCTCGGTGCCTTGCGTACGCGGCGAGAACATGCGCGATGCAGTCATGGATTTCGACCATCTGCGCAACGATCTGGGATCGGGGCTTGGTACGGCGGCGGTGATCGTGATGGACAAGTCCACTGACATCATCAAGGCGATCTGGCGTCTGTCGAAGTTCTACAAGCACGAAAGCTGTGGCCAGTGCACGCCCTGCCGCGAAGGCACCGGCTGGATGATGCGCGTCATGGATCGTCTGGTTAAGGGCGAGGCGGAACTGGAAGAGATCGATATGCTGTTCGACGTGACCAAACAGGTCGAAGGCCACACGATCTGCGCCCTTGGCGACGCGGCGGCCTGGCCGATCCAGGGCCTGATCCGCAACTTCCGTGAAGAAATCGAGGATCGCATCAAGGCTCAGAAATCGGGCCGCATGGGTGCGATGGCTGCGGAGTGAACTCAATGGAAATCTATGCCGAATATTCCCACGCAATCGCCGCTTTGGTGATTTTCACCCTGGTTGTTCTGTTTCTGTCACCGTTCACCGCGCTGGCCAAACAGGGAAAAGGGCTGGCTCCGGGGGCGACACCGAATCAGGATTATTCGGACAAGGCTTACCGCCTGAACCGGGCCTATCTGAACGGCACAGAGACGCTGCCCGCGTTTCTGGCTGTTACAGTGGCCGCAATTTTGATGGGTGTAAGCCCGTTCTGGGTCAACCTTTTCGCATCGGTGGCATTGGTTGCCAGACTGGTCATGTTGTTCGTCCATATTCGCGGCGTCGGCAAACCCAACAGCGGTTTGCGTTCCGTGCTGTACGTCGTGGCATGGGCCTGCATGTTCCTTACCGGTCTCATGGCATTGGTGGCGGCGTTCTGATGTCGATAGGCGCACGCGAAAATACGACCCGCAAGCCAAGAGCTGCATCGATGCTGACAGTGGCGATTGCGGCTTTGTCGCTTGTGACGGCATGCGGCCTTGTCAAACCTCCGGATGACCGGGTCACGTTCGATGGCAAATCCTTCCGGGCCAAGGCGAAAGCGGTAAACAAAAAGGCCATGCCGGCCGAGTTCACCGTGACCGTGAAAGGTGTTTCCGCGTCGTTGGACGGAGCGCTCGAAGCCGGCCGTTATGAAGGTACCAAGTTCTGTATTCAGAACTTCGGATCGTCCAGAATCGCCTGGAAAGTCGGACCTGATACGGAACCCCAGAATCTGCGCATCGCGGATGACAAACTGACATTTGCAGGAACCTGCCAGAGACCATGAAGCAGGGTTTTGCATATCGCGGCGGATTGACCGGGCAGCTATTGCTTAGCGCCCGGAGAAAACATCGTTGTGGACCTTCCATACCGAACGGAAGGATCACGCTCGGCGCGAAGGCAATTGCTCTGATTTCAGTATTAACCTTCCCGATAGTGGCAGAGGCCAAGCCGCCTTTGAGGGATGTCAAAGAGATCGACAACGAACTCTACTACATCGCCATCGCAAACGAGATTTCGGAGTACTGCCCGTCGATCAGCGGGCGCCGGATGAAAGCGATCGGAGTGATGTGGGGATTGCGATCCAAAGCGAACAAACTGGGGTACTCGGATCAGGAAATCCGCGCCTATGTGGACTCGGATTCCGAAAAGGACCGGATGCGCGCCAAGGGCGAGGCGTATCTGTCCCAGAACGGTGTGTCTTATGACAACCCCAAGTCCTTCTGCTCACTGGGGCAGACGGAAATCGAAAGAAACAGCGCCATTGGCGTGTATTTGAGGGCGAACTAGAGAATGTCTGACCTCCGCAAGATCAATATCGACGGGCAGGATATCGAAGTCGATGGTGCGATGACCCTGATCCAGGCCTGTGAACAGGCCGGAGTCGAAGTGCCGCGCTTCTGCTATCACGAGCGCCTGTCGATTGCCGGAAACTGCCGGATGTGTCTGGTCGAGGTTGTTGGCGGCCCGCCCAAACCTGCGGCTTCCTGCGCGATGCAGGTGCGCGATCTGCGCCCGGGGCCGGAAGGACAGCCGCCGGTGGTCAAGACGAACTCGCCCATGGTCAAGAAGGCCCGCGAAGGGGTGATGGAGTTCCTGCTGATCAACCACCCGCTGGATTGCCCGATCTGCGATCAGGGTGGTGAGTGTGATCTGCAGGATCAGGCGATGGCTTATGGTCTGTCGGGCACGCGCTTCAAGGAAGCCAAGCGGGCGGTGGATGATCTGGATCTTGGACCGCTGGTCGGCACCGCGATGACGCGCTGCATCAGTTGTACCCGCTGCGTACGCTTCACCACCGAAGTCGCCGGGATCACCCAGATGGGCCAGACCGGGCGTGGTGAGGATGCCGAGATCACTTCGTACCTGAACCAGACGCTGAATTCGAACCTGCAGGGCAACATTATCGATCTGTGCCCGGTCGGGGCGCTGACGTCGAAGCCGTACGCCTTTACCGCGCGTCCGTGGGAACTGACCAAGACCGAAAGCGTCGACGTGATGGACGCTCTGGGTTCGAACATCCGCGTCGATACCAAGGGGCGCGAAGTGATGCGTTTCCTGCCGCGCAACCATGATGGCGTGAACGAAGAATGGATCAGCGATAAAACCCGCTTCGTCTGGGACGGCCTGCGCCGTCAGCGTCTGGACAAGCCTTATGTGCGCGAGAACGGCAAGCTGCGCCCGGCCTCATGGTCTGAGGCGCTGACCAAGGCCGCCGAGGCGCTGAAAGGGGCCGAGAAACCGGCTGGGATCGTCGGTGATCTGGCTCCGGTCGAGGCTGCGTTTGCTCTGAAACAGATGATCGAAGGGCAGGGTGGTGTTGTTGAATGCCGCACCGACGGGGCCAAACTGCCTGCGGGCAATCGTGCGGCCTATGCCGGGACTGCGGCGATCGAGGATATTGACGCTGCCGAACGCATTCTGCTGATCGGCACAAACCCGCGTGACGAGGCGCCGGTTCTGAACGCCCGGATCCGCAGGGCCTGGGCGCACGGGGCCGAGGTTGCACTGGTAGGTCCCGCTGTGGACCTGACCTATGAGTATCACCATGTGGGTGATGACCGCACGGCGCTGCAAAAGGTCGTGGACATGGGTGGCGACGATACGATCAAGGGCAAACGCTCGCTGGTCATTGTTGGCCAAGGTGCGTTGCAAGAGGCGGACGGCGCCGCCGTTCTGGCCGCCGCACAAACCATTGCTGCAAACACGGAAAGCGGCCTGATCGTTCTGCATACTGCCGCCTCGCGCGTAGGTGCGATGGACGTGGATGCGACCAACGAAAGTGGCATGGATGCCGTTTCAGCGGCGGACGTGATCTACAACCTCGGCGCGGACGAGGTCGAGATCGGTGAGGGCGCCTTCGTGATCTATCAGGGCAGCCATGGTGATCGCGGCGCGCATCGCGCCGACGTGATCCTGCCGGGTGCCGCTTATACCGAGGAAAACGGCCTGTTCGTGAACACCGAAGGCCGCCCGCAACTGGCCATGCGCGCCGGGTTCGCGCCCGGTGAGGCGAAAGAGAACTGGGCGATCCTGCGGGCCTTGTCGGCTGAGTTGGGCGCAACTTTGCCCTACGACTCGCTGGCGCAACTGCGCACCGCGCTTGTCGAAGCGGTTCCGCACCTGGCCCAGATCGATCAGGTGGTCGAAAATGAAGTTCAGCCGCTGGATGCCGGCCCGTTGGGCACGGCGACCTTCCGCAACGCGGTCAAGGATTTCTACCTGACCAACCCGATTGCGCGGGCCTCGCAGCTGATGGCCGAACTGTCGGCGCAGGCGCAGGCACGCAAGGCCGAGAAGATCGCGGCGGAATGAACCAGAGCTGTTTCATATCGCGGGCAAACGCGACTGCCGGGTGGCAGTATGCTGCGCCTGATTTGTGTGTGAAACCCAAGATTAAGGGTGGCGCATGGGCGGCGGATGCTGTTTACACCAACGCGCCGACCCAGCCGCAGTTTGCGCAGGCACGTGGCCTTTGCATCGTTCGCGGAAAACGGAATACCCACGGTGTGAGGACCAATGGCTGATTTCTTTAACACCCCAGGCGGAATAGCCATCATCATTCTGGCGCAAGTGCTTGCAGTCGTTGCCTTTGTGATGATTTCGCTGTTGTTCCTTGTCTACGGCGACCGCAAGATCTGGGCTGCTGTCCAGATGCGCCGCGGCCCCAACGTGGTCGGCGTCTATGGCCTTCTGCAATCGGTGGCGGATGCGCTGAAATATGTGGTGAAAGAGGTCGTGATCCCGGCAGGCGCTGACCGCACGGTTTTCATCCTTGCGCCGCTGACGTCCTTCGTTCTGGCAATGATCGCCTGGGCCGTGATCCCGTTCAACGATGGCTGGGTTCTGTCGGATATCAACGTCGCCATCCTCTACGTCTTCGCCGTGTCTTCGCTGGAAGTTTATGGCGTGATCATGGGCGGTTGGGCGTCGAACTCAAAGTACCCGTTCCTGGGCTCGCTGCGGTCCGCCGCGCAGATGATCTCCTATGAGGTCTCGATCGGCCTGATAATTATCGGCATCATCATTTCGACCGGTTCGATGAATTTCGGTGATATCGTTCGGGCGCAGGATGGCTCGTTCGGCTTCTTCAGCTGGTACTGGCTGCCGCATTTCCCGATGGTGTTCCTGTTCTTCATCTCGGCGCTGGCCGAAACCAACCGCCCGCCCTTCGACCTGCCGGAAGCGGAATCGGAACTGGTTGCCGGTTATCAGGTCGAATACTCGGCCACGCCCTTCCTGCTGTTCATGGCGGGAGAGTACATCGCCATCTTCCTGATGTGCGCGCTGACTTCGCTGCTGTTCTTCGGCGGCTGGCTGTCCCCGATCCCGGGCCTGCCGGACGGCGTGTTGTGGATGGTCGCCAAGATGGCGTTCTTCTTCTTCATCTTCGCGATGGTCAAGGCGATCACGCCCCGCTACCGCTATGACCAGTTGATGCGGCTGGGTTGGAAAGTGTTCCTGCCGTTCTCGCTGGCCTGGGTGGTCTTCGTGGCCTTCGCGGCGAAATTCGACTGGTTCTGGGGTGCATTCGCCCGTTGGAGCGTAGGAGGCTGATATGGCAAACATCGACTACACCCGCGCTGCCAAGTATTTCCTGCTGCAGGATTTCTGGGTCGGTATGAAACTGGGGCTGAAGTACTTCTTCGCGCCCAAGGCAACCTTGAACTACCCGCATGAAAAGGGCCCTCTGTCGCCACGTTTCCGGGGGGAACACGCTCTGCGCCGCTATCCGAATGGCGAAGAACGCTGCATCGCCTGCAAACTGTGCGAGGCGATTTGTCCGGCGCAGGCCATTACCATCGACGCCGAGCCGCGCGAAGATGGCAGCCGCCGCACCACGCGCTATGACATCGACATGACCAAGTGCATCTATTGCGGCTTCTGCCAAGAGGCCTGCCCGGTCGATGCAATCGTCGAAGGCCCGAACTTTGAATTCGCGACAGAAACCCGGGAAGAGTTGTTCTACGACAAGGAAAAACTCCTGTCGAACGGTGAACGCTGGGAAGCCGAAATTGCCCGCAATCTGGAAATGGACGCGCCGTACAGATGAGTGACAGCCCGACAAATCCGTTCGAGCTGATGATGAAGCAGGCTCAGGACATGGCCAAGGCGATGAACCCGGCGATGGAGAATTTCTCGCCCAAGGGTTTCGAAGCGCTGTGGCCGACCATGCCCAAAGAGGTCATGGAGATGATGTTCGGCAACACCGTCAACAAGGACGGGCTGGACGCTAAGACCCGCCTGCTGCTGACGCTGGCCGGGTTGACCTGTCAGGGCGCACAGGCGGACTCAGCGGTTCGGCAGACTGTCCGCCACGCGCTTGAGGCTGGTGCCAAGAAACAAGAGATCGTGGAAACGATCGGTCAGATGTCGGTCTTTGCCGGCATCCCGGCCATGACCCGCGCGCTGGATCTGGCGCAAGAGGTCATGGGCGATAACGAGGATGAGGATCAATGACCGTCTTTGCCTTCTATCTGTTTGCCATCAGCGCCATTACCGGCGGGTTGTTCACGGTGATCAGCCGACAACCGGTGCACTCGGTGCTGTGGCTGATCCTGTCCTTCCTGTCCGCGGCGGGCCTGTTCGTGCTGCTGGGGGCGGAATTCGTGGCGATGCTGCTGATCATCGTTTATGTCGGCGCGGTCGCGGTTCTGTTCCTCTTCGTGGTGATGATGCTGGACGTAGACTTTGCTGAGCTCAAGGCTGAGATGGCGCGCTATATGCCGCTGGCTCTGCTGATCGGTCTGGTCATCCTGATGCAGTTCGTCATGGCCTTTGGGGCCTGGGACAGCGCTCAGGGCGCAGCGGCCAATCTGGCACAACCGGTCCCGGCAGACCGCCACAACACCGAGGCACTGGGTGTAATTCTTTACGATCAATACTTCCTTCTGTTCCAACTGGCAGGCCTGATCCTGCTGGTGGCCATGATCGGCGCCATCGTGCTGACCCTGCGCCACCGTCAGGACATCAAGCGTCAGGACATCGTCGGCCAGATGATGCGCGACCCAGCCAAGGCGATGGAGTTGAAGGACGTGAAACCGGGGCAGGGACTTTGAGACGATGATCGGACTTGAACACTATCTTACGGTCGCGGCGACGCTGTTCGTCATCGGCATCTTCGGTCTCTTCCTGAACCGCAAGAACGTCATCATCCTGCTGATGAGCATCGAGCTGATGCTGTTGGCGGTGAATATCAACCTCGTGGCGTTTTCCAGTTTCTTGGGCGATCTGGTCGGGCAGGTGTTCACGCTGTTCGTGCTGACCGTGGCGGCGGCCGAGGCGGCGATTGGTCTGGCCATTCTGGTCTGCTTCTTCCGCAACCGTGGCACCATCGCGGTTGAAGACGTCAATATGATGAAGGGGTAAGGGAATATGGAAACTACCATCCTCTTTGCCCCGTTGGTGGGCGCGCTGCTCTGCGGGTTCGGCTGGAAGTTCATTGGCGAGAAGGCCGCCATGTGGACTGCAACAGGCCTGCTGTTTCTGGCCTGTCTGCTGTCGTGGATTGTTTTCTTCACCTTTGATGGTGTGACCCAGCAGATCGAGATCATGCGCTGGATCGAGAGCGGTTCGCTGTCGACAAGCTGGGCCATACGTCTGGACCGCCTGACCGCGATCATGCTGATCGTGGTAACGACCGTTTCGGCGCTGGTTCACCTCTACTCCTTCGGCTACATGGATCACGACCCGCAATGGCGCGAGGGCGAAAGCTATAAGCCGCGCTTCTTTGCCTATCTGTCGTTTTTTACATTTGCCATGCTGATGCTGGTGACAGCTGATAATCTGGTTCAGATGTTCTTTGGCTGGGAAGGCGTGGGCGTCGCATCCTACCTGCTGATCGGGTTCTATTATCGCAAATCCAGCGCCAATGCGGCCGCGATGAAAGCCTTTATCGTCAACCGAGTGGGTGACTTTGGCTTCGCGCTGGGGATTTTCGCGCTGTTTTTCCTGACGGACAGCATCAACTTCTCGGACATCTTTGCATCAGCTCCGGCATTGGCCGAAGAAAAGCTGCATTTCCTGTGGGGTGAGTGGACTGCCATCGAGGTGATCTGTGTCCTGCTGTTTATCGGTGCGATGGGTAAATCGGCGCAGTTGATCCTGCACACCTGGTTGCCGGACGCGATGGAAGGCCCGACGCCTGTGTCGGCGCTGATCCATGCCGCGACCATGGTGACGGCGGGTGTGTTCCTGGTCTGCCGCATGTCGCCGCTGATGGAGTTCGCGCCGGGTGCGACCGGGTTTATCACCTTCCTTGGGGCCTCGACCGCATTCTTTGCGGCGACCGTGGGTCTGGTGCAGACCGACATCAAACGCGTTATCGCCTATTCGACCTGTTCGCAGCTGGGCTACATGTTCGTGGCCGCTGGTGTCGGCATGTATTCCGCTGCGATGTTCCACCTGCTGACGCACGCGTTCTTCAAGGCGCTGCTGTTCCTTGGGGCCGGTTCGGTGATCCACGCCATGCATCACGAGCAGGAGATGACCGAATACGGCGGGCTGCGGAAAAAGATTCCCTATACCTTCTGGGCGATGATGATTGGTACGCTGGCCATTACCGGCGTGGGCATCCCGCTGACGACATTCGGCTTTGCCGGCTTCCTGTCCAAGGATGCCATCATCGAAAGCGCCTACGCGGGCGGTACGGGTTATGCCTTCTGGATGCTGGTTATTGCGGCGATGTTCACCTCATTCTACAGCTGGCGTCTGATCTTCCTGACCTTCTATGGCGACCCGCGCGGCGACAAGCATACGCATGATCACGCGCATGAAAGCCCGATGACAATGCTGGTGCCGCTTGGGGTTCTGTCACTTGGTGCGGTTTTTGCCGGGATGCTCTGGTACAGCCCCTTCTTTGGGCATACCGACAAGGTCGGCAAGTTCTACGGCATCCCCGTGGCCGAAGCCTCGGAGCATGCGGAAGGTCACGACGCCGAAACGCATTCCGAGCATGTGGCTGATGGTACCGCCGAGGAGCATCACGGTGACGAAGCTGAAGAAGCTCATGCGGACACAGCGCACGCGGATGAAGGGCATGGCGAGGATGCCGTTCATGGTGACAAGGACGCAAAAGGCGGCGATCACCACTATGTCTTTGCCGGAGAACCAGGTGAGGGCGCCTTGTATATCGGACCGGACAACCATGTGCTGGACGATGCACATGCGGCGCCGAAATGGGTCAAGGTTTCGCCTTTCATCGCAATGCTGCTGGGCTTTGTCGTGGCCTATTGGTTCTACATTGTGAACACATCGTTGCCTGCGCGACTGGCTGCAAACCAGCGTCCGCTGTACCTGTTCCTGCTGAACAAATGGTACTTTGACGAGATCTACGACGCGATCTTCGTCAAACCCACCGTGGCTTTGGGGCGGTTCCTTTGGAAACGCGGTGACGGCAACACGATTGACGGCTTCCTGAATGGGGTTGCCATGGGCGTAGTTCCCTTCTTTACCCGCCTCGCAGGCAAGGCGCAGACGGGGTACATCTTTACTTACGCCTTCTGGATGGTACTGGGCATCGCAGCCCTGATCACCTGGATGTCGATTGGCGGGGGCGCACACTAATGGATAACATCCTCTCCATCGTCACCTTCATCCCCGCAGCGGCGGCCGGTATTCTGGCACTGTTCCTGCAAGGCGATGATGCCGCGGCACAGCGCAATGCGAAATGGATCGCACTGCTGGCGACCACCGTCACCTTCCTGGTGTCGATCGGCATCTATACCGGCTTTGATCCGTCCAACACCGGCTTCCAGATGGTGGAAGAGGGTGAATGGCTGATGGGCCTGAAATACAAGATGGGCGTGGATGGCATCAGCGTGTTGTTCGTGCTGCTGACCACCTTCATCATGCCGCTGACCATTCTGGCCAGCTGGAATGTGACGACCCGCGTCAAGGAATACATGGTTGCCTTCCTGATGCTGGAAACCCTGATGCTGGGCGTGTTCATGGCGCTGGATCTGGTGCTGTTCTACCTGTTCTTCGAGGCAGGTCTGATCCCGATGTTCCTGATCATCGGCATCTGGGGCGGCAAGGACCGCATTTACGCCAGTTTCAAGTTCTTCCTCTACACCTTCCTTGGTTCCGTGTTGATGCTGGTGGCGATGGTCGCGATGTATTCGGATGCGGGAACCACGGATATCGAGGCGCTGATGACGCATCAGTTCTCGTCCGAAGGGTTCAGCGTTCTGGGCATCTACATTGTCGGCGGAATGCAGACGCTGATGTTTCTGGCGTTCTTTGCGTCATTTGCCGTGAAGATGCCGATGTGGCCGGTCCACACCTGGCTGCCGGACGCGCACGTGCAGGCCCCGACTGCGGGCTCGGTCGTGCTGGCGGCGATCCTGCTGAAGATGGGCGGCTACGGTTTCCTGCGGTTCAGCCTGCCGATGTTCCCCGTGGGCTCGGCGGTGATGACCGATCTGGTGCTGTGGATGTCGGCCATCGCGGTTGTCTACACCTCGCTGGTTGCGCTGGTGCAGGAGGACATGAAGAAGCTGATTGCCTATTCATCCGTTGCGCACATGGGCTTTGTGACTATGGGGATTTTCGCGGCGAACCAGCAGGGTATTGACGGTGCGATCTTCCAGATGCTCAGCCACGGGTTCATCTCGGCGGCGCTCTTCCTTTGCGTTGGAGTAATCTATGACCGGATGCACACCCGCGACATCGAAGCGTACGGAGGTCTGGTGATCCGGATGCCCGCCTATGCGCTGGTCTTCATGCTGTTCACCATGGCCAATGTCGGCTTGCCGGGCACCTCCGGGTTCATTGGCGAATTCCTGACCCTGATGGGTGCATTCCAAGTCAACACCTGGGTGACTGCGGTCGCCGCAAGCGGTGTAATCTTCTCGGCCGGATATGCGCTGTGGCTGTATCGCCGTGTTGTCTTTGGCGACCTGATCAAGGAAAGCCTGAAGGCAATGACAGACATGAGCTCGCGCGAGCGGCTGATCTTTGCGCCGCTGATCGTGATGACCATCCTGCTGGGTGTCTACCCGTCGCTGGTGACAGATGTGATCGGCCAATCGACCGCTGCATTGATTTCGAACTATGACACGGCTCTGGCCGCGGCTGAGGCCGCGACCCAGACGGCCGCCTCGCATTAAGGGAGCTTTGGAGACATGATCCAGGCTGATCTGACAATAATCCTGCCGGAAATCGTTCTGGCCGTGTATGCGATGGCTGCTCTGATCGGGGCTGTCTATACGACGAAAGACGGGCTGGCGCCGGTTCTGGTCTGGGCGACGGCAGGTCTGATGGCGCTGCTGTCCTTCTGGATTGCCACAAATGGCGACGGCACCAATGTCGCGTTCAACGGCATGTTCGTGGATGACGGGTTCTCGCGCTTTGCCAAGGTTGCAATCCTGTTGTCGGCCGCTGCCGTTCTGGTGATGAGCCAGGATTACATGACCCGCCGCGGTCTGCTGCGGTTTGAATACCCCTTGCTGGTGGCCCTGGCCGCTGTTGGCATGATGATGATGGTCAGTGCCGGCGACCTGATGTCCCTTTACATGGGATTGGAACTGCAATCGCTGTCGCTTTATGTGGTGGCCGCCCTGCGTCGTGACAGTGCAAAGTCTACCGAAGCCGGTCTGAAATACTTCGTTCTGGGCGCGCTGAGTTCGGGCTTGCTGCTCTACGGTGCGTCGCTGGTCTATGGTTTCACCGGCACCACGCTGTTCTCGGGCATTATCCAGACGGTTCACCACGGCGACGTCTCGATTGGCCTTCTGTTTGGTCTGATCTTCCTGATCTCGGGGCTTGCGTTCAAAGTGTCGGCCGTGCCGTTCCACATGTGGACACCGGACGTTTACGAAGGGTCGCCCACGCCGATCACGGCCTTCTTTGCCACCGCGCCGAAAGTGGCCGCTATGGCGCTGTTTGCCCGACTGATGCACGACGCCTTTGGTGGTGTGGTGAAAGACTGGCAGCAGGTGATCGTGCTGCTTTCGGTCCTGTCGATGCTGTTGGGTGCGGTTGCCGCGATTGGTCAACGCAACATCAAGCGACTGATGGCGTTTTCATCAATCGCCCATATGGGTTATGCGATGATCGGCCTGGCTGCAGGCACGGAAATGGGCGTCAAGGCGATGCTGATGTATCTGGCAATCTATGTGACCATGAACATCGGCACGTTTGCCTTCATCCTGATGATGGAGCGTGACGGCAAACCGGTCACCGACATTGACGCTCTGAGGCAATACTCCAAGCGCGATCCGGGCAAGGCGCTGGCCGTTCTGATCCTGATGTTCAGCCTGGCCGGGGTGCCGCCGATGCTGGGCTTCTTCGCAAAGTTCGGCGTCTGGCAGGCCGGTGTCGGCGCGGGGTTGACCGGGTTGGTCATTGTGTCGGCCATCGCTTCGGTCATTGGTGCCTTCTATTATCTGCGGATCGTGTTCTACATGTACTTCGGTGATGAGAACGAAGAACCGATCGAGACACATTCCACACCGGTTCTGTGGGTCGCTCTGATGGGGTCGGCGGCACTCATGCTGATCGGCGTGTTCTACCAGTTCGGGATCGAGGGGGCGGCTGCGGCTGCGGCGGCGACACTTGTCAACTGATCTTCCCTTTCGCAACATTCAGGAGGCTCGGTCTTGTGACCGGGCCTTTTTGACATGAGCGGTTGGCCCGCCGGATACGGCCTGCATGTTGTGCAGGAGGTGGACAGCACCCTGAACGAAGCGGCCCGGATCGCTCCGACTGCGCAGGGGCCTGTCTGGATCATGGCCCATCGCCAGACGGCGGCGCGGGGCAGACGGGGACGGGTTTGGGCCAATCCGAAAGGTAATCTGGCGGCGACCTTGCTGATGCGCCCACAGGGCAACCCGGAACAATCCGCCCTGCGGAGCTTTGTGGCTGCTCTGGCCCTGTTCGATGCATGCGTCGCTGTTTCAGGCCGGGCGACCGGTTTGTCGTTGAAATGGCCCAATGACGTTCTGCTGAACGGCGGTAAAATGGCCGGCATATTGCTGGAAAGCACCGGCCACGGGCGCGAGGTGTCGCATCTGGCGATCGGCATCGGCGTCAACCTGACCGAAGCTCCGGGAGCGGATATGGTCGAACCGGGCGCTGTTCGGCCCGTATCGTTGTTGTCGGAAACAGGGGCGCAGGTGTCGCCCGAAGATTTCCTGACGGAAATGGCCGCGGCCTATGCGCGGTACGAAACGCAGTTTGTCACATTTGGGTTTGATCCGATCCGAAAGGCATGGTTGTCCCGTGCGGCCCGGTTGGGCGAGGTTATTACCGCCCGGACCGCAGCGTCAGAAACGGTTGGAACCTTCGAAACTGTAGACGCGACAGGAAACCTTGTCTTAAACACCGCGAAAGGCCGGGTGAGCATTCCTGCGGCCGATGTGTTTTTCTGAGGGAGGCGTACATGCTTCTGGCTATCGACTGCGGCAACACGAATACCGTTTTCTCGATCTGGGATGGCGAGAAGTTCCTGTGCACCCTGCGCACATCGACCCATCACGCCCGTACGGCTGATGCGTATTTCACCTGGTACTCGACCTTGGTGAAACACTATGGGATCGAAGCGGAAATCACCGATGTCATCATCGCTTCGACCGTACCGCGTGTGGTGTTCAACCTGCGGGTTTTTGCGGACCGTTTCTTTGATTGCCGCCCGCTGGTCGTGGGCCGGCCGGACTGTCTGCTGCCCGTGCCCCCACGCGTGGATGAGGGGACGGTTCCAGGGCCGGACAGGCTGGCGAATGCCGTCGGTGCCTTTGATCGGCATGGCGGCAATGTCGTTGTGGTGGACTTCGGCACTGCGACCAATTTCGACGTGGTGGCCGCAGATGGTGCCTATGTCGGCGGCATCATCGCCCCCGGTGTGAACCTGAGTCTTGAGGCATTGCATCAGGGCGCGGCGGCATTGCCGCATATCGACATAACCCGCCCGGAAAAAGTGATCGGGACAAATACGGTTGGCTGTATCCAGTCCGGCGTGTATTGGGGCTATTCCGGGCTGATCGAAGGGCTGATTTCCCGGATCAAGGCTGAATACGGAATGCCGATGAAAGTCGTTGGAACCGGTGGGCTTGCGCCTCTGTTCGATCAGGCCGACGTGGGGTTCGACGCAATCGAGGATGATCTGACGATGCACGGTCTGACTGTGATACATCGCTACAACAAGGAAAACGGCTCGGCATGAGCAGCGAAAGATTGATCTATTTGCCGCTGGGCGGCGCGGGCGAGATTGGCATGAACGCCTATGTCTACGGGTATGGCAAACCGGGGCAGGAACGGCTGATCCTTGTGGATCTGGGCGTGACGTTTCCGGATATGGATACCACCCCGGGCGTTGACCTGATCCATGCCGATATCTCATGGCTGCGGGAACGTGCGGACCGGCTGGACGCGGTATTCGTGACCCACGCGCACGAAGACCATGTTGGTGCGGTTGCGCATTGTTATGACGCGCTGAACGCGCCGATCTATGCGCGGGCCTTCACCGCCAATATCGCGCGCCGCAAGATGGAGGAATACGGCCATCCGGAGGACGCGGTGCGCACAGCGTCTGCCTGGCCCGAACAGATTCAGGTGGGTCCGTTTACGGTCGGATTTTTGCCGGTCTCACACTCCATCCCCGAAAGTGCGGCGCTGGTGATCGACACCCCGGCTGGCCGGATCGTGCATACGGGCGATTTCAAACTGGATGCCAACCCTGTTGTCGGCGAAGCCTTCGATCCCGATCTGTGGGCCGAAGTAGCCAATCCCGGCGTCAAGGCGCTGGTCTGTGACAGTACAAACGTATTCTCTGACCATCCCGGACGCTCGGAAAGTGAAGTCGGGCCCGAAATCACACGACTGGTCGAAGAGGCCGACGGAATGGTCGTCGCGACCACATTCGCCTCAAACGTCGCGCGGGTCAAAACCCTGGCCGAGGCCGGTCAACGGGCCGGCCGGTCCGTTGTTCTGCTGGGGCGCGCAATGCGCCGCATGATTGAGGCAGCGACGGAAACCGGCATCCTTTCGGACTTCCCTCGCGTCGTCAGCGCCGAAGAGGCGGTGGATATGCCGCGTCAGAACCTGATGCTGATCGTGACCGGCAGCCAGGGTGAACGCCGCGCCGCAAGCGCACAGCTGGCGCGTGGAAAGTATCGCGGACTTGAGTTGAAGGACGGCGACCTGTTTCTATTTTCCTCCAAAACCATTCCCGGCAACGAGCGGGGGGTGATTTTCATCATGAACCAGCTGAGCGAAAAGGGCGTGGACGTGGTGGACGACAGTTCGGGTCTGTATCACGTTTCAGGCCACGCCAACCGCCCTGACCTTGAGCGGGTGCACGAGTTGATGAACCCAAAGATGGTCATCCCGATGCACGGTGAACACCGGCATCTGCGCGAACATGCGAAACTGGCCGAGGCGGGCGGCCGAACCGGTATGCTGGCCGTGAACGGGACCATGCTGGACTTGACCGGGGATACGCCCGAGGTTGCGGACTACGTGGAAACCGGTCGAACCTATCTGGACGGAACCGTCAAGATTGGCGCGCTGGATGGGGTTGTGCGAGACCGGATTCGCATGGCGCTGAATGGCCACGTGACTGTGACGGTTATTCTGGATGAAGAAGATGAACCGCTGGGCGAGCCCTGGTGTGACACCATGGGCCTGCCGGAGCTTGGGTCGTCACGCGCGGCGCTGGTCGAGGTGCTGGAGGAGGATCTGAACCAGTTCCTGATGCGGGCCGAGGCCAAAACCCTGCGCGATGATGACAAGCTGGAAGAAGCGATGCGACGGATCGTTCGTCAGAGCACAAAAACGGAGATCGGGAAAAAGCCCGAAGTTACCGTTGTCATCAGCCGGATGAAATAAGCGGACGGGTCAGTCTGCTTCGGGCATGGGATAGCCCTTGAGACGCAGAAACAGGCTGGCCTCTTCGTTGTTCAGGAAAAACGGCACAGAGGCCGGGGGTGATGTGTCCGCGACCCGTGCAGCGATCTCGGCCAGAACAACTTCGGTGATGAAGGGCAGGTCAAAATCACGCGCCTGATCCAGCCTGACCCATTGCAGGTGCGACAGCTCGTCCGAGGCATGGCTGAAATCGTCCAGATCGCCTTGTACCTCATCGGCATCAACCAGAAAGAACCGCGCATCAAAGCGACGGGGGCGGCCCGGCGGCGTCAGTGCGCGAAACACGAACTGCAGGCCTTGCGCAGAGGGCCGAAAACCCATCTCGGCAAAGCCCTGCCAGTCTTCAGGGATATCTCCCGGCCAGGTGCCCGGTTGCCCCAGGATCAGGCCGGTTTCTTCCCACAACTCGCGGATCGCGGCGGAAGCCAGCGCATTCTGCAAATTTGTCTCTGCCCGCTCGGCCAGACGGCCGTGGCACTTTGAAGTCAGCGGCGTGGCAAGCGGAACATCACCATCCGCGGCATCGACTGCGCCGCCAGGAAAAACGAACTTGTTCGGCATGAAAGCCGCTTTGGCCCCGCGCTGGCCCATCAGAATTGATGGCTCGGTCATTCTGTCCCGCAGGACAATTACGGTTGCCGCGTTGCGAATTGCAGTTTTGTCTGTGGTCATGCCTGTCCGTCACCGGGCCCGTTCGAACCCATGCATCCGCCGCGCCCACTGATAGGCCACGACGGCCCCCTTCATCCTGGGCAGCAAGGCAAGGGTCAGAACCGTACAGCCAATGGCGAAAACCAGGGCCATCGTCAGCGGATCAGGGCGCCAGTGCACATATGAGACGTGCAGCGCGGGCGCGAGCAAGTGGCCTACAATCAGAATGGTCAGGTATGCAGGGCCATCATCCGCCCGGTGGTGGTGCAGTTCCTGCCCGCAATTGCCGCAGCTGTCGTTGACCTTGAGGTAGCTGTACAGCAGCTTGCCTTGTCCGCATTTCGGGCAACGGCAACGAAAGCCTCTGACCAGTGCGGGCCAGGTCTCACGATCCTGAGGAGTTGTGGTGTCGATCGTATGATCCGTCATGATGAAAACTCGCGCATTCGAATGTCGCATATATTGCGCATCTTTGGGTCTGCTTGAAAGGGGGGTGCGTCGCAATGACCGCATCCGGCGAAAAATGGTCTGAAAAATTTTTTGGTTTCCTGCGACGGAAATCTGCGGCTGTCCCGTTTTAACACCATAAGCAGCGGCAATGGGGTCGCGCGAAAAAAGGAAACACGACATGCACAGCGCAAAGTTCATTTCGGCAATTGTAGTTGCGGCAGTTGCGATTACAGGCACAACGGCTTTGGCCGCAGGGTCGAAAAACCGGGAACCGGTGTCGTTTCAGGAACTGGATGCGAATGGTGACGGGCAGGTTACGAAAGACGAAATGCTGGCCCATCGCAATCAGCGATTTAGCGATGCGGATGCCAACGGGGACGGCCAGTTGAGCGTCGAAGAGATGCAGGCGGCAGTGCAGAAAAAGACCAGCGACCGCATTGCAAGTATGTTTGAAGAACACGATGCCAATAACGATGGTTTCCTGACCACGGATGAGTTGCCGAAACCGCGCCGGGCTGACAAGATGTTTGACCGGATCGATGCGAATGATGACGGAACGATCTCGGAGCAGGAATTTGCGGATGCAAAAGGCAGAATGGGTCGGCACCACAAGAAGCGTGGCAAGGCAGACTCTGACGACAGCTGATGCGGGATGGAGGATCTGACCTCCTCAACGCAAGACGTTCGCGGCGGGACTTGCGCCGCGGACGCAATCGGTGACGATGCGTTGCTGGAGCGGTTTGCCGCCGGCGACGCAGCGGCGGCGCTTGTTTTGACCGACCGGCTTGGCCCGCGCTGTTTTTCCGTCGCCCTGCGGATGCTGGGCAACCGAGCCGAAGCCGAAGATGTCACGCAGGACGCGATGATGCGCCTTTGGCAGATGGCGCCGGATTGGATGCCGGGGCAGGCAAAGGTTTCAACGTGGCTGTATCGCGTGGTCCTGAACCTGTGCGTTGACTTGCGCCGCAAGAAACAGCCTGACAGGCTGGCCGAAGGTGTCGATCCCGAGGATGCCAGCGCAAGCGTGTTTGAACGCATGCAGGACGAGGCCCGAAAAGACGCGCTGCAATCCGCCCTGTCTCATCTGCCCGAACGGCAGCGACAGGCAGTTGTATTGCGGCATATCGAAGAGCTGCCCAACCCCGAGATTGCCGGGATCATGGGCATATCTGTAGAAGCGGTCGAAAGCCTGACGGCACGCGGAAAACGCGCCTTGGCGGGATATCTTGCCGGGCGTCGGGACGAACTGGGGTATGACGATGGCTGATGATGATACCGAGCTGAATCAACTGTTTGCGCAGGCCAGAGCCGGGCGTCGACACCTGCCGGACGATCTGGCGGTTCGGATTATGACGGACGCAGAACAAGTTCGACTGGATCGGCTTGCCAAACCTGTCCCGCCGGGGCGCAGCACGTGGCAACGCCTTCTGGACGGTATCGGTGGTTGGCAGGGCCTTGGCGGGCTGGTCGCGGCCAGTGCGGCGGGTGTCTGGATCGGGTTCTCGGCTCCGGCCTTTCTGCCGGACCCGGCGACGTATCTGTTCTCGCAGGACGCAACCTATGAAGTGGCGGACCTGGATGCAGTGTTCCTGGAGGATACGGAATGAGCGAAACACCCAAGCCAAAACGCCGTTGGATGCCGATACTTCTGGCTGCGTCCCTGGCCCTTAACTTGCTGATTGTCGGTGTCGCTTTGGGGACCTTCATGAGGGTCAAGGGCAGCGATCATGCCAAGGCGCCGCCGGGGTTCGGATCGGCCCTTTACCGGGCATTGCCCAAATCAGAGCGAACTGCGATGCGGTCGGACCTGTCCGGTTTGCGCAAAGAGGGATCGCAGCACAGGTCAAAGGATTTCGCAGCTCTCAGCCAGGCCTTGCGAACCGTGCCATTCGATCCGGCCGCCGTCGAGGTTTTGCTGACGCAGCAGGCGCGGGCTTCGGCGAAATTGCAGGGTGCCCTGCAAGGGCAGTGGCTGGCGCGCGTCATCGCAATGAGCGATGCAGAACGGGCAGTGTATGCCGACCGGCTGGACGAAGTGACAAAACGCGGTCGGCATTGGCACAAGAAAAAGGACTAAAGCGCGCTGAAACCGGTGTTACGCCGCGCTTTGCCGGGTGCTGATCTGGTTGCGACCGGCTTATTTCGCATCATAAAGAGCTTTGTCTGCGGATTTGATCAAACTGTCCAGAAGCGCGTGTTCGGTTTGGTATTGCGGGTAAGGGGGCCGAAACACGTTCAGGCCAATGCTGGTCGTGACTTGGGTGAACCCGTTCTGGTCCGGCAGCGAAAAGGGCCTTTCGCGAATCGATCTGCACATCGCATCTGCTAGGTTCAATGCCTGCGCATTGGTTGCGTCAGGCACCCCGATCATAAACTCTTCACCTCCGAAACGGGCGACAAAGCCGCGGGGGCCAAGCGCGTTTCGCATGCGTCTGGCCGCTTCGGTCAGAACATGATCTCCGGCGGCATGACCATACCGGTCATTGATTGCCTTGAAGTGATCAAGGTCGGCCAGCATCAGAGCGCACCCACGGCCGGTGTGCCGGGATCGCCGGACGATATGGCCAACGGCCTGCATCGCAAACCGGCGGTTGTTTAGACCTGTCAGCGGGTCGACCCATGAGTCAGCAAGTCCGCGACGCAATGAGGCGCGCATCTGATCGGTGCGGGACTTGCGGGCAATCAGACTGTCCAGTCGCAGCGCAATCTCACGTGCGCAGAAGTCGCCCAGGCAAACTGCGTCGGCCCCACGATCCAGCGCTTCGGCTGCATTGGGCGCGTGTTCTTTGTCCAGAACGCCGATCAGGACGGTGTGTCGTGTGGCGCTGCGCGATCTCAGGTCTGCCAGAACGTTGAGGGAAGAAGGCGCGGTGTTCAGGTCCACGACAATTGCATCCGGAACAGGGCCTGACAGGATGTCTTTCAGGTTCGATTGGGTGTGCTTGGAAAGGTAATGATGCGTCTGCTGCTGCAGAGCCCGGCACCACGACGCACCTGTGCGGTGGGACGGGGCCAGAATTGCGACCCGCGATGGCGCGGTTGGTGCGATCAATGTGGCGGGAGGTTCGGCGAAGCCGATGGGAAGCGTATCTTCCTTGAACTGAAGGTCCTGCACGTCCGCGCGCATGCGCAGCAGGCTGCGAACCCGCGCCATCAGCAAATTGTCCTTGAACGGATGGGCCAGAACGTCGTCCAACCCGGCAGACAGCGCCTCAAGCCGGGCCGCTTTGTCATTCTGCGGGGCGATGGCGACAACGGGGATGTCTCCAAGATCCGGAATGTTCTGAATCAACCGCTTTACATCTGCGGCGGTTCCATCTGCCAGCGCGAGCGCCGTCAGCACCAGATCCGGCCGCACACGGCGCAATAGGGGTGTCAGCCCCTCAAGCTTCTCACCCTGAACGACGTGATACCATGCCGCCGTAAGCTGAACCTTCAGCATGATGCGATTGGTCGAGGCCTCGTCTAGGACAAGGATCGTTCCTTGCACGGACATATTCGTTCACCGTTGATTGCATGTGCTGCCAAAGTGTTTATGAGTCTGGTTAACAAACCCTTTCCAAGTTCTGATCCGAGGCTTGAATATGGCAATCTCCGGCAATTCGGCGGAAACTCTGGCGCTGAATGTGCTGACCTGGCTTGTCGGTAACGAGGAACTTCTACCGGTGTTTCTGGGTTCGACCGGTGCATCGGTCGGCGATCTGCGCGCCCGCGCTGGCGAGCCGGATTTCATGGCGTCGGTTCTTGAGTTTCTGATGCTTGACGATTCGTGGGTGATCGCTTTTTGTGATGCCAATTCGGTCCCTTATGACTTGCCGGGTCAGGCGCGCGCCGCGTTGTCCGGCGAAGCCGATGTTCACTGGACCTGAGACGACTTTTTTGCAGGAGCCCCAATGCCAATAAACGCCATCGTGTTCGACAAGGACGGTACCTTGTTTGACTTTGCAAACACCTGGGGCACATTTGGGCGCAGTCTGCTGCTGCGTCTGTCATCGGGTGACAAATCAAAAGCGGAGGAACTTGCGCTGGTGATCGGGTTTGATCCCGAGAAGGGGGCCTATTCGGATGACAGCATCGTAATTGCCGCAAGCGTTGTGGAAATTGCAGAAGCGCTTCTTCCCTATTTGCCCGAGATGACCTGCGAGGCCCTGATCGAGTTGATCGACGAGGAATCCGCCGCGGCCCCACAGGCACCGGCCGTTCCGCTTGTGCCTTTTCTGGAACAGCTACGGGAAGCCGGCTTCAAGCTGGGCGTTGCCACCAATGACAGTGAAAGACCCGCGCTGGAGCATTTGTCATCCGTTGGAATCCGGGATCATTTCGACTTTGTCGCGGGATATGACAGCGGCCACGGCTGCAAACCGGGACCGGGCCAGTTGCTGGCTTTTGCCGCACAAGTGTGTGTGGACCCGGCGAATGTGGTCATGGTTGGCGACAGCCTGCATGACCTGCAGGCAGGCCGCGCCGCCGGCATGACCACCATCGGGGTTTTGACCGGTCTTGCAGGCCCTGAAACGCTCGCGCCGATGGCCGATGTTGTATTGCCGGATATCGGACATATTCCTGCTTGGCTGGCGGAAAATCGGTCGATCTGAGCGGATTTCGGCGGTTTGGAATAAGAAACCGACACAACCTGTCGCAGACAGAGCGGCCATGTTCCAGACTTCGGGGCTTTTTGATAAAAAGCCTCGGAGGAACAAATGGCCGACAGCAATACGCGCAGACGCAGAAGTGGTGGACGTTCGGGAGCCGCAGCTCGCCGGGGCAGCGCAGTCATCGATCAGATGCCGTGGAACCCACCCGTCAATATCGACAGACCCACCGAGCCGCTGGATCAGGCCGGGATCGAGGCGATCCACGAGGGCGCGATGCGAATACTCGAAGAGATCGGTATCGAGTTCTACAACAAGGAGGCGCTGGGCATTCTGCGCGAAGCAGGATGTACCATCAACGGTGACAATGTGCGCATGGGGCGCGACTTTGTCATGGAAATGATCGCCAAAGCGCCGTCAAGCTTTACCATCACGCCTAGAAACCCGGACAAAACGATCGAAGTCGGCGGCAAGACCATGCTGTTCGGGAACGTCTCTTCGCCGCCGAACTACTGGGATATGGAGATCGGCACCAAGGTTTCGGGGAATCGCGAGATGTGCCGGAACCTGCTGAAGCTGACGCAGTACTTCAACTGTATCCATTTTGCTGGCGGCTATCCGGTCGAGCCGGTGGATATTCACGCCAGTGTGCGACATCTGGACGTGCTGTATGACAAGCTGACCCTGACCGACAAGGCCATGCACGCCTATTCGCTGGGTAAGGAGCGCGTGGAAGATGTCATGGAAATGGTGCGCATCGCCAGCGGCCTCAGCCATGAGGAGTTCGAGTCGAAGCCGCGGATGTACACCAACATCAACTCGACATCACCTCTCAAGCACGATTTCCCGATGATTGATGGCTGTCTGCGACTGGCCCGTCGGGGGCAGGCGATTGTGGTAACGCCATTTACCCTGGCGGGGGCCATGGCGCCCGTGACCATGGCCGGGGCAGTCGCGCAGTCGCTGGCCGAAGCACTGTGTGCCATTGCGTTGTTTCAGTATGTACGTCCTGGTATTCCCTGTGTGATCGGAACCTTCACCTCAAATGTAGACATGAAGTCCGGCGCTCCGGCCTTCGGGACGCCGGAGTACATGCGGTCGACGCAAATGACCGGGCAGATGGCACGTTTCTACGGACTGCCGATGCGCTCATCAGGTGTTTGTGCTGCAAACGTCCCGGATGGGCAGGCGATATGGGAGACATCGAACTCGCTGTGGGCGGCGGTGCAGTCGGGAACGAACATGGTCTACCATGCTGCAGGCTGGCTTGAGGGCGGCCTTATCGCGAGCCCTGAAAAATTCATCATGGATTGCGAGATTCTGCAGCAGATCCAAAGATATATGCAGCCAGAAATCAGCGCCACAGGGCCGGACGAGATCGCGCTGGATGCGATCAGGGCGGTTGGTAACGACGGGCATTTCTTTGGTATCCAGCACACACAGGACCGGTACTCGACCGCGTTCTACCAGCCGTTTCTGAGTGATTGGAAGAACTATGAAGGCTGGGCGGCGGCCGGTGGCATCTGGACAGCCGAGCGCGCGCATCACATGTTCAAGGAAATCATCACAAGCTTTGAACCACCTGCATTGGATGAGGGCATTCGCGAAGAATTGGCCGACTTTGTCGCGCGGCGTAAATCTGAAGGTGGCGCGCCCACGGATTTCTAGGAATTCGAATGGCTGCACTATTTCCGGTTTCGCAGCGGGTATTGGGTATTTGTTAAGGATTATCTGGCCAGATTGAACGCGAAATCAATCCGGGGCAATTGATGCATGGTCTGATCAACCGGGCGGTACAGTCCTTCGTATGCGCGACCTATGGGCAGGCATGCTGGCTGCGCGTTGCCGCGGCGGCTGAACTCGGGTTTGTCGAGTTCGAAGCGATGCTTGTCTATGATACGGACACGCCGCTGCGGGTTTTGGATGCGCTGTGCGCCGATCGGAACCGCACGCGTGCCGAAATGCTTGAAGATCTTGGGACATATCTTGTCTCGCATCCGAATACCGAAGGGTTGCGGCGCCTGCTGCGTTTTGGCGGCGTGACGTACGTGGAGTTTCTGCATTCCCTGGACGACTTGTCCGACCGGGTCAGGCTGGCGGTATCCGACCTGTCTCTGCCCGCGCTTGAATTGCGTGAACTGTCCGGCGCTGAATACCAGTTGCACTGTTTTCCGGGCTTGCCGGGATACTCCAGTGTCATGGTCGGAGTTTTGCGAGCCATGGCGGATGACTACGGCGCTTTGGTGATACTGTCCCATGACGGCGTACAGGGGGACGCTGATGTCATTACAATTGCCCTGGTGGAGAGTTCCTTTGCCGAAGGGCGTCAATTTGAACTTGGGGCGCGAAGACCATGATGGATGTGCGGGGTCTGGGCGTCTTGCTTGAAACTCTTTGCCCGATGTTCTTGTTGTTGGACAATGACGGGCGGATTGTTCAGGTCGGACCGACGCTGCAAAAGTTCCGGCCGGAACGCGCAATGGCCGGGCAGAATTTTCTAGACTTGTTTGAATTGGTCCGCCCCCGGACCGTGTCGACCGTTCCCGTTCTGATGTCCATGGCGGGTGCAAAGCTGCACCTGCGGTTTCACGATGAACCACGCACGGCTTTGAAAGGGCTGATAACCCCGCTGCCGGATCAAGGTGGCGCGGTGATCAACCTTTCGTTTGGTATTTCGATCCTAGATGCTGTTCGCGACTACGCGCTGACCAGCGCAGATTTTTCCGGTGCTGAACTTGCGATTGAGCTTCTTTATTTGGTCGAGGCCAAGTCCGCAGCGATGGAGGCGTCGCGATCGTTGAACCGGCGCCTTCAGGACGCCAGGGTGGCGGCGGAAGAACAGGCCTTTACCGATACGTTGACCGGCCTGAAAAACCGTCGCGCGATGGATCACATACTGGGCCAGATGGCATCGACGCAAACCGATTTTGCCCTGATGCACCTTGATCTGGACTTCTTCAAGTCCGTGAACGACAAGTTGGGACACGCGGCCGGTGACTTTGTTCTGCAAGAGGCCGCGCGGATCATGGTTGAAGAGACACGCAGCGATGATGCGGTTGTCAGAATGGGTGGGGATGAGTTTGTTATTGTTTTTAGGGACCTGACGGATGAAAAGAAGCTGTCGGCGATTGCAGGCCGTTTGATCGGCAGGCTTCGCGAGCCGATGAGTTTCGATCAGAACCCCTGTCGGATTTCAGCCAGCATTGGAACGGCGATTTCCACACAGTTTGATATCCTCAAGTCTGCCGAAATACTGCATGCCGCTGATCAGGCCTTGTACGAGGCCAAGCGAAACGGCAAGTCCCGTCATCACCTTTATTCCGACCTTGCCAACGCGGCCCAATGCGAACACATGGCCAAACCGCAATAGCTGAGGCGTCACTCGGCTTTTTTAGCTTTGTATCGGACAACAGTTGTTCGGCAGATGTGCGTTGAAACCGAAACGGTGCAGATTTTTTGAACAGGCCTGTCATGCGGCGCATTCGCGGGTCAGAACATCCGCGATATGAGACTGAATTTCAGGCAGCTCTCCGATCACGGGCAATGTAACACCTTGGAAACCGGCTTGCTGCAATTGTTCTGGAACGTCCTGCAGAACATGACCACCGGTGCAGGCAAAAAACGGAAGACACAGCGCACGTTCGCCCAGTCCGGTTGCGGATTCGGCAATAGAGGGCGGTTCCTCGACAAATCCAACACGGACAGAGCGGAAGGGCAAATGCGCCCTCAACTGATCAGCAAAACTGTTTGTCACGGCAGAAGGGTTGCGGCTGCGTCCGGAACCATGGGCCGCAATCACCAAATCCGTCGTGCTGGTTTCCCAGTTCTTCCCCGACATCGTCGCAAGCAGCGACCTGGCGGTCAGTTCGGGCAAGTCCGGATCAATGCCCAGAGGGTCCAGAATACGGGCACTGCGCTCGCCGATCCGCCTCGGCAGGGCACTCGTTACAAACCAGCCTTTGGCCATGAACAGGGGGTAAATCGCAACATCTTCAGGCAGCTCGGCCAACCGCGACTCCAATGCCCCCGGGGCGGCCAATGTCGCCGATCGGACCGTGACGCCTTGCGCCAGCCTGTCGACCTGATCAGCAAACGCCGCGAGCGCGGCCTCGGCCGGGGGCGGGTCCGATGGTTGGCCATGAGCGACGATAAGAGCATGAGGCATTGCCGGGTCTCCTGTGTGATATCGCGATAGGTGTTTTCCGGGTGCGGATTGTCAATGCCGGATCACCCTAAAAGGGTCAGCCACATCCAGACTGTCAGGATCGAAACCGCGGTGCCAATCAGAACCGACGACGCGGCAACACGTTTGGCGCGACCATACATGTTTGCAAAGATATACGCGTTGAAGCCCGGTGCCATCGCAGCATTCAGAACGCCCGAGCGGAACAGATCCTGCGGCAGGCCAACCGCTGAGCCGAACAGCCAGACAAGCCCCGGATGCAGGGCCAGAGAAATGCAGCAGACAAAACCGATTGTACGAAAGTCACCTTCTGGTTTGTATTTTACCAGCACCCCGCCCAGAGCGAAAAGCGCGCCGGGCAGAGCGGCGCGGGTGATCAGCCCCAAAGCCTCGTCCACGACCGCCGGAACGGCAAACCCGGACAGATTAACCACAAAGCCAAGTGCAATCCCAAGAATCAGCGCGTTGCGGAACATGGCCGTGAGAACGGACCGGGCCATATGCGCACCACCGTTCCCACGGTTGCGGATGATCTCCATGACCGTGATGCCAACCCCGTAACAGAAGGGCGAATGAAACGCGATGATGGCGTAGTTGCCAGTCAGGTTCTCGGGGCCATATGCGCGCTCGGTGATCGGCAGGCCCAACAGCA